>NZ_VFVA01000034.1:0-54797 GCF_006442155.1 Mesorhizobium sp. B2-4-14 | reverse complement strand
AGTTCGAGATAGTAGGACACTATCATCGGCACCGTCAGCGTCGGATCAATGTGCAGAAGCTTGAGCTCCGATGTGATTTTTCCATCCGGATCCTCCATCGCGCAGGCGGCCACGCCGCGGAATACCTTGGCGGGAAGGGCAATGATTGTCGGTGCGCCGCTTAAATCCTGCATGCGTCGGACCACCACACCACGCTGGTTGAGCGTGAAGGTCACGTCGCCATAGTTGTCACTCGTGGTGTAGCTCACCGTCTCCGGCAGGCGTGATGGGTCGAGACGCCTGTTGCGGCCGGTCCAAGAGCTCGTCTCCGGTTCAGTATGAGTCCGCTCACCATCGTTCATCACTGGCACCTGGAAAGAGAAGGGGCCTGAAGCACAGCACGCAACGAATGCCCCGAGTGGGCCCGCATCCTTTGCGGCGCCGCCGTCTTCGGCTTGCATCCAGCAACAGCTGCGTGCCTCCGCAATCTCCACCCCTCATTGAGGTCGAATGGATGTACCCCATTCGAACTCTAAGCAAACGTCCTACTGCCACAGAAATAGCAGTGCATTCTGCATTAGCGATTACTAATTTATATCAATTTTTCGGTAACTTTGGCTAAAGGGACCGTCGGCTGCGCTATGCAACGGAGTGTGTACGCGGCGCAATGTCGACGCAGCGCAACGAGACCGACAAGCCCGATGCGCTGGGCATCGCCCACATCATTGCGCACCTGCTGGTTCCGACAGGCCTTTCGGAAAGCTGCTACCGAACGCGGTTTCTGCTGACCCACCGACGCAATAAGGCCAAGTTCCTTGACCTGGAGAACGCCTCCGCCACCCGCTGAAGTCGTTCTCGGCATCCGCTTGAGGCAAGGTCGGTCGGGCAGGCGGCACGCTAGGTTGGTCGCGTCGATCGGAGGGGTCCGTCAATCGCCAAGGGATGGGGCCGCTCATCACTCACGCGCACCATGGTCATGCTCAGTATGCCGATCATCAGCGTCATCTGTCGGCAATGTAATCGACGATGACGGTGACCATGGCGACGATGATGATCGGCATGATGCCGACGACGCTGTCGGCGACACGCCGCCCTGTAGCAATGGCGCGCCTGGCCGGGCAGTCGTTCGTCGAAAGCGAAGGCCGCCGTTTCCTAGCCTGTCGCAATCCCGATCCGCATCAGTTTACGGCCTGCCTGCGTTCGACCGCCGCGCCCCCCGAGCGCGAGCATCGAAGAGGGACTTCCGAAGAAAAAGAAAATAGGCCGCCCAACGAGGTGTTGGACGGCTCCAGTTGCTGAGAGGTGAGCGGTGGTCCAAAAATTGCTTAGCCTCGAACCGCGCCGCCCAAGACAAAGCCCTTACGAAACACACGGTTGAGCACCAGGTATAGAATTACGACTGGCGCAGAATAGACAATGGAGTACGCCGCTACGCCCCCGTACCGTGTGACGTTGGCGGCCAGGAAGGAGAAGATCTTTACCGGGCTAGGTTGCATGTCCGACGATGTGATGAGGACCAGCGGAGCCAGGAAATTCCCCCATGTGTTAACGAAGGCGAATATGGCACCGGCAGCGATGCCAGGCATGGCTAGCGGCACGACCACGCGCCACAAAATTTGGGCTGTATTCGCACCCTCGATCCGCGCCGACTCCTCAAGGTCGAGTGGGATGGCATCGATCGCATTCTTGACGATGAAGAGCACGAACGGAAGCGAAGTCACGCCCAAGAACACCGCGGTCGGGATCATCGACAACCAGTTCAGAGATGCGAATATCTGGTAGACCGGCACGATCACGATGTTGATCGGCACGCCGGACAGGAACAGAACAATCAACAGCGTCGCGCTTTTGAACGGAATGTAACGACGCGAGAAGGCATAGCCTGCAAAAATGGACGGAACCGTCGCGATGATGGTGGCGATCATCGAAATAATGACGCTGTTCAAGATTCCCCGCATGCGCCCGGGTTCGGCGACGGAATAGAAGTTATCCATCGTTAGCGTTGGAAGATGGACCTGTCGGCTCGCCGTAGCGTCAACTGACGCAACGATCAGCCAGGTGAGCGGCAGAACGAAAAGCAGACCGCAGAAAAGCAGTGACGCGTTGACGGCCGCGCGATCTAGCGTGAAACGGCGATCCTTTACCTTGGGCGCATCATCCAAAACCGAACCTGCGGCCCTGAAGCGCCCTTCTTCAACAATGATGCTCATTGGTGGCCTCCTCGAATACTTCTAGGCGATTTTTTGAGCCCGATTTAGCCAGCGGTCGATGCCGACAAAGGCCAATCCAAGCAACGCGGCCATAACGACAATGACGTTACCAAGCAGGGCACCGTAGGCCAAATTGCTGAAGCTGAAGCCCTGCAGGTAGGAATAGACGGGCAGGATGTTGGTTTTCCCACCTGGACCGCCACCCGTCATCATGAAGACGAGCGTAAAATTCCCAAAGGACAGAAGCGTCATCATCAGCACCGAAGTCATGATGGTGGGCCTTAGCATGGGAAGGGTAATGCGCCACAATCGCTGTGCTCCTGAGGCGTTTTCGAGCATGGCGGCTTCGATCATGTCCCGGGGGATATTCTTCAGCGCCGCGGCGAACATGAGCATGGACAGGCCGCATAAGGACCAGGCATTGGCCGCGGAGACGATCGTCATCGGGAACTTGAACAGCAGATCGGAGCCAGGCATTCCCAGAACTGTCGGAAGGACACCGCCAGCGGTCGACACTGCAAACCAAACAACCGCCACCGTTGCCGGCGGAAGGATGCAGGCGAGCATCGCGAGAGCACCAACCATGGTGCCGAGAGCCGGGAGAGCCTTTTCCATCAACATCGCGAGAATCAATCCCACGACCGTCGAGGCTATCGCGCCAGCGCCGACCACAAAGTAGATGGTAAGCAGTACGGAGTGATAGAACTCCTTGTCGCGGAACATATACAGGATGTTGTACGTGCCCGTGAACCGATAGTGGAGAGCATTCGCCCCAATGAGCTGGAGGTTGGTCAGACCCAAATAGAACGCGTAGGCGATAGGCACCACGAACATTCCCAGCAACAGCAGCGCCGCCGGGGAAAGTAGGAGGGCGCTGCTCCATTCGTATCGCTGTCGATCAAGCCGAGGCATCACCATCGTAGTCACCTTTTTGGGTTCGAGAGCTCTTCCCACGGCTTGATCCTTGCAATTGTCACATAACCGATTGGCAGATTATTTCTTGACCATCACCTGGTCGGCACCAAGTTGGTTGGCGACATAGTCGTTCATCTTCTGGACCGCATCGTCGACCGACACCGTCGGGTCGAGCACAACAGCCTCTGTAGCGGTGATGAAGCCCATGGCCCAGACCGGGTAGCCCGCCTTGAGAGGTATGCCGACGGATTGCGGCAAGAGCTTCTGGAAGCCCTCCTGGAATGGATCCAACGCCAACCAGTCCTTGTCCTGCCTGGCTTCAGGGGTTGGCGGCGTCCATCCATTCAATGCCGCTGTCAGGATATTGCCTTTCGTCATCTGCAGTTCGATGAACTTCCAGGCGATGTCCTTGTTTTTGGAGTTGGCGTAGATCGAACTGCCCCAACCGCTGAGCGCGGACCCAACCCCGGGTGCTTGGCCATTCACGGTGGGCAACGGAGCATAACCCACCTCATCTTTGGCATTCGGATAGTAGGGTGCGGACACCTTCTTGACCCATTGCAGGCTGAACCAGTTGCCAGCCAGTGTGATCCCGATATGATGATTGGGGATTTCCGTAGGGGGCGTGGCGATCGCAGTCGCATTGAGGAGCTGAGAGGCCGGAGCAAGCAGTCCTTCGGCCGATGCCGTCCGATAGGCGTCGATCACCTCACGGATACCCTTGCTATCCACCACCCATTTCTGGCTGCCGGCATCGTAAATGGTCGGATCGGATGATCCCAGCAGAAGGCTGTTCGGTCCGTAGGATGCCGCGCTGGCTCCCTGCGCGGTGCCGGTGGACAGCCAAAGCGGCCAGGCATCAGGGCTTGAAGACTTGATCTTGCGTGCCGCGTCGAGAACGTCCTTCCAGGACTTCGGCTCCCAAGGCATCGCGATGCCTGCCTTGTTGAAGAGGGTCTTGTCGTAGAGGAGACCCATCTCGTTCTCGCCGTGGCTGATTCCGTATGTTTTCCCGTCGAGGGTGTACTCTGCCTTCACGGAGTCCGGGATCGTCTTGTACCAGTCGGACTTAGCAGCGTACTCGCTAAGATCGGCCAGGTAGCCGCTTTCAATCCATTGGACGATGTTCTGGTTGGAGAGTTCTGCCAGGTCCGGCGCCGTATCGGGCGAGCGGTAGAGCAGCCCCATCTTGTTCTCGAAATCCTTGTAGCTTCCAGGGACTGGGATGGCCTCGACGGTAACGTTCGGGTTGGCCTTCTGGAATTGGTCGATGACGCTCGCCCAGTATGCTTTTCCGAGCTCTGGAGTCAGCGGGACGAAGTCCTGAGAATACGCGATCCTGAGCGTGACCTTGTCCTGCGCAAAGGCAGGCGCTTGGAAAGCAATCATTGTTGCCGTAATCGCAAGAGAACCGAGAATGACTCTCTGCGATATTTTGTTTCTATTGCGCATGCTATTCCCCTTATTTGTGCTGCACGGTTAGAGATGGGTCGAAAGGCGACAAGCTGCCCGGCTTGTGGGCATTTACGTCGATTGTCAGCAGCGCATCGCCAGTTTCCGGGTCGAAGAGGTGGAGGTCGTGGATGTCGAATGCAAGGTCGACATTGTCGTCGACTTTCACGGGAGCGAAGCTTGGGAACTTTGCGTTCACCAGCGCCTCGCCGATCTTGACCATCACGAACGATTCAGCGCCCGTGGTTTCGATGCTGATGACCCTGCCCGAAATGCGCTGATCGCAGCGGGAGGGAGCATCTTGCACCCAGTGCAAGTCCTGGGGCCTGATGCCGCCCTGCACTTTGGGTTTCGCCTTTTGCGAAAGAGCAGCAACCTGCATGTCGGACAACTTGAATGAGCCGCCGAGGAGCCGAACGGATGCACGCGATTCGATCCCGAAGAGATCGCCATCGACGATGTTCATCTTGGGAGAGCCGATAAAACTTGCGACCTCTCGATTCAACGGGTTGCGAAACAACTCTTGTGGGGTGCCGATCTGCATCAGGCGACCGCGAGCGAATACGGCTATGCGATGACCCATCGTCATCGCCTCCACCTGATCGTGCGTCACATAAACGGTAGGGATGCCCAACCTCTTCTGAAGGTCGGAGATTTCAAATCGCATTTGGGCGCGAAGCGCGGCATCCAGGTTGGAGAGCGGCTCATCCAGGAGAAAGAGCTTCGGCTCGTGGATCATGGCGCGGCCGAGAGCGACGCGCTGCCTCTGACCACCGGATAGTGCCGCAGGTTTGCGGTCCAGCATGGAAGTTAGGCCGAGCATCTCGGCAACGCGTCGAACGCGCTCCGTACGCTGCGCCTTGGGCTCGTGCCTCACTTCCATCCCGAATGACAGGTTCTTCGCAACCGTCATGTGCGGATAAAGGGCATAACTCTGGAAGACCATCGAGATGCCCCGCTCCCCCGGAGGAAGCAGCGTTACGTCCTTGTCGTCTATCCAGATCCGCCCATAGGATGGTGTCTCCAACCCCGCGAGCATTCTCAACGTCGTCGTCTTTCCGCAACCCGAGGGACCGACGAGCACCAGGAACTCGCCATCGTTGATCTCGAAATTGAGTTCTTGTACCGCGGTGTAGTCTCCAAACATTTTGGAGACACGCTCAAATCGAACTTTCGTCATCGGCTCTCGCGCTTCCTTCTTCCAGGTCTCGCCGGACTGCTCAATTCATGTCAAGCACGAACCGTGCCAGATTCTCGACCTCTACCTAAGCTTTTGAAATACGACACTTTTATCAGGATGGTCTCGCCGATCTTTTCCGTCGCTTGAGACGCACTTGCTGACTTAGCTTACGTCTCAGCATTGAGACTTCCGGGAACGCGCCAGCGAAATCAACCCGAGTGGGAGCGTACCGCTTCAGTCAGCGTGCCGCTCAGCTTCTTCCATTCCCGCTACGCGCACAAATCCCTTGCGATGCCACAGCATGCAACGATCGGCATTTTCATTCGGCAAAAGGATGTCGTGAATGATGCCTACAACGATCGAATGCGAGTATCCGTCGTACGTCGCCGCGATCCGGCAATCAAAAGCGACGGAAGAGCCCGCAAGCAGGGGCGCGCCGGTTTCCTGCATGATCCAAAGCGCGCCCTCAAATCTGTCGGTGCCCTTGGCTCGGGCGAAGTGCTCTGCGAACGCCCGAAGCGTATCGGGCAGCACGCTGCATCCGAAGAACCCTTGCCGCAGAACTGCGTCGTGCGCCGTTGCAGTTTTATTTATGCATACGATTATCGACGGCGGATCGGCAGAAAGGCTGCAAACGGCGGTTGCCATCAGCCCACTGGGAGTACCGTTTTCTATTGTCGTAATGGCTGTAACGGGACCAGCAAATCGCTGCATGGCCTCGCGAAAATCGTCAGCTCTAATCACGATCTTGCTCCTCGCCTACTGTCTATGAGGGTACCAGTGCCGTGTCGTGCGTCACGAAGCGTGTGTTGAGATACGCCTCAAGCGCTTCGCTTCCGCCCTCATAGCCGTATCCGGAGTCCTTGACTCCGCCGTACGGTGTTTCAGGTAAGCCCAGCCCGATGTGGTTGATGCTGAGCATCCCGGCCTGGACCTTGCGTGCAAGAACGTTGGCCGTGGCGGCGCTTGATGTCCAAGCATAGGAGCCGAGCCCGAATGGCAGCCGATTGGCTTCGGCCAATGCCTCGTCGAGGTCCTTGAAACGGCTCACCAAGGCGATCGGGCCGAAAGGCTCCTCGTTGAGTGCCCGCATGCCCAGCTTGACATCTGACAGGACAGTGGGCGCATAGAAGTAGCCCTGGTTGCCAATTCGCTGGCCGCCGGCTTCCACGCGCGCACCTTTGGCCACCGCGTCCTCGACGATGGCCTCCACCGCGGCGCGTCGCTTCTGTCCTATCAGGGGACCCATGGTCACGCCATCTTCAAGGCCGTTGCCCACATTGATCTTGGCCACGTTTTCCAGAAATCTCTCCATGAAGGGTTCGTACGCGCCGGCCTGCACGAGAAACCGCGTCGGTGAAATGCATACCTGGCCCGCGTTGCGGAACTTCGATGCCGTCAAAGCCCTTGCGGCCATATCCAGATTGGCATCATCCGCTATGATGACGGGCGCATGCCCTCCAAGCTCCATCGTCACGCGTTTCATGTGGCTGCCAGCCATGGCAGCCAAGTGCTTTCCGACTGCGACTGAACCCGTGAACGAGACTTTTCGTATCACCGGATGAGGCACGAGAAACTCCGAGACCTCGGCGGGCGGGCCAAAAACAAGATTGGCCACGCCGGGCGGCAATCCCGCTTCCTCTAGGGCCTGGAAAAGCTGTGCCGGAGCCCCTGGAGCTTCCTCGGGCCCCTTGACGATGATCGAGCAGCCAGCGGCAAGCGCGGGCCCAAGCTTCCTCACGATTTGGCTCATTGGAAAGTTCCACGGCGTGAAGCCAACCGCCGGTCCGACCGGATCCTTCAAAGCGAACTGGCTAATCGCCACACCGCGAGCCGGGATGAGGCGGCCGTAGGTTCGGCGCCCCTCCTCGGCGAACCAGTCCAGGAGATCGGCACAGGAACCCACCTCAAGGCGGGATTCAGCTAGAGGCTTGCCCTCATCCATCGTCAGGATACGCGCAATTTCGTCCAGACGGGCGCGCAGTATGTCCGCGGCGCGCCTGATGATCTTGCTTCGTTCATAAGCTGACATTGCACTCCAAATGGCGAAACCCTGTTCAACCGCCTGAACTGCGCGCACGAGGTCTTTCCTGTCAGCATGTGCGACTGTGCCCAGACGCTCGCCGGTCGCCGGGTTATCGACATCGATGGTCCGCCGTCCTTCGGCATCCGACCACTCGCCGTTGATGAAAAGTTTCACGTCTCGATAAGCCATCTCTTTCCTCGCAATTGGCGAGACTTGCTCGCGCTGAACCACATTCGGCGAATGAGCGCCTCGCGGTGGCGCGCATTCGACAAAAGAAGATGGGGAGCGCCAAGCAAGCCCTGTGCCACCCGCAGAAGATGGCCACGCATTCAGGAAATCAGCGCAGTTGGATGCGGTAGTCTCACATTTGAGACTGAGGTCGCAAAGCGGTTGACTCCAACGGCTTTGACGTATCTCATGACAAACTCGTTAGCCGGGTCGGAGGTCTAACCAGTCTCAGCTTATGGACCGTGCGAAGGATCATCTAGCCCAAATTGAGTCGACTGTTCAGTCGCTTTCGACGGCGGAAGTGACTGCGCGTAAGGATTGGCGTGCCGAGTCGTGGATTCGCTGTATCGGCGAGCACAAGCTGGATCCCACGAAACCCAAGATCGTCGATCTTTCGCAACGCGAGCTCAAGCTGGAGCGCGAGTTGTTTGACAATGACCTCGCCATGGCATGCGAGGAACTTGAGGGCGCGCTAGCGATTATCCAGGAGGGTGGCTATAGCGCCTACATCACAAATTCTCACGGCACCATTCTCGCGGAGCGCCGCAGCCGCGACAACACCTACCATTGCTCAACGGACCGCGTCGGTGCCGTTTGGAGCGAAGAGGTGGGCGGCACGAATGCTATCGGGACCGCTATCCGGAACCTGCAGCCTACAGCCGTGCTCCTGAGCGATCATTTCTTTGCCGATTTCACGGCCCAGGCCTGCGTCGGTGCCCCTTTCTTCGACCCCGACGGCAATTTGCTTGGTGTCGTGAATTTCTCAACGCGCAACCCTGCTGTCCAGGAGAGCACTCAGAAGGTCGTGTTCGGTGTGGCACAGAACGTGGCCCGGCGGCTGGAGAGGCGATATTTTCGCGACCGCTTTGCCAAGAACGCAATACTGAACCTGAGCGGTAATCCGCTCGCACCAGCAATGCTCGCCGTCGATCTCGATTGCCGTCTGGTTGGTGCAAGCAGGGCCGCGCGCCAACTATTGTCGCTTAACGAGAACGCGTTCGGATCGCGAAGTTTGTGGGGCCTGTTCGAAAAATCAAAGGAAGTATCGACGCTAGAGGCGATCTACGAAAAGGAAACTCGCCTCCGTCAAATCGGGACTGCACGAGAATTTGAAATTCGAGGCACTCGTCCGCGCGCGCTGGGTCCGTCATCTTCAAAACCTGCAGTGTCGGACAAGAAGCCAGTGCCACCTATCCGATACAGGCCTACTCTCAGCGACTGCGTGGGCGACGACGAGAAGATGCGCCAAAGCGTCACTCTGCTGCGCCGCTTCATAGGGTCCGGGCTTCATATCTTGCTGTTGGGAGAAACGGGCGTAGGCAAGGACACCTTGGCCCGGGCGCTGCACGACGACAGTATGCGGTCCGGAGGGCCCTTCGTTGCGTTTAACTGCTCTGCGGTTCCAGAATCGCTGATCGACAGCGAACTGTTTGGCTATGCCACCGGAGCGTTCACTGGCGCCAACAGGGACGGAAATTCTGGGCGCATCGTCGAATCGGATGGCGGCACCCTCTTCCTCGATGAAGTGGGGGACATGCCCTTGGTTCTGCAGACACGATTGCTGCGGTTCCTTGAAACTGCCGAGGTGTCGCCTCTGGGAAGCGGAAAGCTCCGACATGTCGACACGCAAGTCATCGCTGCGACAAATCAGGATCTAGCCACCGCGGTTGAGCAAGGAAGGTTTCGAAGGGACCTTTACCATCGCCTTGCAGGTGTCGTTGTCTCCATCCCGTCGCTGCGGGAACGGAAAGACCTAGATCGCATCATCGACACCATCGTTCTTCAGTACCAGGGCAATCGACGTCTTGAGCTGACAGACAGGGCGAGAGTCGCACTCCGGCACCACAACTGGCCGGGGAACATTCGCGAGTTGCGAAACGTCATCCAGCGGGGAGTCATGATCGCAGATGACGCCAAGATTGATGTGGAGCACCTGAGTTCGGGCGGTTTTTTTGTCGCCCCTGCTTTCGACGGCCCTGAGGCCTCGCCGCGCGGAAGCGATCTGGCATCCCCTCAACGTGCCGAGCGGTCCGATGCCCTCGACAAGGCTTCGAGTTTTTCTGAAGGCAACGCCAAGGCGATCATTGCCAATGCTGAAAGAAACGCTCTCGAGCATGCCATCAAACAGTCAGGGGGAAATGCAGAGGACTGCGCGTTTCGCCTTGGAGTGAGCCGAGCCACTCTGTATCGCAAGCTCAAAAAGCACGGCCTGGAATTAGGATAGCGATGGTTAGGCTGTCACCGTACGCCAATGCGAAGGCCTAGCCTTCCAGGCAAGCTGGCTGCGAACTTGCCAATCCAAGTCCCCTGCTCTCCCAAGTCCTCCGCATCTTCGCAGTTCAATACGCCCCACTGAACAAATCGCCCGCCGAAAAAGCGGAATGGTTCTGGAGGCAATTTGGGCTGTCGCCTGGTGCAGAATGGTGAAAGCGACCATTCGTCTTTCGTCTGGAGGGCAAGCGAGGCGAGGGTTTCGCCTCCGATGTACGTCGCATTGATGCCGTGGCCCGTGTAACCACAGCCGTAGTGGATTTGCGTTCCCGGCAACGTTCCGAAGAATGGCAAACGGTCGGACGATACCTCGATCGGCCAGCCCCAGGTCGTGTCGATCCCCGCGCTTGCGACGGCGGGCAGAAAGCGCGCAAGCGCTGCAGCAGCCCGATCCGTGCTTTGGCGGTCGCGCCGCAGTATGGGGTTGGTATCGTCGCGCCCCAGCGACATGCGGCCGGACCCAGAGCCAACAAGTACCCGTCCGTCTGGCGTTGTCCGAAAATAATGTTGGAACATTCGCAAGTCGGCCATTCCACGCCCGGAGGTCCAGTTCGATGCGGCCAGTGCTTCCGGAGACGGATTGGACATGACCGGGAAGCTCGAAAAGATCGTCGTTCGCGATGCTACTTCCGGAAGGACAAGCGCGCCCGTGTAGTTGGCCAGGATGACTGAGTTTGCGACGACCTCGCCTGACCGGACGGCCACCTGGCATGGCGGTCCGGACGCGATCTCAAGTGCGGGAGATAGTTCGAATACCTGCACTCCGGCAGCGAGCACCGCCTCACGCAAGGCATTCGACAGGCGAGCGGGATTGACTGTAGCGCCTTCGCTGAACAGGAGGCCCATGCTGAAGGCGTGCGAACTGCAATAGGCTGCGAGCTCGATCGCATTCAGACCGCGAACCGTATGGGGCACACCGAGATCTCGAGCGGCCGACAGCAGCGAGGCCACGCTCTTCTTCTGAGCCGTGCTGGCCGCGACCCGCAGATATCCGTCTTCCCTCCACCAAGTGCTGCGGCCAGGCGCAGTCGCAAATGCCCGTATGCCGTCCTGCGCGCGCGTTCCAAGCCGCGCTACCTCCATAGCCTTGTCACGGCCCAGAAGCGCGCTTAGCGACTGAATGGCACCCCAATATCCGTGAACGTTCCCGCCGTTGCGGCTGCTGGCACCATCTCCGCATCGTCCGGCTTCCAAGACTATAACACTGCGGCCGGGATCTCTCCGCTTGAGGGCCAGAGCTGCCCACATGCCCGTAAATCCGCCGCCGACAATGACAGTGTCTGACGACTTCTTTCCCATCAGTGGAGGAGCCGTCGAAACGGCGCTTTCGCGCCGCAGATCCTTCTGCCACCAGGAGAACTCGGATGGGTTTTGATTGTCCAAAGAAGCAGAGAGGCGGATCGTGCGCATGTGTCGACTGCTATGCTACCTGTTGCTTTGCGGCCCGGTTGCCCCTTATGAATTCCGACGCGCGCTCGCCAATCATTATCGTCGGCGCGTTCAGGTTGCCTGAGACGACGCGCGGCATAATTGAGCTGTCCGCGACCCGCAGTCCCGAGAGGCCGTGCACTCTCAGGAAAGGGTCGACAACAGCGAGCGGATCCGTCCCCATCTTGCAGGCACCGGATGGATGCAATGCTCCCTGCCCGGTACGTCGGACAAACTCCATTCTGTCCGCCTTGCTGGTCAGAATCCGGTCAGGCCGGATAGGCTTCCTGACGTACTTTTTCAAAGCCGGCTGGGCGAGAATTTCCTGTCCGATACGAACTCCCTCGGCAAGGCATTCGATGTCGCTAAGCTCAGCGAGATAATTTGGATCGACCGCCGGTGACTTCATGGGATCGCTGCTACGGAGCGTGATAGTCCCTCGCGACAACGGCCGCGATTGATAGACGTTCACGGTGCAGCCATTGCCACTAGGTGTCGATTCAGCCCCCTCTTCGACACCGGCACCGGGGAGGAAATGGTACTGCAGGCTTGGCAAGGGATCTGCCGCGTCGCCATACCAGAGCAAACCGCCTTCGCAGATGTTGGAATTAACAGGTCCGCTGCCGAACAGGGCGTACTGTAGCCCGGCCCACGCTTGCCAGTGCAATTTCTTGTACTTGTCGTAGCTGTGGGGCCCCGTGAGGTCGTAGATCAGGAACATGTCGAAATGATCCTGAAGGTTCTGGCCCACTCCCGGAAGGTCATGCACAACAGGCACGCCGACAGAACGCAGATGATCGGCTGGTCCGATACCCGACAGCAGCAGCAGATGCGGGGAACCGATGGCACCCGAGCTTACGACGACCTCGCTGCCGGCCCTGGCTTCGGTCGGCCGACCATTCTCCAGATATTTTACGCCGACGGCACGGCCGGACTCGATGATTAGGCTCAGCGCCTTCGCATTGGTCTTGATCGTGAGGTTTTTCCGGAGGCGTGCCGGCTTCAGGTAAGCTACTGCCGCGCTGCTTCGTCTACCGTTGCGCATCGTCACCTGATAGAGGCCACAGCCTGCCTGCGAGCCCGAGTTAAAATCCGGATTGTAGTTGATGCCCATATCCTGGCAGGCACGAAGCCACGCTTTGGTCAGGTAGTGAGTATAGCGCTGGTCAGAGACACCGAGCGGCCCCCCTTGCCCGTGGACCTCGCCACCAAACCTCTCGTTGTCCTCGGCGCGCCTGAAATACGGCAGGACGTCGCGGTAGGACCATCCGGGGCATCCATCTGCGGCCCAGCGGTCGTAGTCTTCCGGGCAGCCGCGCATGTAGACCATCGCGTTGACCGAACTACCCCCGCCAAGCACCCTTGCCTGAACAAACTCGGGCGTTGCCCCGCCTTGATGGCGTTGCGGCTCAAGGCGATAGCGAGTGAGCAAGTCTCCCTTGGCGGTCTTGAAGTAGGTGACAGGCATGTGGATGTAGGGATTCCAATCGCTTGGTCCCTGCTCGAGCAACAGCACCTGCGCATCCGGATCTTCGCTCAGCCGCGACGCGATTGTGCAGCCTGCGGAACCCCCGCCGACGACGATGAAATCGTACATTAATTCACCCTTGGCGCGGATCTAGACGCGCTGCTGGTAGTAAACTGCATTCCGCTCAGGCAAGCCATGGCTTGCCACGGAAAGAGAGCGGCGAGAACACGCCGCTCTCACGTGGCTTCGGGCCGAAGCTTACTCTGCGGCAACGAGTTGCGAGCAGTGCTGGCGCAGCTTGGGCATGACCTGCGTCGCGAGCAATTCCATCGAGCGGCGATGCAGGTCCGGCTTGTCCCAATCCTTCTGTGTCATGATCAGGGTTCCGAACGGCCCTCCGACATCGTCGACGAAGGCGACGAGTTTATCCAGGACGGTTTTCGCCGAACCTGACATCACCATCCAGTCGAGACAGTTCTTGCGGGTGATTTCGCTGTCCGGCGTCGTGATGGACGGCTTGAGCACGCCCAGCAGCTTGAAGGCTGCCATGTCCTCTATGATGTAGTCGTAGTACCAGCCGACCGACGAATAGTCGCTCGCCAGATAGTCGGCCGCCTCTTGGTCGGTTTCGGTAACCAGGATCGACCGTGCGATGCGCCAGCTGTTTCGGTCCGGCCGACGTCCAGTCTTTTGCGCGCCAATGACATATTGCTCCCAGTGCGTCCTTACGTTCGCAGCCGGGGTGAAGTTGGCTGACACCATTGCCCAGCCTCGTTCGCCAGCCTGCCGGGCGCTGCTGGAGGAAGGGCTCATCACGGAGATGGCGAGCTGCGGGTACGGGTTCTGATACGGCTTGAGCATCGGCCCGAAGCCGAGGCTTGGAATGAGCGTCTTCTCGACGACAATGTCCCAGAACTTCCCGCGAATGTTGTACGGTGGGTTGGAGTCCCAGATCTTGTGGATGATCTCGATCGCCTCGGTTACCATCTCCGCGCGGTTCTTTTCGCCGGTGCCGAACAGCTCGATATCGGTGACGAGGCCTCCAGGCCCGACACCCATGATGAACCGTCCCTGGCTCAGGTGGTCGAACTGAGCGACTCGTGCCGCCACAACGGCAGGGTTCTGTTGCGGGAGGTTGAGAACGCCCGTCGCGAACTTGATGTTGTTTGTGGAGTTGATCAGCGTCGCCATGAACTGAAGGGGGTCCGCGATCGGTTCGGACGAGCAAGTGATGTGCTCGCCAACCCAGGCTTCCGAAAATCCAAGGCGGTCGGCAAGGATGATGGCCTCCCTGTCCTGCTGCAGCAGTTCGGTATAATTGCGCCGCGCGTCGTGCAGCGGCATCATGAAAAGTCCGAGTTCCATTTCTCTTCGCTCCTCTAGGCGTTGTGCCGCTGAGAACGCGGCGCCGCCAAACAGGGCAGCAAGTCCCGTGCCAGTCCGAGCAAAGCCATATTTTCTAAAGGTTTGAGGATCAGGAGACGGGCTTCATTGCGCCCGTCTCTCACAATCGAGACTCAGTCTCATTGCTGCGCGACCATTCCACTCTGGCCTGGAAGGTCGACCTAGAACGGCATGTGTGGCGATGGCACGCCGCTTGCACTGCGTAGTCGAATGTTTGTGGAGGTGAGGCATGACAACCAAGCAGTTTTGCATCTACGTCGAAAACAAGGTGGGTGTTGCCCCGACGTATGAAGTTACGGAAGCTCAGATCCGGCATGCGATCAGAGTGGACACGATCCGACTGGATATAACGGTCCGGCGCTCCGACAACCTCGATTCAGACCGACTTAAGCAGGCTGACTTCTTTGTCGGTTCCGGATTTGACACCGCCGTCATTCGCCGCCACGGAGACAACCTGCGCCTCGTTCATTGCACCAGTGCGGGCATCGAGAAGTACCTTCCGCTGGATTGGCTGCCCCCTGGGGCCGCTCTGACGAACAGCAGCGGCGTCCACGCGGAAAAGGGAGGGACATTCGGAGCGATGGCGGTGCTCATGCTGAACGAGGGGATGCCTCGGCATGCCACCAATCAACGGCATCACCGATGGGACAGCGCCCTCTCGACGGGCATCACGGGCAAGACCGTCCTGATCTATGGTTTCGGATCCCTAGGCGAAGCGATCGCCGAACGGCTTCGGCCATTCGGCGTTTACATCGTTGGCGTTCGTCGGTCCGGCGAACCACATCCCCTGGCTGATGAAATGCACCCGCCAGGTGAACTGCGCCATCTATTGCCGCGCGTGGACTTTCTGGTCGTCAGTTGCCCACTTACCGAAGCGACGAGAAGCCTATTTGACGAAGGGCTGCTATCTCTTCTCCCCAAGGGATCCAGTCTGTTCAACATAGCCAGGGGCCCCGTGGTCGACAATGCTGCCCTCGCGGCGGCGCTACGCGCTGGTCACCTGGCCGGCGCGATCATCGATGTCTTCGAACACGAACCGCTGCCCGACACCTCGCCGTGGTGGGATGTTCCAAATCTACTGATATCGCCACACATTTCATGCGACGATGCCAAGGGATACATCGAACGCTGTCTGGCGATTTTCGGAGCGAACGTTGAGCGACTTTGCCGGGGTGAAGCGCTGAGAAATGTTGTGGACTCGGTGCAGGGGTACTGATCCTGCTCTTTCGCCGAAATGTCGCTGCAGAAAGACGACAGCTACCGAGGAGCTCGGTCATAGCCTTTATATAACAACAGCTTACGATTTTGGCATGGCTTATGCTTATGCTTCTTCGTTGACGAGAGTTGAAGGAGAACAGCCATGCCATTCTCAACAATAGAACACGCGATAGCGGCGTTCGCAGAAGGCAAGATGCTTGTCGTAGTCGATGATGAGCATCGAGAGAACGAGGGCGACGTCATTGTCGCCGCCGAAAAGGTTACGCCGGAAGCAATCGCGTTCATGATGCGCGAGGCTCGCGGCCTGATTTGCACCTCATTACCCGCCAGCCGCCTTGAGGAACTCGCGATTCCCTTGATGGTTTCGGAAAATACGGAGACTATGCGAACCGCCTTTACGGTCTCGATCGACCTTCGTGAAGGGATTTCGACAGGAATTTCCGCAGCCGACCGTGCGAGAACCATCCGAGCTTTGCTTGACCCCAGCATCCGGCCAGAGGGATTTGCTCGTCCGGGACACGTATTCCCGTTGCGCGCCCAAAAGAATGGCGTCCTGGCGCGACCGGGCCACACCGAAGCATCGGCTGATCTCGCCAGGCTTGCTGGCCTCAGTGCTGCGGGCGTTCTGTGTGAAATAGCAAATGACGATGGAACGATGGCGCGACTGCCAGAGCTCGAGCGCTTTGCCGAAAAGCACGGGCTCCGCCTGATTTCGATCGCAGACTTGATCGCGTATCGCAGGCGAACCGAGACATTCGTTAGCAGGGTTTCCGAGGCACAGTTGCCGACAAAGTTCGGCCAGTTCACGGCCTACGCCTATCGAGATAACCTCACTGGCCATGAGCACCTCGCCCTTGTGACGGGCAACACCCAAGACGATGGGCTTCCCGTCCGCGTCCACTCGGAATGTCTGACTGGTGACGTGCTCGCGTCATCAAAATGCGATTGCGGTGACCAGTTGGACCTCGCGATGACGATCGTTCAACAGGCGCAACGCGGTTGCATAATCTATCTCAGAGGACAGGAAGGTCGCGGTATCGGTCTTGCTAACAAGATCGCCACATACGCCCTGCAGGACACAGGCCTTGACACGCTTGAGGCAAACACCGCGCTTGGCCTGCCGAGCGACAGTCGCGACTATCTGGCGGCAGTCGGCATTTTGAAGGACTTGAACCTGGACAACATCACGTTGCTCACCAATAACCCCTTCAAAGTCGCCGCTCTCCGAGAATGCGGAATTCAAGTAAACGCTCGTCGAAGCTTGATCACAGCGGCACATGCGGCCAACATCAATTATCTTCGAACCAAGCAGAATAGGTTTGGTCACCAACTCGAGCTGGCGTAGCTGCCTGGAAGCGAGGCCAGCTCGAAGACTCGATGGAGACCTAAGTCGGACCAATCAACCTGAGCCTTTAGGCCCGAAGCTTCGATCCCGGCAACTGCCGCAATTTCATCGTTGTCGGAGGTATCTCCGCTGACACCGACGGCTCCGAGCAACTTGCCCTCGTTGTCAAATATTAGGATGCCGCCGGGTACCGGGACGATGCGCCCGCCCGATACCGCATTCAAACCCTCGATGAAACGAGGGCGCTCGAGCGCCGTTTCGTGGAGCCAACGCGAACCCTTGCCAACCCCCAAGCCCCATAGGCCTTATCCGCGGAAATCTCATGCCTCAGCATCGAGGCGCCGTCTTGCCTTTGAAACGCTTTCAAGTGGCCGCCGACATCGAGCACGGCGATCGCGAGGGGTTTCATCTGCGCGGCCTTCGCCTTAGCCAGCGAGGCACAGATGATGGTATTTGCAACTTCCAAGCTTAGTTCAGACACTAAAGTCCTCCGACTCCATGTTGATTACGAGGTGCTGCCAAGACCTTCTCGTCCGGAATCATGAGGGTTCCGGATTCCCTTGAGGGGGTGCTTTTGACTTCCGCGAGAGAGTCTTTCGCTCAAGCCGCGAGGGCACCGACGGCAAATTCCGCAGAGACGCTTTCGGCAACCATTTGGGCAGTGACTGCTGAAAGCGTCCAGCCCAGATGACCATGGCCAGTGTTGTAGAACACCCCAGGCTGCCGCCCCTTCCCGATCCGTGGCATCATGTTGGGCATCATCGGCCTCAAGCCGGCCCACGGCACGACCCGGTGGGTATCTACTCCGGGAAACAGCGCACGCGTCCACTCCACCAAGGGAGCGACACGATCGTGGCGGATGTCACGGTTCATGCCATTGAACTCGGCGGTGCCGGCGACACGAAACCTGCTGGCGCCAAGTCGACTGGTGACGATCTTGGCGCGCTCATCCAGAAGGCTTACCCAAGGAGCAGCACTTTGGCTGTTTTCGTCATCGAGGCCGACGGTGATGGAGTAGCCTTTCACCGGATAAACATTCACACGATCACCGAGAATGCGCGCGAAGGACGACTGGCCAGTCCGGCACAGACAACAATGCCATCAGCTTCGATCAGATCGTAGCGCGGACGGATGT
Source organism: Mesorhizobium sp. B2-4-14 (assembly GCF_006442155.1). Taxonomy (NCBI): domain Bacteria; kingdom Pseudomonadati; phylum Pseudomonadota; class Alphaproteobacteria; order Hyphomicrobiales; family Phyllobacteriaceae; genus Mesorhizobium; species Mesorhizobium sp. B2-4-14. Next base: position 36,538 of record NZ_VFVA01000034.1, on the reverse strand, counting down.
CCGGCCTATTATCAACGTAACCTATGCGAAAGCTCCTATCGTGGGTGATGCTTTCGACGGTGGCATCAAAGATAAACCGCGCACCGCGCCGCTGGCAGGCGCTGGCCAGGCCGGATGTGAACTTATGGATGTCTCCTGTGGAATCGGACGGGGTGTAGAAACCGCCGTGGAAGTCCCCGTGCAAGGTCGGCTCGATCGACTTAACTTCCTGAGCCGTCACAGGCCGTCGGTCGAGGCCACCCTCGACGAGCATCGGGTTGACCTTCAGGGCATGCTTGAAACTTGGCTTGTCCCAACAGATGTGAAGGATACCGCGGCTGACGTGGTCGAAGTCGATATTCTCGCGCTTGGCAATCGCGAACAGGTGCTCCCGCGCCGCAATCGCCAAGCGCGTCGTCTCAACCGTGTTCTCGCGATAGTTCACGATGTTGGAGACGAACTCGGCCAACCACCCGTACTTGTGCCAAGTCGGTTTCGGGTTCATCAGCAGCGGCGCGTCACGCCGCGCCATCCACTTGATGCCCTTCAGCACTGTCGACCAGTGATTCCAGACCTCAGCGTTACTGGCGGAAAGTTGCCCGCCGTTGGCGAACGAGGTCTCCATCGCAGCATAGCGTTGCCGGTCGATGACGGTGACTTGATAGCCCCGCTCAAGGAGAGCGTAGGCGGTCGTGACACCGGTTATTCCGGCGCCGATGACGGCGATATGGGGCATTTCGCTCTCCGTATACAGAATGGGGGGCGGGCCGAAACCCTGGTCTTTCCCCAATCTGTCGCTGTACCTGAGAGCTTAACCGCGTTGGCTTGGCCAATTCGGCTTTCCCCTTCGGTGGGCACCCTGCGCGCCTCTCTCCAGATCGTTCAACGGCATGGTCACTTTTACCTGAGAGTTTCCTGGGGGTTGCTCCGTCGGTGCCGACCAAAGCGCTTGGTCGAACTCTCCCATGCCGCCACATGAACGCATGTCAGCAAGCTAATAGGTCGTTAGGTTCTCCGTCTGTCCATTTTGCCCAACATTGCCTAGTTGCTCGAGCGATAGTCAAATAGCCTGTAGGTTTCGAGCCGTTTTGTCTCGACAGTGGCCCCAAGGCCTGGTTCCGCCAAAACTTCGAGATAGCCGTCCTTGATGCGACCCTCAGGAGCATTGGCGAGGACCTGCACGTATCCATCCGACTGCGGAAGATACGGGTAGATCTCAAGCGGCATCGCATTCGCGCACGCAGCCCATACCTGGAGCGAAGCCGCCGTACAAAGCGTTGACGCGCAATTGTGAGGAGACACGCGGGCGTTGTAGGCCTCGGCCATGGCTGCGATCTGAACCAGTTCGAACACGCCGCCGCAATTGCCGACATCCGGCATCACCACGTCGATCGCGCCTGTCTCCAGCAGGTTGCGGAACCCGTTGCGCGTGTAGACCCGCTCGCCGGCAGCGATCGGAAAGCGGAAGCGCCCAGCAAGGTTCTTGAGACCACTCAGATTGAAGGCATCGAGCGGTTCCTCGACCCACATTACCTTCAGTTCCTCACAGAGATCGAGGATGTGCAGCAGCTGATCGTTGTTGAGCCCCCCGGACAGGTCGATCATCAACTCCGCTTGGTCGCCCACAACATCCTTCAGGTTGCGAATGCGATCGACAGCACGCGTAAACTCTTCTGGCGACAGCATCCGACGCTGCACATGCGTCAAGGTCCGGCCAGGCTGTTGGGTTGCCAAAGGATAGCTTTTCAAAATCCTGTAGCCGTCCTTCAACGGCCGCTCCGCCGCCTTCGCCCAAGTGACGGCATCGTTGCAGTGGTAGTTCCAGCCGTTTGCGTAGACCTGCGCCCTCGGCTCGAAAGAACCACCGAAGAACTCGTACACTGGCATGCCTGCAGCCTTGCCCTTGATATCCCATAGGGCTTGGTCGATCGCGCTGATTGCGGCAAACGAGATCGCGCCGCCCCCTTTGGTCCAGAACGAATTGTCGTAAAGATGGTGATAGACGTGCCGCGGGTAGCGCGGATCTGCGCCGATCACCCGGGGAGCGTAGTCTGACACCATGCCAACGGCTGCCCGAGCGCCCAAGCCATAAGCCACGGCGGCCTCGCCCCATCCGGTGATACCCTCGTCGGTCTCGATCTCAACCAGAACCGGGCGCACTCCGCCCGTGGGGATATGATAGGCACGGACATTCGTGACTCGCATGGCTTGGATTCCTGCTCAATCGTTTGGCTAGCAGGATGCCTATCAAAACCTATCAGTGCAAAATCAAAGTTGTGATATCTCTATAAGAGCGACTTATACCCATGCCAAAGATCGGCCGACGCAACAGCCATGAAGTACCACCAACTCGAGGCCTTTTATCAAGTGATGCTCACAGGCAGCATCTCTCAGGCCGCCAAGAATCTTGGGCGCACACAGCCTGCGGTCAGCATGACCATTAACGGGCTTGAGGACCAACTGGCGGCGAAACTGTTCGACAGACACGCTGGGCGCATCACACCGAGAGCGGAGGCGAAGGTCCTTTTCGAACAGATATGCCCGGTAATGCAGCAACTGAGGGACATTCGCATCCGGTTTAACCGCCTTGAACCGCTGCCGATCCCGCGGATCTCAATCATCGCGGCGAGCAATGCGGTCACGCATCTCGTGCCGAGTGCAATTGCCGAGCTGGCCTCAAGGGGACAAGAGTTCAGGGTGATGAACGGCTCGGCTGCCACAATAGTTTCCGAAATGGAGAACCAGCGACACGACATCGGACTTACTGATCAAGGGGTAGGAGAAGTCCCCCTGAATTCGCCGCTCTTCGATACGGAAGTGTTCAACATACCCGTCTGCGCGGTCTATCCTCGAGGGCTGATACCCGCCGTCGGCTCAAAGCTTTCGGTTGATGATTTGGCGGGGTTTCAGATTTGCTCGCTCTACCATGAGAATTTAACGGCGCAGGCGCTCGTCGAAAGGATTGGATCGCCAAGAGTCGAGTTCGGAAGCTTTTTCCCGATGGCATGTTATGCGGTCCTGCATAGCAGCGTGGCGATCGCCGATTGCATCACCGCGAACGCAATTCTTGCCCTTACCCGAGGAACATTGGCCGCTGAGTGCCGCATAGTCGCGGATGTCGACTCATCGCCTTATTTCCTGATGCGCGCACGATACCGCGCGCGGTCTCAGATGGCTGACCACTGCTACGAGACGCTAGGAGCCGCGTTGCGTGCACAGCAGACATTCGGAGGTCTTTGAACTCACTGGCAGCGGCAGTTGATAGCTCTGCTGCGAATGAATGTCCCGCGCACTTCCCGTGCATTTTGAAAATCCCTTCTGCCGAACGGCAACGGATACACGTCTCGAACGGGCGATTCCGCGTCACACAGATGCTCAGCTCGTCGTTGGCATAGGTCTTGCTCCTCAGCAGCTGAACCGACCAGCGGAGTAATTCAAATGGTAATCCATCGATACGAGCCGAACGGCAAGCGGCTCAGTCACGTCCTCAGGCACAATGGAATTGTGTACATGACGGGCCAAGTGCCCAGCGATCGAACCGAGGATATCACTGGGCAGACAAAACAGCTTCTCGCCAGGATTGACCACCTGCTGGCTTTGGCAGGCAGCGACAAGGCGAAAATCCTGTTCGCCCAGATTTGGCTTAAGAACATCGCCCGCGATTTCGCCGCGATGAATGCGGCCTGGGAGGACTGGATACCTGAAACCAATCTCCCGGCTCGGGCAACTGTTGAGGCGAACATGGCTGCAAACGAGATCCTCATCGAGATCGCGCTTCAGGCCGCAGTCGAGAATTGAGCTTTACGGGATGCCAGCGGCGGCTCTGACCGAACCGAACACGTTTTGGGCGATCGACCACGAAGGGAAGAGGGATGAATCTGGCCGGAAAAAGAGCCCTTGTCACGGGCGCGTCTTCGGGCATCGGCAAGGCTACCGCCGAGACCCTGATCGAGCGAGGTGCCGTTGTGGCTCTCCTCGCTCGTCGGGGCGATGTCATCGACGAAATAGCAACGCGACTCGGAAAGAGCGCCTTCAGCGTACAATGCGATGTCGCTGAGGAAACGAGCGTCTCGATCGCGATTTCCCGCGCGTGGTCCAAGCTAGGCGGCCTGGATATAGTGATCCGTGCCGCAGGCATAATCACGCCGGCGCGGATCGAGAATCTGACCCCGCAGCTGTGGCGGCAGCACATAGACATCAATCTGTCCGGCGCATTCTACGTCATGAGAGATTGCGGCTTGAGGATGCGGCAGCAAGGCAGTGGCAGCATGGTTGCCGTAGGTTCCGACCTGTCTTTCAAAGGTCTGGCATGCTATGCCCATTACTGCGCATCCAAGGCAGGACTGGGTGGCCTCACCAAGGCCCTTGCACTTGAGCTTGCCCCCACGGTGCGGGTGAATTGCGTCTGCCCGGGCCCTGTCGACACGCCCATGATGGACTCCGAACTAACGTGGTTCGGCGAGCAGGCTCGCGAAGGCTTCATCTCTGGCACGCCGCTCAAGAGATTCGCGAGACCTGCTGAGATCGCAAGGTTCATCATCTTCGTAGCGGCAGAAGCAACCTTCGCTACCGGCAGCATGCTGAGCGTCGATGGCGGCACGACAGCTCGTTGAATGTCGACACGCCATCCGCCTTCATTTCTGAAGGTGGCCGCCATGCGATCTGGCTCCGAATACCGCTGACCTTGAGGATCTCAATCGCGAGAGCGAGTCGCAAAGTTGCGACATGGGTGCACTGTTGATGACCTAGCGTTGATCCGCCATGAGATGATCGGGGGCTGCCCTAATCCTAAAGAGTTGCCCAAGGCTCAAAAATGCGGGTAAGCGACTAACTGAGATTCCGGTTATGGCTAGGCCGTGTACTGATAAACCGGCGACGAAGTCCGGTTCGCTCCGATACCAACCTCCTTTGCACAACCGCAGCAAATGTCGCGACGGGCCATTAACGGAAGTGACGGGGCTATATTCGAGCACCTCCGTCGGGCCGGCCAACGCCACAGAAACGATAGGCATCGGCCCAGTAGTCTGGCAGAAGGACCGCCTGAGGGAGGGCGCCGGGTTATTGGTGCAAAGGTGGCGCTCATCGGCACAAGCTGCTTTCCCGATCAAACCCGGACGATGCTGCCCCTGCGTTATATAGCGGAGAATGTCGATGAGCCAAGCGCCCATACGTTTTGATGATGGTTCAGCCTACGAGCGCGGGATGGGTGTCTGGAGCCGACTTGCTGGACAAGTGTTCCTCGACTGGTTGGCGCCCTCGGCGGGACTTAAGTGGATCGACGTGGGTTGCGGCAACGGCGCATTCACAGAACTGCTTGTCGAGCGGTTAGCGCCAAGTGACGTGCAGGGAATTGATCCATCCGAAGCGCAACTGGTGTTTGCACGCGCGCGGAAAGGAGCATCGGGCGTAGAGTTTCGGCAGGGTGATGCCATGGCGTTGCCGTTCGATAAAGCACGTTTCGATGCCGCAGTTATGGCCTTGGTGATTTTCTTCGTTCCCGATCCAGCCAAAGGCGTTGCGGAGATGGTACGAGTGGTTCGACCAGGCGGCATGGTTGCGACATACGCTTGGGACATGTTGGGGGGCGGCTTCCCATTCGATCCGATCCAGGTTGAGTTTCACGCTCTGGGCATCACGCCGCCGCTTCCACCGAGCGTCAACGCCTCACGTATGGACGTCATGCGCGATCTATGGAGCAACGCAGGCCTTCAGGCTATCGAGACCCGCGAAATCACAGCGCAACGGACCTTCGCCGATTTCGACGATTTCTGGCGTTCAAGCACAATTACTGGGAGTATACGGCCAATCGTTGCGGCAATGTCAGCCAGCGACGTGGAGGGGCTGAAGTCGCGGCTGCGTGCACGTTTGCCGGCGGATGCAGCCGGCCGCATATCGTATAGTGCGCGAGCGAACGCGGTACGGGGTGCGGTGCCAGAATAATTGAGCGGCGTTGTGTGCCTCGCAAACTTCGGTGGTGAATGTCGGCATTGAGTGCTGGATCACCATCGAGGATCCCCATCAACACTATCCATTTTGACTATCCATTTTGATCTCCACCAGGCAAGCGGCACAGGCGATTGGCACTCGCAAAGATCGGCGTGTGGCTTCTATGCATAGCGTAGCGTCACCTCCGCCTTCGGTTGCCGTCAGGGCAAATGCGCATTTTCGCCGACACGCGGTGCATCCTGGAGATAGCGTTACCGGCGCAGGTACGCGAGCACCATATCTACCGCTTGCTCGCGTTGGTCGGCGATATGTTTCGAACTCTGAAAATTCTCGTCTAGGACAATCGACAGGGTATGCGTGTTCGAAAAATAGAAGTACCCCAAAGCCGAAATTGATACGTACAGATGCTTTAAGTTAACATTTTCTCTAAACAATCCCTTTTGTTGACCAATTATAATGACGCTGCTTAGCTTCTCAAGAAGCGGTGTATACAGAAGCTTAATGCTAAGGGATTGCTTCAAAAACCGTGCATTCTGGACGTTCTCGTGAGTCATCATTCTCACGATTTGCGGGTTGTTGGCAAACGTATTGAATGTGGATTCGACAAGTTTGCGCATGGAGTTGACGGGATCGTTCTCATCAAGATCGATCTCGCGTTGCGATGCGCGAAGCCGCTCATACGTATGTGAAAGGCTTGCTATGTATAGCTCGTCCTTACTAGTGAAGTATTTGTAGATGAGACTTTTGTTCGTTTGAGATTGCTCAGCAATTGCGTCAATGCGCGCGCCGTCAAATCCGCGCTCGGTAAACTCGTCAATAGCGCATTCTATTATGTGCTGTTGCGTCCGGCGCGGATCGCGAATTCTCTTCTTCTTGGTTCCCACTTCGGGCTCGACACGCATTCCCCGATCCAATCAACTTTGTGAATGCCCCATGAGCAGGGGCCTCAAATCAAACAACTAATCCGAAACCAAGGCGCCACGCAAATCGATAGATCCTGCGCGGAACTGGGATCGGTGCGACAGTTAAGTTGCTGATATCGCAACGTAAACGAACTAACTCCTGTCCTCCACAAAAATTCGGTTGACTCCTTCCGAGAAAGCGACTAGCTCTCGTTAATAAACTAAATAGTTCTATAACGAACAAAAAAGGGTGAGTCAATGAACGTGGGTGGAAACACTTTCGAGATCCGCTGACACACGTCGGCCTGCTCGCACTAACCAAAATACTCAGCACTCACAAACTGCCCGCAGACGGCTCACCCGGCTGGCGGGAGAACTCGACCCGATAAAAGGCGCTGATGCGCAGGAGACATTACGATGGACAACGCACGTATTGGCGTTGATATTGGCGGGACTTTCACCGACCTGGTGCTTTTTGGTGACGCTGGCGAAACCTTCTTTACTAAGATTCCCTCGACACCCGCCAAACCTGAACAGGCCGTCCTGACTGGTATTCGCCAGATCACGGAGACTGCCGGACTTGAAATCAGCAAGGTAGCTGAAGTCGTTCACGGCACGACCGTCGGCTCCAACACGCTCCTGCAGAAGGTCGGCGCCAAGACGGGTCTCATCACGACCAAGGGTTTCCGTGACGTCTTGGAAATCGGCCGCGTCCGCACGCCAACCATGTTCGACCTTAGCTGGGAAAAACCCGTGCCGCTCATTGCGCGCCGTTACCGCCTGGAAGTCGACGAGCGTTCGACCGCCGACGGTCGCATCCTCAAGCCGCTCAACGAGCAGGAAGTAATCGAGATCGGCCGCTTCTTCGAAAGCGAGGGCATTGAATCCGTCGCTATCTGCTTCCTGAACTCCTACCGCAATCCAGAAAACGAGACGCGCGCGCTAGAAGTGATGCGCAATCACTTCCCCAACATGTGGGTCACCGCTTCCGTTTCGGTTTTGCCGGAAATCCGCGAATACGAGCGAACCTCCACAACGGCCGTGAACGCCTATGTCCTACCGTCGCTGCGCGCCTACTTCGAACGCCTCGAAAACGGCCTCCGGGAAATCGGCGTCTCGGCGCCCCTTCTGATCAGCAACTCCAACGGTGGCCTTTCGAGCGCCAAGATGGCGCAGGAAAAGCCGGTCTTCTTCATATCCTCCGGCCGCTCCGCCGGTGTGGTCGGCGCTGGCCGTCTCGGCGAGGCCATGCGTGAGAAGGATCTCGTGGTCTTCGACATGGGCGGCACAACCGCCTCCGCCTCGCTGATCCACAAGGGCGAACTGTCGCGTGCCAACGAATACGAATTCCGTGCCGGCATTTCGACGCCGAGCCGCTTCATCAAGGCCGGCGGCTACCTGATGCGCGTGCCGACCGTCGACGTCGCCGAAGTCGGCAGCGGCGCGGGCTCCATCGCAAGCATCGACGAAGGCGGCCTCATGCATGTCGGCCCGCTGTCGGCCGGTGCCGACCCGGGCCCGGTCTGCTACGGTATCGGCGGCCACTCGCCGACGGTCACGGATGCCAACGTCGTCCTCGGCTTTCTGCCCTCGGCGCTTGCCGGCGGCAGCATGAAGCTCGACGTTGAAGGTGCCCGCGCGGCCATAAAGCGCGACCTCGCCGACAGGCTGGGTCTGTCGATCGAAGACGCGGCCTTCGGTATCCGTGAAGTGGTCAATATCAACATGGCCCGCACGATCAAGGCCGTCACGGTAGAGCGCGGCGTTGATCCCCGCGACTTCGCGATCCTGGCCTTCGGCGGATCTGGCCCGGTACACGCCTGCGACCTCGCCCGCACGCTCAACATCTCCCGCGTCATCTTTCCGAAATCGCCTGGTGTCTTCACAGCGACGGGTATGCTGGCCGCCAAGGTGGAACGCTACTTCCTGCGCAGCCTGAACGGCATGCTGGACCAGCTTCCGATCGACCAGGTTAAAAGCCTGCTGAAGGACATGCGTGCGGAGGCCATCGCCTCGCTGGCGGAAGAAGGCTATTCGGCCGACCAGGTCGAATGCGGCTTCGAAGCGGACCTGCGCTTCAAGGGGCAGGACTTCGAACTACCGATCGCCCTGCCGGAAACGGTCGCCGAGGGCGACCGCGTGTCGCTTCGCGCCGCCTTCCGCGAGGCCTACAAGGGCATTTACGGCTATGCCTCGGACGACAGCGTCGAAATCGTCAACATCCGCCTCAATGCCAGCGGCAATACCGGCAACCGGCTCAGCTTTGTGCCCCATGCGCCGGAAAGGACCGATGTCGGTCCTGAAACCCGGAAGATCTATTTCTCGCGCACCGACGGCTGGGTGGACACGCCGATCTACCAGCGTAGCACCTTCCAGGGTGGCGTGCAGGGACCGCTGATCATCCAGAGTCCGGACACGACCATCGTCATTCCGCCGCGCGCGACCGCTGATCTCGATGCCTTCGGTAACGTCGTCGCGGCCCTTGCTTGAGTCTTTCGGAAGGAACAGTTTCATGGCTCAGAGACACAACGATCCCATCACCTTCGCCGTCATCAAGAACGCGCTCGACACCATCGTGGATGACATGGCGTTCGCCGTGATGCGCACCGCCCGCTCGCCAATCGTGCGCGACGTGCTCGATTACTCCGTCACGCTGTGCGACAAGCACGGCCGCATCCTGTCGCAGGCAAAGACTGTCGCTCTTCACCTCGGCGCGGTTCCCGACGCGATGGAAGTGATCATGGCGCGCTACGCCAACGATCTCGCGCCCGGCGACATCATCATATTCAACGACCCCTATGAAGGGGGTATGCATCTTCCGGACATCTTCATGATCCGACCGATCTTCCATGCCGGCTCACTGCAGGGCTTTTCGGTCGTCATCGCCCACCATTGCGACGTCGGCGGCCGCGTCCCCGGCTCCAATGCCGCGGACTCGACCGAGATCTATCAGGAGGGCCTGCGCATCGCGCCGATGAAGCTCTACGACAAGGGCATCGTCAACGAAACGCTGATGCGCATCATTACCAAGAACGTGCGCCTGCCCGAACTAGTCCTCGGCGACCTCGACGCACAGTTCGCCACGTGCAATCTCGGTGAACGTGAATTGCTTCGCCTGATCGAACGCTATGGTGCCGAAGAGCTCGACAGCTATTTTGACGATCTTATTGATTACGGTGAGCAACTCACTCGCGCGGCAATCCGCTCTTGGCCAGATGGAGACTATTACTTCGAAGATTTCATCGACGGCGACGGCTTTTCCACGGATGCTATTCCGATCAAAGTAAAGCTGACCGTCGAGGGCGACCACCTCAATGTCGACTTCGCCGGCTCCTCGCCGCAGGTGAAGGGCGCCATCAACTCAACGCTCTCCTTTGTCAAGTCGGCCACGTACCTTTCCGTTCGCTGCGCGCTCGACGCGGAGGTGCCGAATAATGCAGGCGTATATCGCGCCATCACCATCTCCGCTCCGGAAGGCTCCATCCTCAATCCGCAGATGCCGGCGCCGGTCGCTGCGCGTGCTCTAACCGGGTACCGCGTCGTCGATACGGTTCTGGGTGCACTGGCCCAGATCGCCCCGCGCAAGGTCATGGCGGCGGGCGAGGGCGGCAACACGGTTCTGGCCTTCGGCGGCTGGGACAAGCAGACGCGCGAACCGTTCGTTCTGGTCGATATGATCAATGGTGCCTGGGGCGGCCGCTGGAACAAGGACGGCATTGAGGGCATCACTAACCCTTCGCAGAACATGTCGAACCTGCCGGTTGAAACGCTGGAAGTCCGCTACCCGCTTATGATGGACGAATACAGCCTGCGGCCCGATTCCTGCGGGGCCGGCGAGTATCGCGGGGGCCTCGGCCTCATCCGCACCTACCGCCTGCTCGCCGAGGAAGCTGTCCTGCAGATTCGTGCGGACCGGCACGATCATGCACCCTACGGTCTGTTCGGTGGTAAGCCGGCGGCACCCTGCGTCAATATCCTTGATCCGGAAGGTGAAAACGTTCGCCTACCCGCGAAGATCACCCGCACCATCGGCCGCAACGTCGTGGTCCGCCACGAACAGGCCGGCGGAGGTGGATACGGTGATCCGCTCAAGCGCTCGCTTGATCTGATTGCCGACGACCTCTCCAACGGCAAGATCACTGCCGGCTATGCCCGTGACCACCACCGCGTCGTCTTTGAGGCAGATGGTGTCACCATCGATGTAGCTGCGACTGGCGCACAACGCGCACAGGAGGCTTTCGCGTGACCCATTACGATCTTACCCGCTTTGCGATCAATCAGATCACAACCCCCAAATGGTCTATGCCCCAGGCGATAGAAGGCTATTCCCGTCAAGGAATTAAGGGCATCGCGGTGTGGCGGAATTTCCTCGACGACTACGGCGTTGAGCAAACTGCGAAGCACCTGCGCGATGCACAGATGTGGGTAGCCTCACTCTGCACTAGTGCATGGGTCAGCGAATCGGATCCGACCGAGTACCGAGCCAAAATTGATGAGAACCGCCGGATCATTGATCAGGCAGCGGCCATTGGCGCGCCCTGTGTCGTCATGGTTGTGGGCGGCGTTCCCAAGGGCGACAAGGACTTGCCCGGCCAACGCAGGCGCATTCATGACGCTTTGGCCGAACTTGCACCCTACGCGGTGGCATCAGGGGTAAAACTTGGACTGGAGCCGCTGCATCCTATGTATTGTGGCGATCGCAGCGCGCTCAACCTCATCACGGACGCCAATGATCTCATCGACGAATTAGGCGATGAGGCGACCAGCCTGGTTGCCGACGTGTATCATTGCTGGTGGGATCCGGCTTTTGAGCGAGAGCTTCGGCGCGCTGGAAAGGACCGCATCCACACGTTCCACTATTGCGACTGGCTCGTCCCGACGCGAAACCTGCGGGATCGCGGCATGGTGGGAGATGGGGTGATCGACTTTGCCACCATTCGTGGCTGGCTAGACGACTTCGGTTACGACGGCCCGTTTGAACTGGAACTTTTTTCCGAATTGGACTGGTGGGAACGGGATCCCGAAGAGACTGTGCGTATCGCCATCGAGCGTTGCGGTCCATTGGTGGGACCGCGCAAATAATACGGCACTCGTGATCAGTGGTTGCAGAAGTATCATGGCAGGCTGGTGTTTAGACAAATTTACGCTCTGAGTATCAGAATGTCTAATGCTTGCATCGGCCCACGGCGCTTCTCGGGCTAGTCGATCCTTAACCGCCTGAAATATCAGGCTTCGCTTCAGGAGATCCTGATGACAGAACAGAGCTTCATTTCAGTACGCAACCTCAAGAAAAGCTATGCATTTGGGCAGATCAAGGTACTCACTGGCCTCAATCTTGACATGAAGAAGACCGACCGGCTGTTGGTTATTGGGCCTAGCGGCGGAGGGAAAAGTACGCTCCTCCGCTGTGTCATGGGGCTTGAAGATGTCCAAGGCGGCGAGATCAGAATCGACGGCAAAAGCTACATCGTCGGCGGCGAAAAAAAGACGACCATCAACGCCGAAATGCAAAAGCAGATCGGAATGGTATTTCAGAGCTATACGCTCTTTCCTCACCTTACCGTGCTTGGCAATCTCACTCTGTCGCCGATACGATCACGCGGCGTGAAACGTGACGAGGCAGAGGGCCGAGCGCTCGAATTGCTGAATCGTTTTGGGCTCAAGGCGAAGGCCAAGGCTTATCCAGCCGCACTTTCCGGCGGACAGAAACAGCGCGTCGCGATCGCGAGAGCTTTGATGCTCGATCCGAAATTGATGCTATTCGATGAAGTGACATCGGCACTCGATCCGGAATTGGTGAATGAAGTCATCAGTATGGTGACCGAGCTTGCAGACGGCGGCATGCCGATGATGATCGTCACACACGATATGTGGTTCGCAAAGAAGATCGCAACTCGCGTTGTCTTCTGCGACGGCGGTGTTGTGGCCGATGACGCGACACCGGATGAGTTCTTCCATGCCCCGAAAACCGCTAGGGCGCGTGATTTCATTCACAACGTGCTGCATGCAGATCGCTGAGACGGACGCATTGCCATGCAAAACATCGATTTCTTTTTCGTCCTCAATGCCTGGCCTGCGCTTCTAGAGGGATTAAAAATCACCCTCCAGCTCACGGTTTGGGCAAACATTATCGGGCTTGCGGCTGGATTTCCTCTGGCTCTGCTATCCAACTCCCGCATTGCCCCGATAAGGTGGATTGCGCGGTTCTACATTGATCTATTTCGATGCACACCGGTGCTCGTCCAGGTCGTGTGGTTCTTCTTCTGCATTCCGATGATCTTCGACGTGTTCTGGTCGCCTATTTTCATGGGCATCTTGATTCTCGGCATGAACCAAACGGCGTTCAACGGTGAAGCATTCCGTGCCGCGATCCAATCTATTCCCGCTGCTCAGAGGGATGCTGGTGTCGCGCTTGGTCTCGGCCGATGGAACTACGTCCGATACGTAGTGTTGCCACAGGCGATAAGAACCGCGACGCCGGGCTTGATCACCAACGCCATCGGCATCTTTCAACAAAGCTCTCTTGTCGCACTCGTTGGCGTTGCCGACCTCATGTACCAGGGGAAGCTACTTTCTACCCAGACTTACCGTCCGATTGAGACGTTCACCTTCCTCGCGGCCTTCTATCTGGCTGTCGCTATCCCCTTCGGTCGTCTGGCTGCCTTTTTTGAGCATCGGCTGGAACGTATAAAGAAGGTGTAAGATCATGCAGGGTCTAGATTTCTCGATTGTGCTAAAGTACAGCGGCGCTTTGCTGAAGGGTCTTATCCTCACGCTCGAACTTACGATCGTGTGTGGCTTAGCGAGCGTCTTGTTCGGATTTCTTATAGGTATTGGGCGAAAATCTAAATCTCGACCAATCCGGTGGATTTGCTCCCTCTATGTCGAGGTGCTTCGAGGTACTCCGGTACTGATCACCTTGTTCTGGGTTTTCTTTTGTTTCCCGATAATCTTCGATGTCGAGTTCGGCCCGGTCACGTCATCCATCATCGCCCTGACACTCTATACTTCGGCGATTACGAGCGAGTCTTTTCGGTCTGCTCTCGGGTCGATTGGGCAAGATCAGCACGATGCATGTCAGGCACTTGGTTTGAGCCCGTTTGCAAAGATGGTGTATGTGGTCGCGCCACAGACAATAGTTCGGGCAATACCAAACCTGATGTCGAATCTGGTGAGCCTCTTCAAGGAGAGCGCGCTGGTCTCGGCAGTGGGCGTTGCCGAACTTATGTACACCGCTCAAAACATTTCGAACGTAACGGCCAGGCCCGTTGAAGTTCTGACAACCGCTGCTCTCGTCTACTTTGTTATCGGTTGGTCGCTCACTCGTCTTGTCAATGCTGCTGAAAGTCGCCTGCTGGTCAAAATGGCCGTTTGAGGATGTGCGCGATTTTCGTGAGCGGACATCATGCTGCGCCGCTGGGGTGCAAATAACCTGGGTCCACATGAAGCAAAATGAATGAAGATTTCTATGGAGGTAAGTCAATGGAAAGTGCAACTGCACAAAGCACGTCCCCGCTTGCGGTCGTAACGGGCGGCGCAAGTGGGATCGGTGAGGCTACCGTGCGGAGCTTCGCGGCAGCCGGTTGGCGGGTTGTTATCGCCGACATCAACGATGAGCGGGGAAACGCGATCGCCGCGGAACTAGGCGCAGCCGCTAAGACCGTCAGCTACCTTCATCTTGATGTATCCGACGAGCAGGCCGTATCTCAATTTAAGCAGAAGGTATATGCGGAGCATGGACTTGTTTCCGCGCTCGTGAACTCCGGCGGCATCCTGCAGAACGCTATTCGCGTGACGAAGATGCCAATCGAAGATTTTGACCGGATCATCGACGTAAACCTTCGCGGGACGCTCCTAACAGCACGCGCCTTTGGTGAACAAATGGCTCAAACCGGCGGTGGAGCCATCGTCAACCTGTGCTCTCTGACAACTTTCCAGGCTACGCCACAGCCGGCATACGGCATGAGCAAGTCGGCGCTGAAGATGCTCACCGAGATCATGGCCGCCGAACTTGGTCCGCAAGGGGTGCGTGTAAACGCGGTAGCGCCTGGATATACAATGACCCCCGCAATGAAGCAGCGCATTGAACGAGGCGAACGCGATCCCTCTGCTGTCATTGCTAAGTCTGCATTGCGGCGGTTCGTCGAGCCAAAGGAGGTTGCCGATGCTATCCTTTTCCTGTGCTCGCCATCCGCATCCGCCATCACTGGCATTACTCTGCCGATCGATGCCGGTTGGCTTGTTTATACGGCTTATAGCAGCGCCGCTGCCCAGCCAGACTAACGGAAGTGTGGGCGGAAAGGCTCGGCGGCAAGGGAAGTTCTGCATGTGACCTAGCCTTGGCGTGATCGCCATGTCGAAAATACTTGCACGACAAGCCGGATGGCTATTGTCGACAATAGCGGTTAATGCAAAGATTATTGTTGCCCGTAGGCGGAGCTCCGAAAGGTAACCGGTGGAAACAAAAGATGAAGGGAGCCGTCAGAGGAACGAGAACTGAGAAAGACGCATGCGCAAGAATATCCATGGAAGTAACAGCTGCACATCAATGGGAGAATTCGAAATGAAACTTGCAAAAATGATCACGGGGCTCATGCTCGGCGCGGCGATTTTGGCCGGAGCAAGTCAGGCTCATGCTCAAACTGCCGAAGGGTATTGGCAGGAAATTCAGAAGCGGGGCGTACTCAGATGCGGCGCCGCGGTTGCCCCCCCGCACGTCATCCGCGACCCTCAGAGCGGGGAATACAGCGGTACATTCGTCGACCTGTGCAAGAAATTCGCCGAAGACGTACTTGGCGTGAAGGCCGAGCTAGTCGACACGACGTGGGACAACATCGTTGCCGGTTTGCAGGCCAACCGCTGGGACCTGTCGCTCGCTCTGAACCAGAACCCCAAGCGGGCTATGGCAATTGCCTTCAGTCAACCCGTCGTTCAGTATGAGGTTTCCGGCATCTACGACAAGGCAAATCCGAAGTTCGCCACGGCACCGAAATCTATAGCGGACTTGGACGTTGCCGGAGTAACGATCATCATCATGTCGGGCACGGCAATCGACGGAACGCTTACGCGCCGGATCAAGAATGCAACGCTCCTCCGCCTACCCGATATAGATGCAACGCGTCTGGCGCTCTCGTCCCGGCGAGGCGACATCCTCGTCGATGACAGCGACAGCAATGCGCTGTTTTCCGCGACGGCAAAGGATCGGTGGGTAACGCTCAATCCCGAGCCGGCGATCTCCAAGCAGGGCATCGCGTTCGGCCTGCGGCGTGATGCGTCTTACTCGGATATCCAATCGCTCAACTTCTTCATCCAGGAGCAGACTGCGATCGGCGAAGTCGACCGTATTGCACGCGGATACATCGACAAGCTTGCGAGCGAAATCAAGCAGTAGCACATGCTAGCGAGGCGCTGCGATCGGGCAGCGCCTCGTCTATACTGATCGGATTAACGGCGAAAGCAAACCCTGGCTCTCGAAAATCGCGGGAGGGCTGCTTCGAATGGAGAATGTGATGACCGCCGAAAAGAGGCCTCTCCGAAGCGAGGCATGGTTCAAGCGCATTGATAACACTGGATATGAGCACCGTACCCACCTCAAGGCGCGCGGAGCGCTGCCAGATATGTTCGAAGGCAAGCCCGTCATCGGCATTGCGAATTCGGCATCCGACCTGGTCCCTTGCAACGCGCATCTCACGGAATTGGCCGAATGGGTTTCTCGCGGAGTGCTTGAAGCTGGCGGGTTTCCGCTCGTCTTTTCTACGATGTCGATCGGCGACTCAATCATGCGTCCCAGTGGGATGCTGTTCCGCAATATGATGAGCATGGAGCTCGAGGCGACATTGCGTGCAAACCCGCTCGACGGAGTGGTGTTGCTTACGGGTTGCGACAATACCGCACCTGCCTACATGATGGGCGCGGCCAGCGTCGATCTTCCCACCCTCGTCGTGCATGGGGGAACCATGCTGAGCGGTCGGGTTGGGATGCGACAAGTCGGCTCAGGCTCCGACATTTTCCGTATGCACGGCGAATACAAGGCAGGCCGCATGACAAAGGATGCTTTCCTTGCGTCGGAGTACGGAATGTCGCGCAGCAACGGTGCCTGTAACACGATGGGGACGGCAACGACGATGGGCTGTATCGCAGAAGCGCTCGGCCTCAGTCTCACAGGTTCTGCTGCCATTCCCGCCGTGGATGGGCGTAGAAAGGGCTCCGCACAACTGTCCGGCCGCCGAATAGTCGAGATGGTCAGGGAGAATCTTGCGTTCTCCAACATCGTTGATCGATCGGCGCTTGAGAATGCAATCCGTGTAAACGCTGCGCTCGGCGGCAGCACGAACGCCATTATCCACTTGCTTGCCCTGGCAGGGCGCCTGGAAATTGATTTAACCCTTGCCGACTTTGAAGAGAACAGCCGATCAATCCCGCTACTTGCCAACATCCTTCCTAATGGCAAGTTCCTGGTTGAGGAGTTCTTTTCAGCAGGTGGATTGCCCGCCATGATGGCATCGCTTGGTGAGAGGCTTCATCTGGATGCAAGGACCGCAAGCGGAAAGACGCTTAGGGAGGAGCTCGTCGGCTTCGAAAGCTTGGACGAGAACGTCATCGCGCCCTTCGACAAACCGATCAAGCCGCAAAACGCACTACGCATCATCCGGGGCAACATTGCCCCTAACGGCGCCGTGATGAAGCCGTCCGCTGCCAGTCCGCATCTGATGAAGCATACGGGGCGTGCCGTTGTTTTCGAATCCGTAGAAGATCTCGACAAGCGGATCGACGATCCTGCTCTCAATATCGACGAGACGTGCGTGCTTGTTCTGAAGGGCATCGGCCCCAGAGGTTATCCAGGCATGCCTGAACTCGGAAACATTCGGTTGCCCAAGCATATCCTCGAAAAGGGCGTTACCGATATGGTGAGAATCTCGGACGGTCGTATGAGTGGAACTGCATACGGAACAGTCGTTCTTCACGTTGCTCCGGAGTCCTCGATCGGCGGCCCCCTGGCTTTGATCAGAGACGGTGATCTTATCTCGCTTGATGTCGAAGAGGGAACGTTGTCGGTCAATCTTACCGATGAGGAACTCGAACAACGGCGATCGGAAACATCCTTCGCACCCATCAACCACAAGCGCGGCTACGAGCGGCTCTTCGTTGAGCATGTACTGCAGGCTGACCAGGGTCTTGATTTTGACTTCTTGGTTGGGCGAAGCGGGAACGAAGCTCCAACGCGAAGACCGTTCTAGTTTCAGTTACTTTCCGGATTTCGACCGAACTGCCATCTTTATCGAGGAAGATAGTGCTATTCCTAGACCCTCTGGGAGTAGAAGCCCTCGATATTTGGACTGCGGACGCGGCGGGAGCGCAACACACTACCGAATTTCACCTTGCTATTGCAAAGCGCGTGAATCCAGCTTGCGCGTCTAAGTAGAGTATTCAACCGCTAGAAGATCAAGCGCTTGGTAATGAGCCAGTTAGTTTCTGGCCTTCGGTAATATTGTGCTGCTCCGCCAACGTACCGGCAAAATCCGCGTTTCGCTGGCGAATTGCGTTCCAGATAGGTTCGTGCTGGGCGATGATCTCCGCAGGGTCTTCAATCAGGAGATTGCTTGAACGAATGAACACGCGGATTTGCTGCTCAATCAGCTTATACTGTTGTTTCAGCCGGCTATGGCTGGAGGCATCGACAATTGACTTGTGAAAGCCGAAATCGGCTTCAGCTATTTTTTCTGAATCCTCGCCAACCGTATCCTTCAGGCGTTCAAACGCGCCCTCGATACGCAACATCGATTCCATGTCTGCACTGGTCGCAGCAAACTGTGCTGCTAGACGCTCGATAGCGCCTCGAAGGGTGTAGAGCTCCCAGACATCCTGATGTGTAAGTTCCACCACAGTCCAACCCGTGTAGGGAACGAGGCTGACCAGGCCTTCCTTGCCGAGTTGATGCAGTGCCGTCCGGACAGTGGCACGCGACAGGCCCATGCCCTCGGAAAGCTGGACCTCGGTCAAGCGCGATCCCGGCGGGATAGACCCATCTACAATCTGCGACCTCAAGGCACCGAGTGCTCGAACGTCCGCAGGCATCTTTTCGATTTTCGGTAGCTTCATTTGGGTCATCGTCGGTCCACACTGTGGCTTTGAGATTTACCGTTCAGAAAAGAGGCAAACAAGAGAACCATATCAGATTTTTCGTTTCGGGCTATTGTCGACAATAGCCTTTCGCCTTATAAGTCGCACCACGATGCTACTGAGGTCCCAACGAGGGACGCTTGGTCACCCTCAAGGTTCATTCCAAGTCTAAGGAGCCCTCTGAATGCTCAAGGCGAACAAAATTCGAAACGCTGACGAGATCGTCTCTTGCGGGGATACGGACTCGCGTCAGATCGTCCTCGAAATCGCAGACCGAACCCTTGATCGGCTCGATAGCTACAAGCGCATCCGCGGCATCATGCGCCTTGACGGCGATATCATGCGCATCGGCACGAAATCCTGGGACCTGTCGAAGAAGCGGAACATCTACCTCTTCGGCGCGGGCAAGGCCTGCAACCACATGGCCATGGCGGTGGATCACGTACTTGGCGACCGTCTGACGCGCGGTATAGCCATCGTCAAGATCCACGAGGAAACCGACCGTTTCAACAAGACTGAGGTCTATGTCGGGGGCCATCCGTTGCCGAACGAGGAGGGTTTCCGCGCCTCGAAGAAGATGATCGAGATCATCGACCAGGCGAGGCCAGACGACTTGTTCATCGGAGTCATCAGCGGCGGCAGTTCCGCTTTGATGTCCCACCCAATCGACGGCATTTCGCTGCAGGACGAGATCGACACGACCGACGTACTGCTGAAATCTGGAGCGGGAATCTACGAAATCAATGCCGTGCGCCGACATATTTCTGCGCTCAACGGCGGCATGCTCGCCAAGCGCATTCAGGACGTAGGCGCGGAACTGATCGGCTTCGGCATCAGCGACGGCATCGGCTCGCCGGCGACCGACGACATCGCCATCCCCTATTCCGCCTATAAGAGCACGCCCATCGGCCCCGACGCGACGACGCTGGACGACGCGCGCGCCACCATCATCAATTATGACATCGCCGATCGCCTGCCGAAGAGCGTGGTCGGCTACCTGATGAGTGCCGGGCCGGATAAGGAAACGCCCAAGGCCTTTCCAGACAACACCTATTTCCTGCTCAACACCCTGCCAGATTCCTGCATCTACGCCAAGGAAATCTGCGAGGAGATGGGCATCCCGGCCATCATCGTCTCCTCCTTCCTGGAGGGAGAGAGCAAGGACGCAGGAACCTTCTTCGCCTCGATGGCGCGCGAAATTCAGACCTACGGCAACCCGGTTAAGGCACCCTGTGTGCTGCTCAGTTCCGGCGAAGTCACGACGCAGATTCTCGACAACAGCGTCATCCGCGGGCATGGCGGACCGGGCCAGGAGATGACGGTCAGCTTCGCGATCAAAGCGGCGAAAACCAAGGGCGCTTGCCTCCTGTCGATCGACAGCGAAGGAACCGACGGGACGGCCAAGGTTGCCGGTGGCATCACCGATTCGGCCAGCATGAAGTCCGCCGCGGCCAAAGGCATCAATCTTTACCAGACGCTGCGCGAGCACAGTTGCTTTGAGGCGCTCGACGCCATCGGCTCCGCCGTCTTCACCGGCAACACCGGCACCAACCTGTGCGACCTCAACATTCTCTACGTACCAGCCGTGAAGGAGGGCCAGTAACATGGAAGACAGGATCGTCTCGGTCTTCGCCCAGCAGATCATCGACTGCAAATGCCGCCCAGCGGTGGAGGTGGAAATTCGCACGGAAAGCGGTGCTGTCGGCCGTGGCGCGGCACCGACCGGCACGTCGGTTGGAATGCATGAGGCTTTCGTCCTTCGGGACGGCGACTCGTCCACCTACGCCGGCCTCAGCGTCCACAAAGCGGTAGAAAGGGCCGAGACGGTCATTGGCCCGGCGCTCATCGGGATGAACGTCTTCGACCAGCGCGCCATAGACGAGAAGATGATCGCAATCGACGGCACCCCGGACAAGCGCAATCTCGGAGGCAATACAATCTACTCGGCCTCTATCGCCGCGTTCCGTGCCGCGGCCGATGCGCGCCGCATTCCGCTCTACAAACACATCGCGGGTGGCGAGATCAAAACCGTCCCGGTCCCCTGCTTCAACGTCATTAATGGCGGGAAATACGACGGTTTGGTCCAGTCCTTCAACGAGTTCCTGATCGTTCCTTACGGGACCGACAGCATAGATGTCTCTGTCGAGATGGCGGTCACGGTGTTCCAGAAGCTGGCCGATGTCCTTACCAAGCATCTCGGCCAAAAGCCGCAGGTCGCCAGCTCCTACGGTTACGCAGCGCCCTCCGACGATCCGGAAGTCCTTCTCGACCTCATGCAGAAGGCAATCGATGCCTGCGGCTGCACCGGACGCATCGCCTTCGCGCTCGATTGCGCATCGAGCGAGTTCTACGATGCCAAAAGCCGCACTTATCTCCTTAAGGGCGCGCGTGTCAAAAGCGACGAACTGATCGCCTACGCGAAGCGCCTGACGGAAAAATATGATTTCGTCTTCATAGAGGACCTGCTCGACGAGAACGATTGGGAAGGTTACGCCAAGGCGAACCGCGAACTCGGCCGCACCAATATTCTTGGTGACGACCTAACAGTGACCCGGCTCGAATACCTGAAGCGAGCCTTCGAGACCAAAGCTGTCGCCGGCTTTATCCTGAAGCCCAATCAGGTCGGCACGATCACCGAGGCGATGGATGCCTATCGCTACGCAGTCGATCACGGGATGATCGCGGTGCCGTCCGGCCGGTCCGGCGGTGTAGTGGACGACGTAGTGATGGACTTCTCCGTCGGGCTGCAAGTTCCGTTCCAGAAGAACGGGGCGCCTCGCTCGGGCGAGCGCATCGAGAAGCTGAATTTCCTGATGCGCGCCAATGCCCGCAGCGTCGGAAGCCGCCTTTACGACATCAAGCCTCTCCTGAAATTCTGACGAACAAGACCCCAGCCCGATCCATACCCCACCAGACGGAGCCCATCAATGTCCACGAAAATCGACTTCCTCTATCTCTCTGAACCCGACATGATCGCCGCCGGTGTCAACGACGCGAAGCGCTGCGTGGAGATCTGCGAGGAGACCTTCAGCCTACTCGGCGAGGGCGACTACCTCATGGGCGGCGCCAACCACAACAGCCACGGCCTCAACATCGTCTTCCCGAAGGAGACGAAGTTCCCGAACATGCCCGTCGCCGGCCCGGACCGCCGTTTCGCCGCCATGCCCGCCTATCTCGGCGGCCGCTTCGATGTCTGCGGCAACAAGTGGTACGGCTCGAACCATGCCAATACTCAGAATGGCCTGCCGCGCTCGATCCTGACAATGATGCTGAACGACAAGGACACCGGCGCGCCGCTTGCGCTGATGTCGGCGAACCTACTCAGCGCCGCCCGCACCGGCGCCGTGCCGGGTGTCGCAGCAAAGCATCTCGCCAACAAGGACGCGAAGGTCGTCTCCGTCGTCGGTTGCGGCCCGATCAACAAGGCCTGCTTCACCGCCATCATGACGCAGCTTAGCGCCGTCGAGAAGGTCGTCTGCTTCGACGTGTTTCTGGACAAGGCCAACCAACTCGCCCGCTGGGTCGCGGAAACCTACAAGGTCGAGGCCGTCGGTGTCGACGAGGCCGAGGCGGGCTTCCGCGACGTCGACATCATCACCGTCGCTGCCTCGCGCCTCAAGCCGCTCTACTTCAAGGACGAGTGGATCAAGGAAGGCGCGACCATCCTGATCTCCGGCCCGTTCAACACGGACGAATCCTTCCTCACTGCCGCGAAGATCGTCTACGATCATACGGCGCTTCAGGAGGCCTATGTCGAGGATGCCATCGCCTCGGGCAATAAGGAAGCCTATTACGGCGGTGTGATCGGCGGCCCGTTCTTCCGCCTGATCGATGCCGGCAAGCTGCCTGCCCTCAAGGATTCGACCGGCCTCGGCGACGTGATCAACGGAAAGAAGCCTGGCCGCGAAAGCGCCACGGACCGGATCATCTTCATCGCTTGCGGTATGGCCGTCTTCGATATCAGCTGGGGCTTCGAGGTGTACGAGAACGCCAAGAAGAATGGCATTGGGCAGTCCCTCAATCTTTGGGACAAGCCGGCACTCGCTTGATCAAACGACGGCCACGTCGGGAGACGATGCCGTGGTCGTCTATTGCGATGAACCGGGAGCGATGAAGGACAGCCTTCTCAGGCAGAACCTGAACGTACCTGGCACGCTGCCAGCCTGCAAGATGCTCAATCTCCTTCAGACCACCGACGTTCGCAGCGTAGCCGGAATTTCCATTCCGAACTGCCACTTCGCGGCGAGTTTGGGACTGCGCTGAACACTTTGGCGAAGCGTTCCGCAACCCCTTCTTTCCCTGTGGTGCCAGAGGCTGGCAACCTGACTGATTCCGCTCGCTCTATACCACCCAAAGCGGAAGCCTGCTTGTCGCTTCCGACTTTAACGCCGCGACCTCAACGTGGAGGACTGCAATTTGGATACCGTAAGTGCCCCTCAAGACAATCCCAGTGATGCCCCATTTCTTCAGAGCGTTGAGGCCTACATCGATTATGCAATGACGCATTTGTCCCTCACCGAAGGGCTCGCTGAGCGGATTAAAGCTTGCAACTCCACTTACACGGTTCGCTTCGGCGTCAGGCTGCGAGGGAGAATGTTCAGCTTCACGGGTTGGCGTTCGGTGCATAGTGAACATATCGAGCCAGCGAAGGGAGGAATTCGATACTCGATTCTTTCCGACCAAGAGGAGGTCGAGGCGCTTGCTGCGCTCATGAGTCTGAAGTGCGCGGTTGTTGATGTACCGTTCGGGGGATCGAAAGGCGCTCTCAAAATTGATCCCACCGAGTGGGATGCCAACGAGCTTGAGCGCATCACGCGCCGCTTTACCCAGGAACTGGCCAAACGAAATCTCATCTGCCCGGGGCGGAATGTCCCAGCGCCCGACATGGGCACGGGTGAACGGGAGATGGCTTGGATGGCGGATGAGTACAAGCGAACCGGCCCATCCGATGTTATGAACGCGAACGCCTGCGTAACCGGCAAACCGCTTGCTCGCGGAGGCATTGCTGGAAGAACCGAAGCTACAGGCCGGGGTGTTCAGTACGCAATTCAAAGTTACCTGCGCGACACGGCAGAAAATGGCATCGGTGGGCGCAGGGATTTGCGGACAATGTCTGTCGTCATCCAGGGATTTGGCAATGTTGGTTACCACGCTGCCAAGTTCTTGAGTGAAGACGACTGTGCCAAGATCATCGCGGTCGTCGAGCGCGACGGGTATGTTACGAATTCCGATGGATTGCCCGTCGAAGAACTCAAGCGCTATCACCGCGAACACGGGAGCATCCTTGGGTTTCCCGGCGCTAACAGCCTTGCAAATAGCGCGGGAGGTTTGGAACTGCCCTGCGATATCCTCATCCCGGCGGCCATGGAGAACGCGATCACCCTTCACAACGCCGACCGAATTCGAGCGAAGTTGATCGCCGAAGGCGCAAACGGTCCCGTCAGCTTCGAGGCCGAACAGCAACTGGTGGACCGCGGTGTGGTCGTATTACCTGACCTCTTCGTCAATGCCGGTGGTGTCGTCGTCAGCTACTTTGAATGGGTCAAGAACATCACGCACATCCCCTTCGGACTGATGGAGCGTCGGCGCCGCGAGCGGAGAAACCTTCATATCACACACGCTCTCGAGGCAATGACGGAGCGCGCATTCCCGAGCGACATCCGTGATGAATTTCTTGAGGGGGGTGCGGAAATCGATCTGGTCAGGTCAGGGCTGGAGGATGTGATGCGAAATGCCTACCAGAACATTGCCGAGCTGAGGCGTTCATCACCGGAAATCAAAACCTTCCGCACCGCAGCCTATGTCATAGCAATCAGAAAAATCGCCGATGCTTATCAGGCGATCGGTATCTAAGCACGAGCGCGGTCCTCCGCAGACTGCCAGCGTTTCAGGAGAAGCAAATGCCCGTCATCCGTGTGGATTGGCTCGCCGGTCGCAGCCAGGACCAAAAAAAGGAAGTTGCCGAGGCGTTCACGCGCGAACTCGCGCGAATCGCCAGATGCACCCGAGATGACATCCAAGTCGTGTTTATGGATGTCGAGCGCAAGAACTGGGCCGTCGGCGGCATCTTCTCAGAAGGCCAGAAGTCCGACAGGTAGATCCAATGGGGTATCGACGTGGCGAACGTTACGGTCGTCGGTGGCGGCATCATAGGTGCTTGTTCCGCCATCGCGTTTGCAAGCGGAGGGATGCTCCGCAGAAATTATTGACCGAGGATTGCCCGAAGAAGGCGCCACTTACGGCAACTGCCGTCTCTTGGCGTTAGGCGAGGTCGTTCCGCTATCGAAGCCCGGAATTCTACCCAAGATTCCGAACCGGCTGCTCGACCCGTATGGGCACCCTTGTTCGTCCGCTCTCGCGACCTTCTTGGGCAGATACCGTGGCTAATGCAATTCCTTTGGGCCAGTCGGCGCTCCAGAGTGCTCGAGATCGCGCACGCTTTGACACCACTGCGTCAAAACGCGGACGACGATTATCGAGAGCAATCTGGCATTGAGATTAATGAACGCAATTCAGGCCTTGGCTGCAGGCAATCGTTTGCTTGAAGTTCACGGCCTGTCGCGGCGAGACGAAATCGGCTCGATGGCTCAAGAGCGCTGGCCTTTTTCGACAAAGCTCTGGACGCTAAATTCTGGAGGATGAAAAGAGGCGGTTATTCAAGCAATTCCGGCAAGACGACAGGATGGCCGGGTGTCATTCTCATGGAAGGGCAGCGACGGCCGCGAGCGATTGATCGAGAGGGCTCCGCCGGAGGCATCCAACGTAAGTGGTTTGCTGACCTGTGCGATAACCGGAACTCCGGTTATCGCACAGGTTATGATTAATTGGTCTTGGCCCTGCCCTTCCGCGGGCATGCGCGCCAACTTTATGCCGATGCCTTTATACCTCTTCCGAAGCACGCTCTGGTCGGCGATGACGGAGCGACTGGACTCCCTCCTACCCCTCCGCTTGGAACTCGAAGGCGAGGCTTCGCGGCTCGCCGTCCAATCGGGGCTCAAATCTTCGTCGGCCTTTTGGGCTTGCCCGGACGGTTGCCTCGGCATCGCGAAGCTTGAGACATGTCATCAAGTCCCTCTCGCCACGAATGGTCGCGGCGACTGACCTAGCCATTACTTACTCGCCCTTTTTCCAAGCGGCGCGGGACCGCACGTACATTCCAATGATGCGCGGCTCACCTTGACCAAGTTCGGTGTCGGAATCCGGCCGTGCCGACCCCGCCGAGCTTGTACGCTTCTCCGAAGAGAGTCCCATCGCTAGCCTCGACGAATCGGGACAACGTGACAACGTGCCGGAGATCGGATGGGCTCCTTTTCGCTTCGGCCTGTGAGGTTATGCAGTCGACTCTTCCAGGCCGGCCAGCCGCTCCAGAAGGCTTATCTCCTCTGGGAGGACCAGATCCAGCCCGCCTTCTCTCTTCACACGGCCGCTCCGAAAAATCAGGTCGAATTCGTCGAGCTGGTCATTGTCGCGCAGCCGAGCCACCAGCCTCCGTATCAGCTTCACGTCTTCCAGCCCGACAGCCGACTGCGCCTGGGGGCCTTTAACCTTCGTCGCGAACGGCCGACCCTCCTGAAGAGCATCGATATCGATTTCCGGGTACCTCCGCAGCGCGGCGACCATGATGTCCAGCTGCCGCTTCGTCTCGCGGCCCCTAGCGACCGCTTCCCGAAGCTGAGCGCGATCATGCATGTTTTCGATGCCGTCGATGATCTCGTCGGTTTTCCGGGAACTTGGGGAAGGCCTTTTCGGCCTGCCCGGCCGAGTGGCTTCAGCAGCTCGTAGCTGGACATACTGAGCCAGTTCCTTCCAGCCACGGATTGTCGAGGGGTGCGGCCCAGACCAGTCGGTCGGACCTTTGTCCAGCCTGGCGCGGAATCGGATATATAGCCCGATAACGCGTGGGTTCAGCTTCACGAAGTCAGGATCGAACATCTTCGGATCCTCCTTCGCGGCCCTCGCGCGGCGGGCGGCCCCTCCGGACAGGATGTCGTCGCATGCCTCGACAACGCGGGCCAGCGTCGCTACCGGACGGGGATCGCCCGTCTGCCTCGCTTCCCGCTGCAGCCCCGCCATCAACGAGTCGGCGGTTACGCTCTCGGTTTCCGCTGACTGGGTCATGCCGCGAACTCGATCTGCGGGACTGCCTTCGGCATGCTGGCGATGACCGCGCGGACTTCCTTCCGGACGTCTTCCAACGCATCCTCGTCGAGCTTCACCGCTCCATCGACGAGTCGCTGAAAATCATTCGGGTCCGGATAGCGCTCTAGCAAAACACCGCCGATCTGAAGATAGGCATCAGTTTCCTTGCGATCGGAGAGCGATGCCGTGAGTTCGGCGAGATTGTTCGCGCGCAGCACCGTTTTCAGCAGCTTCTTCATATGCGCCTCCACGCCTTGGGCCGTCTCGATTATCGACGCGGGCAGCAGCCGGGTTTCTTTTACCAGCGTCCAGAACAGCTCGAACTCATGTACCTGGTCCAAACCGTAGCCGAGGGCGGCGGGGTCGAACTCGGGCGTGACAGGAAGCAGCAGGTTGTCCGCCGAGCCACCCTCCGCCAATGCCGCCTCACGGACTTGCTGCACTGCCTTCTGTACCCTCAGCTCTTTTCCCAGCTCGTCGCTCAGACTGTTCTTGAAGCCGCTTTCCGAACGCTGAATGCTGCGCAAGGCGTGGTCTTCCTTGCCCGTCTCCAATTCCTTCTCCTCGATCGCCCGGCTGATTTCACGGGCCCGCAGCTCGGCTAACCGCAGCTCGGCGAAAAGATTGTTGATACGGTTCTGGATACCCGGCAGGAACTTCGGCCCGGTGACGCGGTAGCGGCACCCCGAACACGCGCGTTCGCGCCAGACCGGGAGGAACCGCTCGCCCGATCCCTTCTCGCCGCCTGTCGAGCAGGAGCCGCCGGGACAGATGCCGTGAAGGAATATCTCGAACGGAGAAAGATTCTGGCGTTTTCCGTATGCCCGAAGCATTCGAATGCCGACGTGATGGTCGACGAATTCCGGAACGACGGCTTCGTTCGCATACTCCTCGATGGCATCCTTGTCCTTGGCCGCCAGCCTGTCGTGCGCCGCGCCGCGCGATTCCATGGCGGCCTGCACGGTGACATTCAGCTTCGCGCTACGCAACCCGTTGTAGTACCACGTCATCATGGCGGTAGCATGCCCTACCAGGTCGCGAACGACCTCAAGGCTAACCCCGGCTTCGAGCAAATTCGAGACCATGGTGACGCGCAAGGAATGCAAGTCAAAAACCAGGTCGTTGCCGCTGATCAGAGGGTATTCGTAGCCGAGAAGCTGGTTGACATCATCCTGGCAATGGTGAAGCAGGTCCTTCCAATACCGCATGACCTTATTTTCGCTTATCGCCATGTTCTGTTCGTTGTCCGGATCGCGAAACAGCGGAAAGATGTCTGGAAAGAGTTCTGGATTGAGGCGGGTGAGTTCCCGGGTCTTGTCCTTGATCTCCTTAACGGGCGCATGGATCGGGTTGTATTTCGTCTGCAGGGCGAGCATCCGGTAGTATGCGTTTACGATCCCGGCATCGGTCCACGGAATGGTGTAGGGCTTCCCGGTCTTGTTGCTGATAACTCTCTGGCCGATGATTCTACGGGATTTCTTGCCAGACAGGTCGACGAGCTGAAGGAAGCAATCCTTGCGGCCCAACTTCGCCGCCGGATGCGGGTTGACAACCATCGTCATGTTCTCGCGGTCAGGGAGCTTCTCGTCGCCTTCTCCGCTGTCGACCCATCTGCCGCTTTTGTGGCGCATCCCGGAATTCAGCAGGATATCGACCACGATCGCTTCGGCCGGCCAGAAAACGTTCTCGTACTCGCCCGTATCGGGGTTCCTGAGGGTGTGATGGCACCGCGTGGGTCCGAGGCTGCGCGCAAAGGCATAGTCGCCTTCCCGGTTTTTCCGGACGATCAGTTCCCAGGCTTCGGGTTCCAACGGTTTCCGGGACGTGACATCAGCCCGCTTCCCGTAGCCGCTGCCGATGCGGTCCTGCTTCGTGTCGAAGGGGTTCCCCGCCTTGAAGCGGCCCCGCCGCGCGGCGAGCTCGAAGGCATGGCGCATCTTGGTGATCGCGCGGTTGGGGAGGTCGGCGGGTTTGCCCTTGTAATACGCGCTCAGAAAGTCCCAGAAAGTCGAGGTGTTCTCGCCGCTCAAGTCGTGAACGTGGTCCATACGGGAGATCGACTGGAAGTCTTTGGGCGCCTCCTCGGGCTTGAGCGTCATCAAGAAGATCAGCCAGAGATCGAGGGCGTTTTCGACGACGGTGACGGCCTTGTTGCCGAACTCGGGCAGCAGCTCCCGCAATTGTGCAGCCCATGATTTCACATGCGTGGGAACGACGGTCACCGGCCGCTCCAGCATCTTGGATGCCAGCTGCGTATTGAACCGGGTCGGGTTCAGGGTCCAGTTGAAGGCATCCACGCCGACCTTCGCGAGACGCGCCCCGTTGATGAAGAAATGGGCCTCGGAGCGGTTCTTGACGCTTTCTCCCGAGTATTCGAGCGCGATCTTGTAGACTGCGTTAAGCGACGACGACAGATAGCCGGCCGCACTCAGGCTCGGAATCTTCTCCTTGAACGCGGCCATCGGATACCAGTTGAAGGACCCGCGGCTCGTCTCGAACGTGTTTCCACACAGGGCCGCGGTCGCAAACGCCTGCAGCAACCCGGCCGACCCGGTGTTCCCCTTTCCCTGATGGTAGCGGAAAACGACATCTGCCAGATCCCGGTGCTCGGCCGCGACCGACATTCTTGCGACCAGCGGGATGAACCTCGCGGGATACAGGTGGATTATCGTCGACACGTACCTGGCCGGCCAAACCCATATCTTGCGTTGCGCAAGGAACTGGGAGAACCACCTTGGGGCAAACCGGACCTTCTCGTTTGGATCGGCATGCCTGACCACGCGGTTTTCCCGCTCTCCCATGGCGCGATCCGTATCGGCAGCCAGTTCCTCAAGGAACGCCGCCGTGTCGGTGGCTCCGTGAACGCGGCTTCGAAGATTCTCCCAGCCGATCTCGCTGCCTTGAGTAACGAGCATCCATTCGTCGATATTCTGATGGTCGTCGACGATCGCTTCGATGATCGCCTTCTGGGCAGTGCGCGGCATCGCGAGAACCTCGTCCAGGATATGGCCATCCCCGCGCTTCATGCGCTGTCGGGGCTGGCCATTGGGCTTCTGGTCGGGAATGAGGTCGAGCGCCGCTGCGGCCCTGAAGAGAGCGGGCTTTCTGAAATGGACGGTCTTCTCGCCGTTATGCGTCAGCATGCCGAAAAGCTGGTCCTTACGGTCGGCGGCATTGCCTGTGCTGAAACCCAGCTTGCCAAACTGCTGGACCACGTCCCCGTACGGCCTGATTAGAAGGTCCTTCAGTCCGGACCTTAGTTCCCTATCGAACTCGTCCCAGAGCCGTTTCAGCTCTTCGGCATTGGGCATTCGAAGAAGCACGATTCGGTCGGAGCTGTTGAAATAGCTGCCTGGCTCCTTGTCGGAGCAGGCTAGATTGTCGTCGTTGCGAAACTCGAGATTCATCGTTCGGTCCCCTCTTTATCATTGTCGGCTAGAGATGATTCTGACTCAGGCGCGATCCGCGGTGCGGGCATTGACTTTGTTCATCGCGTCGTAAATGTCCGTCGCGTTCTTTCCGTATTGCCGCTGGCTAGCCAGGCTGACGTGCCTGAGCATGAGTTGCACGATTTCTTCGTCGAGCCCGAGTTCGTGTCGGGCGTACCATTTGTAGTAATGACGCGTTCCGTGCAGCGACGCTCCAGGCGTATCCGGGTCGATGCCCACCCGGTCGCACGCGCGCCCAAACGCCTTCTCGACGTTCGGAAGCTGCAGCGGCTCGCCTAGGAACTCGCGGTTTTTCGCGTTCACGAACAGGAACGGGTGCGAACCCTTCGTGACGGCTATGTCGGCATGGAATTCCCGGATTTCGTCAAGCAGTTCCGCGAACTCCGCCGCGCGTTTCCGGCAGGTCCACACGCCGTGAGCGATCAGCCACTCGGGGTTGAAGGTCATCATGCCCTTCCAGCCTGGGCTGTGTCTTCTGTCCGGGCTGCCCGGGCGCGGCTTGAGTCCGTATTTGCCGAGGTAATCGGTGCGAGTTTGGATCGCGCGCCTTGAGTCGAAATGTCCGACGTACTTGGAGTCCCAAGGGTCGGCGAAGATGGGAACGGGGCCGACGAGGTTCGTACGAAAGAACCTGCTTGCGTCAGCCGGACTCAGGAAGTCGCAGAACCACATGTTCAGGGGTTCCGATATCCGGGGGCCGACATACGCCAGAAGGATCCAAAGCGCCTTGAACATAAAATTTCGTTCATGGTCGATGAGGGTGTCTATCGCCTCCTGGGAGAGGGTGGTGTCGTTGCCGTTCTTGGGAACATTCGCGTGAACGGCTATGCGCCTCAGGGCCGAAGGCGGCGCCGGCACGATGTCGTCTCCCAGGATCAGGCTCCAGCGCTCCCGGTCCACCTGGAGATGCGCCAGGAAATCGTCGGGCTTGGGCGAGCGCTTCATCGTCACCCAAACGTCGGATGACGTCTTGAAGGCCGAGCCCATGACGGAAGCCTGGCCGAGGTAGCCTTCGCAGAACTTGGCGAATTCCAGAAGGTCGCGGAATTCGGTTTGAACCCATGCCAATCGGACAGGCTGCCAATGCGTGAACAGCCGCTGCGACGGGTCCAGGGGGGTTTCGGCCCTCGCGCGGAGATACGCCCAGACCACGTCATCGATCATTCCGTCCAATTCCAATCGCTCGCCGACCGTCAGCTGGGCGAATTCGTGGAGCCTTCCCACGGCATTCAGCTTGCGCCGGATGTCGGCGGCCGGAACGTAGGCTTTGATCATGTTCCTGACCCACGCGAGGGTCTCGCCAGGCACGACGACCTCCCCGTTTGCGAACCTGATCGCCAGGACTGGATGCAGCGCCCTTTCGGGCTTGGTACGCGCCTTGCCTGCATAAACGTCCCGGTAAACGGAGACGGGCATATCGAAGACGACGTATCCCGGCCCTTCGTCATCGATGTCGAATTCGTTCATGGCCTGCGTCCGTTTCCGTATCGGGAGCGGTAGGACGCCAGGAATTAAGGAAGCACCGGCGAACGACGTAAAAAAAGTCCTTACGCCGCTCCGGCCCTACCCGGTCCCATAAGTCGCATCGGGAATCCTGGCACCTCGGCTCGCAAAGACCCAACGCGATTTCCGACATCGCCGGCATCAGGAATTCTTAACTATCCGACGCCAAACCCCGCTTTAGGAATACGGGGGTTTGGAATTGTGATGTTTTTGGATGCCGCCGGGCTCAAGGTCGCGAGCTCGGCAACGGAGCCTGCTGAGCCGGAAATCGGACAGCGCCGACTGAGAGTAGTGGAACTATATGCCGGAGCTGGAGGCATGGGCCTCGGGCTCCGGCGAGCCGGGTTCGAACTGGTACGGGCTTACGACCACATGCAATGTGCGGTCGATGTCTATAACCGGAATCTGGGTTATCACGCGGTCGTCGCGGACCTCGGAAACGTGGCCTCGATCGCGCCCGAGATTTGCAAGCTCCGGCCAGACATGATCGTCGGCGGGCCGCCTTGCCAGGATTTCTCTCCGGCAGGTGCCAGGATCGAAGGCGAGCGCGCGAACCACACGCGGACCTTCGCTCTCTACGTCTGCGCGGCGGCGCCGGAATGGTTCGTGATGGAGAACGTCCAGCGCGCGCGGAATTCCGCCGCCTGGGCAGATGCACGCGAAATGCTGAAGCATGCGGGATACGGCCTGACTCAGCTTGTTGTGAATGCCGCGTTCTATGGCGTGCCGCAGAAGCGGCAGCGGCTGATAGTCGTTGGTCGCCGGGGCGAGCGCGACGGCTTTCTGCTCGGCTCGATCCAGCATGCCGCCTCGTCGGAGCCGATGCGCTTGAGAGCCGTGTTCGGCGACCGACTCGGCGACCACGTCTACAACCATCCGCGAACCCCTGGCCGTCGAGGCGTCTGGTCGGTGGACGGGCCGAGCCCTACGATCCGGAACGCCAGGCGGCCCCAGCCCGCGAGCTACGAGCCGCATCCGAACGACTCCAATTATGAGATCGTCACGTCCTGTGCAACCTCCTCCCCTGGCGACGAGATGACGGGACTCTACTTCCGTCCGTATCATGACGCGCGGGGCGTCTACAGCTTGGACGAGCCTGCCCCCTCAATCGTTCGGACATCGCGGGAGCGGCCGCGTTCCAGCTATATTGCTAGCCCGCATCCAGATGACCCCTCCCCAGCGGCATCGGCCTACATCCTTACCCAGAAGGATACGTCTCGTATCCAAGGGTTTCCCGAGGACTGGGATTGGAGCGGCTGTCTGAGCAGGGACATCGATCAGATGATCGCGAACGCCGTGCCGGCACCGATGGCTGCGTCGCTCGGCAGGGAAATTCTGCGGCGCGAGCGCGGTGAAAGCCATCCCGGCGTGCCGGGAAACTTCGGGCAGTGGTTGGCCAAGGAGAAGAAAATGGCTCCTCAGATGGTGGCGAATGCAAAATGGCGCGTCAAGCGGGCCCGCCAGTTGTTGGGCGGGCGGGACCTTCAATGTTCCGGGGCAGAGGCGCATGCGCTGGAAGCGGCTTTTGAGCAGGAAAGCCTGGCGAAGGGGACGCAGTCGGAGATCAGGCGGGCGCTCAGGCAGTTCCGGGAATGGCAAGAGAAGGTGCGGTCGGGTATCTGAATGAATGGGACAACCCCTTGCCTGCGGTAAAGCGCTGTCGCCGGGGCACGATCATGTATCCAGCAATCAGCATCTGCATTGCTCGCCGACTGTCGCATGAAGGATCCTGCTCGCTTTGCGACATTACAGGGCATCATGAAGCGCGGGATCACTCTGCAAATTCAAGGAGCTTTGATCCTTTCCGATTAGGCGGATGTCTCAAAGGAGAGCCTATCGTGCTGAAAATACAATGCCACATTTCTGGGACAAACTCGGCGAATGATCACTATAACTGGGCCGTTCTCGGAGAATTGGTGACCACATGCGTCTCAATGGCCCGGAGCCTTGGAGCAAATCTAGATAAGGGCTATTCAGTTGAGGATATGACGTCGTCTGCCCAACGGCATGTTCGCACCTTTGTGGCCAACTTCCATGCGCCGGATGACGAATTTATCACCTTCTATTTCGCATTTGATAACACCTTTGACAAAGATTACGAGGAGGCGTTGGTATTATTTCCAACTATAGATACTGCTAACCTCGACACTCACCTCCTCCTTCACCCGTTAGACTGAGCCGTAGAACGGTACATTGAGGATATGGTCCGGGTGCAGTGTAACAAGTCGATGGTCTCGGTTAAGTAGCGAATCCTTGCCATTCTCGAGAGCTTCCTCCTTGACCGAGTCCAGCCACAGTCTGGCTTGCTCATATATTTCCGACACACTGTCGACATCCATCATGCGGACGAATGCGAGGTTCTTTTCCAATTCCTTCTCCACGCCGTCATACCAGCCAGCCTCAACCCTCATGGCAAGCACCGGAGCATAAATAAGCTCTATCTGCCGTGCGCGAAAACTATCCATGATATCCTCCTAAAGCGAGCGTCGGATCAGCATTGTCGCTCCTATTGAAAGCAACAACTGGCGAATTACCGAGACAAGCCGATGTGAGCACCTCTCTCCGAACCTCCATCCTTCGCGATCACTAAACCGTGACTTGGACTTGGTGCTCCGAACCACTACTGCATAGATCAACGAGAAGCCCCGTTCGCTCAGGCTCACGTTTCTACGGAGACAACGCGGCTGGCATCGAACGCCGCGTTTTCATCGTCATACCCACGCGGGTTGCATATTACGCGAGTCCTTCCGACGCGATAATCACAACTGTCATGGGTATGCCCATGAACCCACAGGGTTGGCTGGCGCTGCTCGATGATGGAGGACAGATCCGATGCGTAGGCCGCGTTGAGCAGGTCGCCTGCGAACCGAGCCGGAATGGAACCCCGATGTGGCAAGTGGTGTGTGACAACTACGGTGGTAATGGGATCGGATTTCAGGGCGCTTTCGACAAAGCGCCTTGAATCCTGGTGCATCCGGTAAGCGGTCTGAGGAAGGAAACGTTTCCACGGATTCCGCTGCTCCGCAATCTGGCGATGGTCATTCATGCGTTCGCGCGCGTAAAGCATAGCTAATTCCGGAGAGCCTTCGATACGGTAGTCTGTCCAAAGAGTGGACCCGATGAAGCGGACACCTTGGATGATGACCGAGTCGTTCTCGAGAAAATGAATATTTGCGAACTGGGCCGCCGCGGCTCGCCCGTCCTCAAGTCCCTCCTTGATTGAGCCCCGATAGTGCTCATGGTTTCCAGCGACGTATACGCAGGGCATATCTTGCGGGATGTGCTTGGCGAGCCAATAGACACCGTTCGCTGGAGCTCGGCAAAGATCGCCGGCCACCACGAAGACGTCGGCCTCGGGAATCTTGAGCGGCTGGCGAAGGTCGGTGTATTCGAGGTGCAAGTCGGACAGCAGCCAGATCCTCATGAGATCGAATCCTTGGTTGACGACACACGCTTGCGGATTTGAGGTAATCCTGACGGAGTAGGCGGTTTCAGGCTTTCGCTCCGCCACGCCTAGGCGAAGCGCTCTCCGGCTTCCTGCCCGGCATCGCCGGAACGGACCTCACGTTCTACGCTCTCCCGTTCCCGTCTTCGCTGGCGTTCGGTCGGCCAAACTGGTTTCGATTTGTTCCCGCACGGTCCCGAGCGAGGCACCCAGCTTGTCTTCGGGTTCCCTCGCGGGATCGTCGCCGTCGCCCGGTCGGTTCGCGGCACCGACGAGTTCGGCGATTTCGGCGGCGGAAAGGTAGCCTGACGCTGTCAGCCTGTCGGCGACCTCGTCGAGCGCCGCCCGGTTCTTTCCCAGCAATTCTGTCGCATCCGACATGGCGCGATCGAGACGCTTGCGGACGCTGCCCAGCAGGCCCGGTATGACTGTCAGCGTGTCGTGTGCTCCTTCCGGCAGGAAGACGGGGCCAAGTTCCCCGAACCCCAGTCGGAGTTCCATGTCCTTCCCGAGGTCTGTCGCCCGCGATAAATCGGATCCTGGAACTCCGCCCGCGCCACCCGAAGGGCTTCCGATCACCAGTTCCTCCGCGGCGCGGCCGGCCAACAGCATGATCATCACCTCATGGCAGCGTTCGGGGGATATGCTGCCGTCAACCCTGAAGATCTCGGTGACTCCGTCACGGTCGCCGATCGTTACTCCGGCAACTTTCATTCCGCCGAGCACCGTGGCGATGACGGCATGGCCCGCTTCGTGGACGGCAAGGCGGCGGCGGTCTTCCTCGGACGGCGGCTCTCTCTTCGAGCGAACCTCGGCGAGG
Organism: Mesorhizobium sp. B2-4-14; assembly: GCF_006442155.1. NCBI lineage: Bacteria > Pseudomonadati > Pseudomonadota > Alphaproteobacteria > Hyphomicrobiales > Phyllobacteriaceae > Mesorhizobium > Mesorhizobium sp. B2-4-14. The sequence goes on along the minus strand of NZ_VFVA01000034.1, from coordinate 235 downwards.
AGGTCGTCAAGCCGTAGCGGGCGGCGAGCGCGCCTGGCGGCACCAAGTGCCCTCCTGACGTAGGCTTCGACATCGGCACCTGTGGCACCGCGCCCGGCGAGCGCCACGGGCATCAGATCGGCATCGGGCAGCTGATGGCCAAGGTGATGCCGAAAGATCCTAGTCACCTGAATCTGAAGTTCGGTTCATTGTCTTCTGGCAGAAGCGCTTGACCGACGCGAGGATTTGGTCGGCG
>NZ_VFVA01000033.1:0-58742 GCF_006442155.1 Mesorhizobium sp. B2-4-14 | reverse complement strand
GTCGTGGTGACGGACGCGGACCCGGTGGCGCATAGCGCGCAGGGCAACCTGACGATCACCATCGTCGACGATGCGCCGGTGGCCAACGCGGACAACAACAGCGTCGCGTCTGGCAGCCATGCCGCGATCATCGGCAACGTGCTGACGGGTGTTGGCGAGACCGCTCCGGCCGCAGGCACGACGAACGTGGACGTGTTCGGCGCGGACGGCAAGACTGGTGGCGGCGTCGTGGGCGTCGCGGCCGGAACGACAGGCGGCGGCGTCGACGCCAATGTCGGGCAGGCGATCCATGGCCTGTACGGCACGCTGACGCTGAACGCGAACGGCGGCTACAGCTATCAGCGCGACGCCGGCTCGCCGGGCGGGGTGAGCGACAAGTTCACCTACACGATCAAGGACGGCGACGGCGACCTGGCGCACACCACGCTGACGATCGACATCGCGTCGGGAACGCCGCAGATCGGCGCCAACACGCCGGATAATGGCAGCACCGCGGAGACCGTCTACGAGGCGGGCCTGGCGAACGGCTCGCAGGTTGGCCCGACGGCGACGACGACGAGCGGCGCGATCGCCTTCACCTCCCCGGACGGGGTGAGCTCGGTCACGCTGGGCGGCCATACGCTGGGCCTGGGAGCGGGCAACGCGGTGACGTTCCCCGACGCGGCCGGCACGGTGAGTGCCTACTACACCTATGACGGCGCGGCCGGCACGGGCACGATCCACTACGTCTACACGCTGACGACGAATGAGCTGGAGAGCCCGGCGGCCAACAACGGCCAGGACAGCCTCGAGACGAAGCCGACCTTCCAGGTCGTGGTGACGGACGCGGACCCGGTGGCGCATAGCGCGCAGGGCAACCTGACGATCACCATCGTCGACGATGCGCCAACCGTGATTGCTCCGGACGCCGCGGTGATGCTGAACACGGCCGGCACGACCTTCACCGGCAAGCTGGATTTCGACGACAATGTGGACAACAACTACGGCGCCGATGGCGGCAACACGCGCTTCGCGTCGTCGCTGAACGGTACCGACAGCACGTTCACATCCGGTGGTCGACACATCCTCTATTCCGTGTCGGGGGATGGCCATACGCTTACCGGGTTCTTGGATACGAACGGTGACAGCAGCTATACTGCCGGTACGGATACGCCGGTGTTCACTGTCGCCCTGAATCTCGACGGCAGCTTTGCCGCAGCCAACGACACCTACACGGTCAACCTCATCGGAACGATCGATGGCGGCGCGCAGAGCATCAATTTCAACGATGGCAACATATATCAATTTGTTGGAGGCAACACGGCTTGGGTTGGCTACGTTGACAAGACGGCGGCCGATCCACTTACAGCTCATGACCTTCTGGTGACGCCGTTAAGCGTCAGTGGCAGCACAGTCGCGAGCGGCGGAACCATGAACGGTACCGCCAATGCATTAGGCGTGAGCGGGGGGGCTTCCATAGGCAGTGGAGAGGGCGCACGGGTGGATTATGTAACCGGGCTGGCGGGCACCCCTGGCAGCTCTGGCGATTACGGCACATCAACAAGCCAAAACGAAACCTATACGGGCCATTATGATGTCAATGGCGCCACCGTCAGCTTCGCTCTCACCGGCAGCAAGTCGACATCAGTTGAGCTCTCCGCCTATGTGGATACCAGCGCAGACAATAGTTCCGGCGGTGGAAGCGTGATGGCCAATGATGGTACGCCAGACTCCGTCACGGGCGTCACCATCAAATATGGAGCCGGCAGCACGGTGTTCAATTATGCCGGCCATGCACTCAATACATTCTACGTTGTTGCGGTTGGCGGCCATAACTTTACGGTAGAGTTTGTGAACACCAGCGGCACCATACATGCCATCGTTGGCGGCATTGTCGACGGCACAACGCTGGGCGTCTATGGCGCAACAAACTATAATGCGCTCCAAGTCGATTATTATGGCACCAATCATATTTCAGCCAACGGCACCAGTGTCACTAGCACTACCAGTGACACCTTCCAGATCTCCGGCTTTGGTACGACGTCGATCACGCCCGGTCTTCCGGTCGACATGCATCTGCCGGTCAATGTGGTGGATGGCGATGGCGATGTCGCCCACGGCATCATCGGCGTGTATCTGATGCCGTCGTCACCCACGACGGCTGATCATTCGGCCGACTCCGCGGCTGTCTCGCATGTTTACACGGCGACCGCCTCGCAGCCCGACGTGATCGGCTCGCTCTACGATGACACGATCAGCGCAGCCGGCGTTTCGGGGAATCACATCCTCTATGGCGGCGCCGGCGGCAGCGACACGCTCACCGGCGGCGCAGGCAACGACACGCTGATCGCCAGCTCGGGCAACAACACGTTGACGGGCGGTGCTGGCGCGGACATCTTCGTGATCAATGCCGCCACATGGACCAGCCATGGCAGCATCCAGGACCTGATAGCCGACTATCACCCCGGCGAGGGTGACACTGTCGATCTGAGCAAGGTCCTAGATGCCGTTTTCGGCGGCAGCCAGACCCAGGCGGATACGTTCAGCAGTGTCAGCGCGACCAATGACGGGACAAACGTCCACGTCAACGTTACCCACGGCGGCTCGACTGTCGAAGTGGCGACTTTGACGGCCAATGCGGGCATCTCCCATACGATCAACATCGTGTATGACGATGCGCATCACGCGACGACTGTGAATGTGCCGTAAGCTACATGCTCGGCGATCAATCAGCTTCACCGAAGGGAAACGAATATCCCTTCGGTGAATCCTGGTTTGAGGAGGCATGAAGCCGTCTTCTCGTTGACTGTTTGGCTGGGGCGGACGGACAGGCGGCAGACACGAGTACCGTCCTTTGCGGCGATGACTGTGGCCTAAGTGGCACAGTACGCAGCCATGCTTGCATGCTATGCATTAGCGACGCGTGAATTGTAATCCGGGGAGGGGAGCTCATCATGAAGACTGTTGCAAAGCTGCTGGTTTCGGGGGCGGCCCTGTTGTTGACGGCCGGATCGGCGGGCTACGCCGCCGACATCATCGGCGGCTCGACGGCTGACTATTGCCGTGTCGCCGGCAACTCGGACCTGGTGCGGACCGACAACATCGTCGATCTGAAGAACCAGGTGGTGAAGCTGATGGACGAGTCGGTCGCTGTCGCCAACAGCCCGGAATGGATCAACTCGTCCAGGCCGGTTTTCGTCTGGGCGTCGGAAGCCAAGGTGGCCTGCGGCATGGCTTACGGCTACCTGAAGACGAATTATCGCGACGAGGATACACTCGACAAATGCGAGTGTTTTCACGAGCGCATGGTCGAGTACATGAACTGACCAGGCAGGCGGGAACGTCGGGCCGATGATTGGCGATCCCATGTCGCTCGCTGCGATCGCGGGAGCGACCGCATTGGTCGCCCTCTTGCCGTGGGTCACGCCGGCCGGTTCGAGGGAGCAGGCCGGCGAGCGAGCTTCCACTTCCATCCGCCACTGCCAGCCTGCGCCAGGACAAGGGCTGGAGGTGACCAAGCAGAAGAACGCAGTCCTTCCGCAGCCGAGGACCTCGGCGAGAACGGCGCAAATCCGCCGTAACATATTTTGACGATGAGACCGGGAAGGGCAAGGTCACACAATCTGGCGGCGTATCGGGTGGGAGCAAGCATGGGATTTGGCCGACAGGTACACCGTCTGCGAACGTTGGCGGCGGCCTCCGTGCTGGCGGGATCGTTGCTGGGTTGTCAGTCGAAAGGCAGCGTGTCCGACGCACTCGATCCGGCCGCCATCCAGGCCGGCAATCAACCGACTGTTGTCGCTGCCGCCAACGCAAGCCAGGCGACGCAGTCTCTCGGCACTGGCCCCACGAAGGTTGCCATGCTGCTGCCCCTCTCCGCGCCGGGAACGGCGGGGGAAAGTGGCAGGAAGATGCTCGACGCCGCAAAACTCGCGATGACCGATCTTGGCAATCCGCTGCTTACGGTGACCGTCGAGGACACGCGAGGCGACGTGGGTTATTCCCAGCAATTGGCGATCAAGGCCATAACGTCGGGGGCGAAAATTGTCATCGGCCCGACCGAACTGCCCGCGGCACAGCATGTCGCTCAACTGTCGGGGTCGAACCGGCCGCCGGTTCTGGCTCTTGCCGACAATTTCGCCGGCGGTCCGGGCGTCTACGCCGTGTGCCTCACTGAAGCAGACAGCGCCGCGGCGGGTGCTGGCGCCATCGCGGCCAAGGGCGGCAAGAAATTCGTCCTGCTTGTCCCGGCAGGGTCGAATGCCGGCATAGTCGAGAAGCGGGTTGCCAACAGCCTCAGCGTATACGGAGCCACACTTGCGGTCACCATACCCTATTCGGCCGCCGACAACGGCGCCAAGGCGGTCGCCGATATGGGTTCGCTTGTGGAGATGCCCGATGCCGTCGTCGTTGCCAGCGGTGATGGCAGCCCGTCGCCGATCCTCATCGCTCTGAAAGCAAAAGGCATTCCGGGAAAGTCGACCTCCGTGGTCGGCACAAATCGCTGGCTGGATCGCCCGATCGATCCGCTTTTCGAAGGCGCTTATATCGCAACGCTCGATCCACGCGAGACGGGTCCCATCGCGGATCGTTTCAAGACGACCTTCAAATACGAGCCCGACGTCAATGTCGCTTATGCTTATGATACAGTCGCCCTGACAGCCGGGATCGCAAGCGCACTTGGACCTGCCAGTTTCAGCAGAAAAGTCTTCGAGAATCCGAGCGGGTTTCGCGGGTCGACCGGTTTGTTCCGGTTTCGCGCCGACGGATCCAGCGAACGGTCGATGCCTTTCTATCGAATTGAAAAAGGGGCGCTCAAACTGGTTGCCAAATCGACGTCGGGTTTCTGACTGGGCGTAGACCCGATGGGCAAAGCACAACGGGTCCGCATCATGATCGCGATCGGAAGCCTTGAGCTCTTGATCGGAATTTTGTTGATTGTCCGGGCAGCGCACCTGTTCCGGGTCGATCCGCCAATTGTCGCCTCGGCCCCCGAAGCCGGGCACAAGGACCGTTGGCGCCCGGTTCGCTTCCTTTCCAGTTCGGCACGCACGATCGCTCAGGACCTCATCGCACCGCCGCAGATCGACGCGACGGGCATCGAGCGAGCGGAGCCACGTTCGCCGCTCGGCGAACTCGGCCTCGCGTCCCCTCCGAAAACGCCGATGCCGCAGGATTGGCGGGAGATGCTGCTGTACGGCCCGCAGGCCACGTCGTCAGCCGGCTTCGAATCCATGGGCCGAAGAGTGACGATCAGCGGCGTGCAGGGCGTCGAGATAGACAGGACTTGCCTGTTTGGCGATATCTCCTGGCCTTGCGGGCAAAGGGCACGCGCTGCTTTCAACCGCTGGCTTCGCGGACGAGCATTGAAATGTTTCGTGCCACCGGAAATTGACCGTTTCCCGATCGCCGCGCCGTGCCGGCTGGGACAGCAGGATGTCGGCGCCTGGCTCGTATCCAACGGCTGGGCCCTGGCTTTGCCTGATAGTATCTATGGCAAGGCCGAGGCGACAGCCAGAGCCGCGGAAATGGGAATCTTCGGCCCACCTGTGTAGGCGCTTCGGCCAACGATACCATCACACGCTGAACCGCTCTAAGGGCGGCTGCGCAAGATTATCCACCTCGATCCGTCAAATTGTATTGTTCCTGGAGACTAAAATCGTAACTTGCCGGCCATATGCTTGCCGATCAAACAGGAGATTGGCCGTGACGAAAGCATCGACGGGGACCAACGCATGGCAGGATGTCGTGCGTTTAGCCCTCTTGGGAACCATCGCCAGCCTGTGCGTTTCCTTTGGCTTGAATTATCTGCTTCTGTTCATCGATGCCTTGACCCCGTTCGGCCGCGGCGTGATCACCGCAGCGGTCCTGCCTCTGGTGATTTGCCTGCCGCTGTTTGTGTTCATAGGTCTGAAGTTGGCCGATATCCGCCACTATCGACGCGAACTCAACAAGGCGGCGAGCTATGATGGGTTGACCGGCTGCCTGAACGGGACTGTTTTCGCATCGCTCGTCGAACGCAGAGCGGTCAAGCCCTCGGCGCCGGGCTCGCGATCGGGCGCCTTCCTGGTGATTCACCCCGAGCATCTGCGCGCCATCAACCTGCGCTTCGGCCTTGGCTGGGGCGATGAAGCCCTGCGCCTCATCGCCTCGGCCATCCGATCCTCCGTTCGCTCGGAGGATGTGATTGGCCGCATCGGCGCTTCGATGTTCGGGGTGTTTCTGCCCGGAGCAAGCGAAGCCGACGCCAGAAAGGTTGGCGAGCGTATTCGTGCCGGCGTCTCGCAAGTCTATTTCGCGCCCCAAGGAGGCGAAGAAGTCCTGGCCGTGAAACTCGGAGGTGTGGTGTTTGAGCAGGAACTGGAGTTCGAGGACATGTTCCGGTCTGCGGCAGAGCGCTTGTCGGCGCCTCGACCGGACGGCGGTTTCGACTTGTCGCATCTTCACGCCTAGCCGCAGCTGACCAGCCGCGAAGCCGGCCGGTCTCTTCACCGCCGGTACTTGCGCAATTGCTAAAATAATGAAAAACCTTCAAACCGGGATGTGGCGTTCCAGTTAGGGAGACGTTTCGAGACTGGTGACAGTTAGAACGTTCTGGCAAAAATGTATTTTCCGCAGTTTCTGATAGGTATGTTCGGCACGCTGGGCTTCGTGGCTGTCTGGATCTTTGCGGCAACGGGTTCCTTATGGCATGCGCTTGGCTGGACCGCGGTCGCCGCGATAGTTTTGCAGATTGGGTATTTCGTCGCCGTAATGATGCTGGTCATTGGGCGCGCATCCCGGAAAATGGACTCCGAGGATTTTGCCGACAGTGATGCCGACTTGCCTGCGCCCTTTGAACATGACGGCGTCGCCTAAAAGCAAAGAGATAGGGCGGTTCTGCATTTCCGCGAAATGATGGAACGCTCTAACAGGCAGGGCAAAAGCCGGCCAAACCTGTCGGTCCCCTCTCCTTGTCGAAGGCAGGATGGCGGTCGACATTGATCGTGTGCAGCGCGACGCCGCCGGCAAGCGCCAGCGAATGCACGCCATTGGCGCGGTGAAGCAGATCGCCCCAACCGGCACTTGGCCGCCGGACCCCACGGACAGCGCCGGATCGCCTCCTCAGGCCGATCCGCCCGCCTGGTGCGCGGCGATCGCGGCGAGAAAAACCTGGCCGAACTCCTTGAGCTTCGCCCCGCCCACGCCATTCACCTCGGCGAAGGCGTCGAGATCGCGCGGGCGGCGTTCGGCCATGTCGATCAGCGTGCGATCGGAGAACACGACATAGGCCGGCACCTGACGCTCCCTGGCAAGACGCAGCCGCAGCGATTTGAGCGTGGCGAGCAGCGATGCATCCACGCCTTCGACGTTCGCGGCGCCCTCGGCCACCCACATCTTGCGCATGGCGCGGCCGCGCATCTCGACGCGGTAGTGGAACGGCACCTCGCCCCGGCCAAGCGCATGGCCTTTGTCGGCAATGGCAAGGCCGCCATGGCCGCTCGGGTCCGGCTCCAGGAAGCCTCCGGCGACGAGCTGCCGGATCAACGATATGAAGAAATCCTTCTTGTGCGCCACGCCGCTGCCGAAGCTCGCCAGCCGCTCATGGCCCCTGGCCAGGACCTTCTCGGTCTCGTGGCCGAGCAGGATGTCGATGACATGGGTGGCGCCGAAGCGCTCGCCACTCTGCGCCACCGCCGCCAGGATGACACGTGCCTCGGCGACGCCGTCCGCGCGCGGCACCTGGTCGAGGCAGTTGTCGCAATTGCCGCAAGGCTGCGCCTCCTCGCCGAAATAGCCGAGCAACACCTGGCGGCGGCACTGCGCCGTCTCGCAATAGCCGATCAGCGTGTCGAGCCGGCGATGCGCCCTCCGCTTGTGCTCGGTGGACGCGTCCTCGTCGTCGATGAACAGCCGGCGCATGCGGATATCGCCAAGGCCGTAAAGCATATGCGCCTCGGCCTTGCGCCCATCGCGGCCGGCGCGGCCGATCTCCTGATAATAGGCCTCCAGGCTGCCCGGCATGTCGGTATGGAAGACATAGGCGACATCGGGCTTGTCGATGCCCATGCCGAAGGCGATGGTCGCCACCATGACGACGCCGGAGAGCGTCATGAAGGCGTTTTGATTGGCCTCACGCGTCTCCTTGCTCATCCCGGCATGATAGGCGAGCGCGGTGACGCCGTTCTTCTCGAGGAAGGCTGCCATCTCCTCGGTCTTCTTGCGTGACAGGCAGTAGACGATGCCGCTCTTGCCGGCGTGGCGCTCGATGAAACGCAGCAATTGCCGCTTGCTGTCCTGCTTGGATTCGATCGCCAGCTTGATGTTTGGCCGGTCGAAACCCAGCACCAGGGTTTCGACCCGCTCGGCGAACAGCCGGGATTCGATGTCGGTGCGTGTGCTCTCGTCCGCCGTTGCCGTCACCGCGATGATCGGCACGTTGGGGAAGATGCCGCGCAGCCGCGACAAGTCCTCATACTCAGGCCGGAACGCCGGCCCCCATTGCGAGATGCAATGCGCCTCGTCGATGGCGATCAGGCTGACGTCGAGCCGCGAAAGCGCCTCGAGCATGCGCTCGGTCATCAGCCGCTCCGGCGCCAGATAGAGCAGCCGCGTCTGGCCGGAAGCGATACGGCGCCAGGCCGCGACATTGGCCTCGCGGTCGAGCGAGGAGTTGATCGTGTCGGCCGCCACGCCGGCAAGGCGCAAGGCGGCGACCTGATCCTGCATCAGCGCGACCAGCGGCGAGACGACGATAGTGAGCCCGCCCAGGACCAACGCCGGAACCTGGTAGCAGAGCGACTTGCCGGCGCCCGTCGGCATCACGGCCAGCACGTGTCGTCCGCTTAGCAGCGCGTCCATGACGTCGGCCTGGCCGGGGCGGAAGTCATCGAAGCCGAACACGTCCTTCAGGACGCGCCGCTTGGCATCCGGCTTGTCCGCCGATCCGTGCATGGAGAGATGGTTCCTCTTTGGCCGAACCATGGTCCTAAAGCGAAGCGCGCGGGAATGCCACCGGGAACTCATTCGTAAAGTCCGAGCTAGCAATTCATCTAAGGCCGCGTCGGTCTGCAGATTCCCGCATAGGGTGTATAGGTTGGCTCCCACACTTTAAGAATCGGACCCGAAACGGGAGCACCTGAAGGGCTGGCTGCGCCGCACTGGCTTGGCACCTTTCCTTGCGGGAGCCGCGGGCCGACTGGATTCCTGCAGGGACCGGGATGTAAGCTCAGCCCCTACGACAGGGGGAGGACGCGATGCTGCAGGTCAGACAGGACACGCTCGGCGACCGGTTCAAACGGCAGCGTGCGGCCTTCCAGGCACAGCCCTTTCCGGACCTTGGCGTACGAAAGGAGCGCCTGAAACGCCTGCTGGCGCTCACCGAAAAGCATGAGGCGGAAATCTGCGCGGCGATCGACGCCGACTTCGGCGGCCGCTCGGCGCATGAGACCCGCCTTGCCGAACTGTTCGTCGTGCGCGCCGGCATCCGCCACACGCTTTCCCATCTTCGCGGCTGGATGCGGAAGCGTCGTGTCGCCACCACCTTGCCGTTCCTGCCCGGCCGAAATCGCCTGCTGCCGCAGCCGCTTGGCGTCGTCGGCATCGTCTCGCCCTGGAACTACCCCTTCCAGCTCGCCATCGCACCGGTCACGGCAGCCCTGGCCGCCGGTAACCGCGTGCTGGTCAAGCCTTCCGAACTGACGCCTGCTTTCTCGGCGTTGCTCGCCAGACTGGCCAGCGAGCACTTTGCCCCCGACGAGTTGAGCGTGATCACCGGCGACGCCGAAATGGGCAAGGCCTTCGTATCGATGCCCTTTGATCATCTCCTGTTCACCGGCTCGACCGCGGTCGGCCGCCAGGTCGCTATCGCCGCTGCCGCCAATCTGACCCCGGTCACGCTCGAACTCGGCGGCAAGTCGCCGGCGATCCTCGATCCCTCATGCGATCTCGATGCGGCTACATCCAGCGTTGCTTATGGCAAGCTGCTCAATGCCGGGCAGACCTGCATCGCGCCGGATTATCTGCTGGTGCCCAGGGGACAGGCAGGCACGGTCGCCGCGAAGCTCGCCACGGCGGTGGCGCGGCTCTACCCCACCCTGCGCGACAACCCCGACTACACCGCCATCATCAGCGACCGGCATTACCAGCGCCTGCGCGCCATGATCGCGGAAGCCCGCCACGCCGGCGCCGATGTCGTCGAAATCAATCCGGCCGGCGAAGAGCTCGGCACTGCGAACCGAAAGCTGCCGCCGACCTTGGTCAGGAATGCCGGTCCGGACCTGCGGCTGATGCGCGAAGAGATTTTCGGCCCGGTGCTGCCGATCGTCGAATATGACACCGTCGACGATGCGATCGACCATGTGAACCGGGCCGACCGGCCGCTGGCGCTCTACTGGTTCGGCCACGACAGCCGCAACCGCCAACGCATCCTGCATGAGACCCTCGCCGGCGGCGTCACGATCAACGACTGCATGCTGCATCTGGTACAGGAGAACCAGCCTTTCGGCGGTGTCGGCGCCAGCGGCATGGGCGCCTATCACGGCGAATGGGGGTTCCGCACCTTCAGCAAGGACAAGCCGGTTTTCCTGCAGTCCAGACTGAGTGCGGGAGGACTTCTACGCCCGCCCTACGGCAAGACGTTCGAGCGGCTTTTCAGCCTGCTCAGGCATATCAGCTGACCAACGCCGGGCGTTTTAGTGCCGGAATGACCAGCGCACCGGCGATGATAGCGGTTGATACCGCCCCTATTATTGCGTTTGGCACATATTCCCTCTGGATTCGGCCGGAATTTGCTGTCTTTTTGCACGATCTTTTCCGACTTATTCCCGATCTCATAGCTAACGGATCCGCCTGGCCATGGATTTGCCCGCGCCGCTGCTTATCTTCTACGTCCGCAACGACGCCCTCGGCGACGGGTTGCTGAGGATACCGGCGTTGCGGGCGGCAAGAACGGCCTTCCCGCGAAGCCATATCGTCTATGGCAGCCAGGGCAAGTCCTCGCTTACGGGCATATTGCACAAGCATGCCGCCCCCTCGTCGACGACTTCAGGACGATTATGCCGCTTTCCGCCATTCTGGCTGAGTTCGCCCGGCCCGGCGGACAAACGACGGTCGTCGACTTCCGGGCGGGCGTGCCCGGGCTGATGGTGACAGCATTGCAGCTTGTCGGCCGCGGCGTCCGCTACGAGCCCAATTTTGCCGGTCATCTCCTGTCGCTGCGGTGGGGCACAAGATGGACCTTGCGGCCCGAACACAATGCCTGGCGCTACCACCGGCTGATCGAGCGCCTCGCCGGCCGGCACTTGCCATTCGACCATCGGCTCGATGTCCCGCAGGCCGCCCGGACCCAGGCGCGCCGGCTTCGCGGAAGCGGCGACCGGCCGCTGGTCCTGCTTGGCGGCAATGCCAGGGGCAACAAGTTCATGAGCGAGGCCCAGGTCGCCGCCATGGCCAGCAATCTCATCGATGCCGGCTATCAGGTTCTGTATCTGGTGACCCCCGGCGACGGACCGACGCCGCAGGCCCTTCTCGCCAGGGAGAGCCGTCTTTCGGTGGTCGGTCCGGAACGCGAGCTCGGTGTCGAGGCGTTCGGCGACCTCCTGCTGGCGCTTGGCGAGATGGCTGCCGCCTATGTGGGCATGGAAGGCGGGCTGGGGCACCTGTTCGCCACCGTCATGACGCCGACGGTGATCGTCAACAATGGCGCCAATCTCGAGCGGTGGCGGCCGCTGTCGAACCGGGTCGAAGTGGTGACGGCGCCGAGGCGCGGCAGAACAGCCAACGTCTCCGACACGCCGGTCGAGTCCATTCTCGAGGCCACGCACCGCTTGCTCGCCGCCGGTCGCCGCGACCACGCGGATTTAGTCTATTAAGTTAAGCTTATATTCACCACAATCCGGCAGGTTCCCAATCCTGCGGTGATGTTTTGAGTACCGCGGCGCCACAAGCGCCCAGGCAACGCCCGCGCCTCTTCGGAGGCGCGGGTTTTGATTTGCGCAAGGGATCAACGCAAGCGTGCATCCTCCGCCCGGCTCGCGGCAAACTGGCGGCGTCCGTCAGATCAGAAAATCAGCCCGGCGCGGCGTGAAACTGTCGACCAGCCGCCCCGCTTCCAGCGCCTTGACGCCATGCACCAGACCGGACGGCACGATGAAGCTGCCGCCGGCATCGAGGACCTTGGTCCGACCGTCTATGGTCACCTCGAAGCGGCCCTCGGCGACGTAGCTTGCCTGGACATGCGGATGCGAGTGCAATGCACCGATGCCGCCCTTGTCGAAACCGAACTCGACCATCATCAATTCGTCCGTGTGCAGCAGAACGCGCCGCCTGTTGCCGTCCGGCGTCGGCGTCCAGGCACCCTCGCCGGCTTGCGCGAACATCTTCGGCTCCGTCATCGTCACCTCCTCACCGCGCCAGCCAGCCGCCATCCACCGGCATCACCGCGCCATGCATGTAGTTCGATGCCTGAGCCAGCAAGAAAACGGCGGCATCGCCAATGTCTCCCGGCTCGCCCCAGCGGCCCGCCGGAATGCGCGCCAGGATGGCAGCGCTTCTGTCAGGGTCGGCACGCAGCGCCTGCGTATTGTTGGTTTCGATATAGCCCGGCGCGATGCCGTTGACGTTGATGCCTTTCGCCGCCCATTCGCAGGCGAGCAGCCGGGTGATGCCAAGCACGCCATGCTTGGAGGCGGTGTAGGACGCGACGCGGATGCCGCCCTGAAAGCTCAGCACCGAGGCGATGTTGACGATCTTGCCCTTGCGCCCACCGGCCAGGACGCGCCTGGCGAAGACCTGACAGAGCAGGAAGACCGTCTTCAGGTTGACGTCGAGCACGTCGTTCCATTCAGCCTCGCTCAGATCGACGGCATCGGCGCGCCGGATGATGCCGGCATTGTTGACCAGCCCGTCGAGCGGTCCGCTTTCTTCCCAGACCCGGTCCAGCATCGGTCCGGCCGCCGCCGTGTCGGCAAGGTCGGCGGTAACAGCTTCGAACTGCCCGCCGACCTCGGCGATCCTTGCCGCCGTCTCGTCCATCGATGAGCGGCCGACGCCGACGACCGCGCCGCCCGCACGCGCGATCGACACCGCTATGCCTTGGCCGATTCCGGTATTGGCGCCGGTAACGAGGATGCGTTTGCCGGCCAGACTGAAAGCGGAGAGGTCGCTCACCGCAGTTCTTCCATCGCCACCGGATCGACATCGGTGTAGTCGACATTGTCGCCGGCCATTGCCCAGATGAAGGCGTAGTTCGACGTACCGGCACCCGAATGGATCGACCAGCCGGGGGACAGCACAGCCTCCTCGTTGCGCATCACGATATGGCGCGTCTCGTCGGGTTCGCCCATGAAATGGAAGACCCGCGCCGTGTCCGCCAGATCGAAATAGAGATAGGCCTCCATGCGCCGGTCATGCACATGGCATGGCATGGTGTTCCAGACAGAGCCGGGTGCGAGCTGCGTCATGCCGACGACGAGCTGGCAGGTTTTCGCGCCATCGGCGTGGATGAACTGGAAGATCGAGCGCTCGTTGCAGGCGTCCTTGCTGCCGAGATCGACGCGCCTGGCGTCGCCGATGCGGATCAGCCGATTGGGATGAGCTTGATGCGCCGGCGCGCTCAACAGGTAGAACTTAGCCGGCTCATCGGCATTCGCCGACGCGAACAAGACGTCGCTGGTGCCCATGCCGAGATAGAACATGTCGCGCGCCAGGAGCGTGAACAGCTGGCCACCGGCTTCGATCGTGCCCGCACCGCCGATGTTGACGGCGATCAGCTCGCGGCGATCGAGAAAGCCCTTTGTTCCTGTCGGCTTGATCGCTTCCAGCCGAAGCGGACTGCCGGCCGGCACGGCGCCGCCGACGATCATCCGGTCGTAGTGGGTGTAGGTCAGGCGGATGCGGTCGAGCTGAAACAGGTCTTCGATATGGAAGTTATGGCGCAGTTCGTCGGCGCCCATGGCCGCCGCGGCGACGGGGTCGATGGCGAAACGCAATGTGTAGTCGGTATGGCTCTGGTTCATCTCTGCCCTGACTTCCAATAATCACTCGCCGGCGGCGGCTTTGACCGAACTGGCATAGAAGACCTGCCTAGCATGCAGGCGTTCGCGGTAGCGCTGCTGGCTGGCGGTGAGGTGCGTGCGCATCGCCTCGCGCGCGGCTTCTGCATCGCCGGACGTGATCGCGTTGAGGATCACCAGATGCTCCTCCTGCAGACCGCGCTGGTAGCTGTCGGATTGCACAAGTTCCGTCGACCAGGGCGAGGTCACGTCGCACGGTATGGCGCGCCGGCCGAGCACGTCGAGCATTTCGACATAGAACGGATTGTTGGTGGCGCTGGCGATGGCGCGGTGGAAGGCGAGATCGGCCGGCCCGGTCGGCTCGCTGTTGAGCAGCAGTCGTTCGAACTCGAAGAAGGCTTCCTGGATCGCCGCTTCCTGCGCGGCATTGCAGCGGATGGCGGCGAGCCCGGCGGATTCGATCTCGATCGCCAGGCGTACCTCCAACACGTTAAGCGCGATGGAATCCTTGGTGCCCATGTCGGCGGCCAGCGCGCCGAATATCGTCGAGATGTGCTCGATGACGAAGACGCCCGCCCCCTGGCGAGGCTCGACCAGGCCGTCGGCGGCAAGCTTGGCCAAGGCCTCGCGGATGACGGTGCGGCTGACGCCGAAGGTTTCGGTCAGCTGGCCTTCGGTCGGCAGTTTGTGGCCGGGCAGGATCTCGCCCGCCTGCAACTGCTTGCGGATCGCCGCCACGACGGTCTCCGAGAGTTTGGGTTTTCTCTCGACCCGGAGGTCGGCAACTGTTTCGGACACGTGGTGAACCTCCTAAAGCAATTCCAGGAAAGTGCGTAGCCGTCTTCCGTCCGGAATTGCGTAAAAACAAAAAGTTGGAGCGGGCCAGCGATTCTATCCGTCGCTGGCCCGCTCTAGTGGAACAGGCTCGGCAGCCATAACGAGATTTCCGGTATGTAGGTGACGAGCATCAGCACGGCGAAGGCCGCGCCATAGAACGGCCAGATCGAGCGCATCGCCGTCCAGATCGGGATGCGGCCGATGGCGCAGCTGACGAAGAGCACGGCGCCCACCGGCGGCGTGCACAGGCCGATGCCGAGATTGAGGATCAGGATGACGCCGAAATGCACGGGATCGACGCCATAGGCCATGACCACGGGCAGGAAGATCGGGGTGGTGATGATGATCAGCGGCGACATGTCCATGAATGTACCGAGGATGAGCAGGACGATGTTGATCAACAGCAGGATGACCAGCTTGTTGTCGGATACCGACTGTAGAAAGGCGACCAGCGCGGCGGGAACCCTGAGATAGGCGAGCAGCCAGCCAAAGGCGGCGGCGCAGCCGATGATCATCAGCACCATCGCCGTCGTGCGCACCGCCGCCGTGGTCGCGGCGACGAAGTCGCCCCAGCTCATCGAACGGTAGATGACAAGCGTCACCAGGAAGGCGTAGACGATGGCGATGCACGAGCTTTCCGTCGCCGTGAAGACGCCCGACCTGACGCCGCCGAAGATGATGCCGATCAGCACGAGGCCAGGAATAGCGGCGACAAGAAGTTGCATCGCGCGACCGAAGCCGGCGAAGGGCTCGGTGGGATAGCCGCGCCGGCTGGCGACCCAATAGGCCGTGATCATCAGCGAAAGCGCCAAGAGCAGGCCTGGTATGACGCCCGCCGTGAACAGGTCGGCGATCGAGATGCGGCCGCCAGCCGAGATCGAATAGATGATCATGTTGTGCGACGGCGGGATCAGCAAGGCGATGATGGCGCCGACCGAGGTGATGTTGACGGCATAGTCGACGCCGTAGCCGCGCGCCTTCATCTGCGGGATCATCAGCCCGCCGACCGCCGAGGCGTCCGCCACCGCCGATCCGGAAATGCCGCCGAACATGGTCGAGGCGGCGATGTTCACCTGGCCCAGGCCGCCGCGCAGATGGCCGACCAGCGATCCGGCCAGCGCCACCAGGCGCGCCGCGATCCCGCCGCGCACCATCAGATCGCCGGCGAAGATGAAGAAGGGAATGGCCATCAGCGAGAACACGCTGACCCCGGAATTGAGCCGCTGGAACACCACCACCGGCGGCAGGCCCAGTATGAGGATCGTCGCGAAGCTGGCAACGCCGAGGCAGAAGGCGATCGGCGTGCCGATAACGAGCAGGAACACAAAGGTTCCGAACAGGACGATCAGCGCCATGGTTCAGGGCTCCTCGCCGGTCGCATAAATGTCGGCGTCGACCGGCAATCCGGCAAAACGCCCGGCCAGGCGCTCCAGCGAAAACAGGCAAACCAGCGCACCGCCCAGAATAACCGGCAGGAAGCTGACCCCGCCCGGCAGGGCGAGCGAGGGCATCACGGTATTCCAGGTCAGCCTTGCCAGTTGTATGCCGTAGATGATCATGCCGGCGCCGAAGGCCAGAACGACAAGGTCGGAAATACTGCGCAGCACCGCCTTCGCCGAGGCGGGCAACACATAGAGCAGCACATCGAAACCAAGATGCGTGCGTTCGCGCACACCGACCGCGGCGCCCAGGAAGATGAACCATCCCATCAAAAGCACCGAGAAGGATTCGGTCCAGCTTGGCGACCGGTTGAGCACGTAGCGCGAGAACACCTGCCAGAAGATGATAATCGTCATCAGCGTCAATCCCGCTCCGCTGACCCATAGGGCCAGCCGGGCAAGCCCGGAAAGAAGGCGCTCCGCCCGCAGCCAGAACCCAGTCTGGCCCGACCGGCCGGAAGGCAGCGCGGGGGTCTCCGCGCTGCCCGGCGTGCTGCCCGTCATCGTCATTTCTCGGCTTGTATCCGAGCGGCCAGGTCTTTCAGCTCGGGCGTCGACAAATACTTGTCGTAGACAGGCTTCATCGCATCGATCAGCGGCTGCTTGTCGATGTCGCTAACCTTCACGCCGGCGGCCTCGACTATGCCGCGCGACTTCTTCTCCTGCGCGTCCCAGAGTTCGCGCATCTTGACGACGCTGTCCTTGGCTGCTTGCCGCACGATCGCCTGGTCTTCCGGCGACAGCTTGCCCCAGCTGGCCTTGGACATCACCAGCACTTCCGGGACGATCTGGTGTTCGTCCATCGTATAGTGCTTGGCAACTTCGTAATGCTTGGCGGATTCGAAGCTCGGCCAGTTGTTCTCGGCACCGTCGATAACGCCTGTCTGCAGTGCCGAATACACCTCGCCATAGGCCATTGGCGTGGCATTGGCGCCGAGCGCATTGACCATGTCGACGAACACGTCCGACTGGATGACGCGGAACTTCATGCCCTGCATGTCGACCATCGAGGTGATGTCCTTCTTGGTGTTGTAGAAGGAACGCGCGCCCGAATCGTAGAAGGCCAGGCCGATGAGGTCATGCGCCTCGAAGGCCTTCAGGATCTGATCGCCGATCGGACCGTCCATGACATGGCGCATATGCTCGACCGAGCGGAACATGTAGGGCAGCGACGGCACCGCGGTTTCCGGTACGATGCCGTTGAATGGACCCATCGAGACGCGGTCGAGATCGATGACGCCGGCCTGGGTCTGTTCGATCGTGTCCTTTTCCTCGCCAAGCTGCGCGGAATGATAGACCTCGATCGAATAGCGGCCATTGCTGCGCTGTTTGATCAGGTCACCCATGTATTTCACCGCCTCGACCGTCGGATAGCCGTCCGGATGGGTATCCGACGATCGCAGTACGGTTTCAGCGTTGGCAATGCCGATCAGCAGCGAGCCGAAGGCGAATGTGGCCGCCGTCACTTTCGATAAAAACAACATGACTTCCTCCCTTTGAAATCAAAACGCCCGGCTCACAGCCGGTACGCCTTCTTGGCAAGCGTGTAGGCAAGCTCTCTGGCCAGTTCATGCGCCTCGTCCTCGCGCAGCCGGTGCGCGGCGACGAGGCGCGCGAGGAACGCACAGTCGACCCGCCGGGCCACGTCATGACGAGCCGGGATCGAGGGAAAGGCACGGGTGTCGTCGTTGAAACCGACGGTGTTGTAGAAGCCCGCTGTTTCCGTCGTCATCTCGCGGAAACGGCGCATACCTTCCGGACTGTCATGGAACCACCAGGCTGGCCCGAGCTTCAGTGCCGGATAGACGCCGGCAAGCGGCGCCAGTTCGCGCGCATAGCTGCTTTCGTCCAGCGTGAAGACGATGACGGTCAGGTCGCGTTCCAGCCCGACGCAATCGAGCAGTGGTTTCAGCGCCGTCACATAATCGGTCCGCGTCGGGATATCGAAGCCCTTGTCGCGGCCGAACTTGTGGAAGATGCCAGGCGAATGGTTGCGCCAGGAGCCGGGGTGGATCTGCAGCACCAGCCCGTCGTCCCGGCTCATCTTGGCCATCTCGGTCAGCATCTGGGCGCGGAACAGTTTTCGCTCGCGTTCGTCCTCCGAGCCGCCGCGGATGCGGTTGAACAGCTCTTGCGCCGCCGCATCGGAAAGATTGGCCGTCTCGGCGGTCGGATGGCCGTGATCGGACGAGGTTGCGCCAAACTCCTTGAAGAAGGCGCGGCGCTGGCGATGCGCGTCGAGATAGCCGGCCCAGGTGCCGGTGTCGCGGCCGGTGATTTCGCCGAGCCGATCGAGATTGGCCGAGAACCCCTCGAAATCGGGATCGACAACCGCGTCCGGCCGATAGGCGGTGACGACGTGGCCATCCCAGCCACTGTCGCGGATCATGCTGTGCCACTTGAGATCGTCCAGTGCACCTTCGGTCGTCGCGATGACCTCGATGTTGAAGCGCTCGAACAGGGCGCGGGGGCGGAAATTCTCCCACTGCAGCAAGGTCGCGATCATGTCGTAGTGACGGTCGGCCGTCGCGGCACTCAGCGGCTCGTCGATGCCGAACAGATGCTCCAGCACATGGTCGAACCACAGCCGCGTAGGCGTGCCCCGGAACAGATGATAGTGCTCGGCGAAGCGCCGCCAGATCGTCCTGCCGTCGGTCTCGACCGGCGCGCCGTCCACGGTCGGCACGCCGAGATCCTCCAGCCGCACGCCCTGGCTGAACAGCATGCGGAAAATGTAGTGGTCGGGCACGATGAGCAATTGCGCCGGATCCGGGAACGGCTCGTTGAGCGCATACCAGCGCGGATCGGTGTGGCCGTGCGGGCTGACGATCGGCAGGTCCTTGATCCCGGCATAAAGGCCCCGGGCGATCGAACGCGGATGGGCCTCGGTGGGAAACAGCAAATCCGCATTGATCAGTGCCACGGTCATCCTCCCGAAGGCGCTATCGGTAGGTTCGGCGGGAAATAATGTCAACATACAAAAATTAGATTGTTGTATGATGACTTCTCTCATTGTGTGGCAGGAGATCGGATGTTACGCCGTCTGCCGATCAGTGCTGAGGCGATTTCATGCCGTCCGACCAGACCAGCCGCGCCACGACGAATAACCGTCTCTCGGGCAAAACCGTTCAGGCGTTACCGGCAGCGGTCGCGACACCCTCCTATGACCGCAGCCGTATTGTCCCGGGTCTCGTGCATCTCGGCGTCGGAGCTTTCCATCGGGCCCATCAGGCCGCCTATGTCGACGACTGCCTGGCGGCGGGCGAGACGGACTGGGGCATAACAGGCGTCTCCTTGCGCAGCGCCGACACGCGCGACGCGCTGGCGCCGCAGGATGGGCTCTACACGCTGGCAATCCGCGGCAGCGGCGGAGAGCGGCTTCAGGTCATCGGTTCCGTCGGTTCGATGCTGGTCGCGCCGGAAGATCCGGACGCGGTGCTGGCGGCGCTGACCGATCCGCACACCCGCATCGTCACGCTGACCATCACCGAGAAGGCTTATCTGAGGGCGGCGGGCGGCGGACTGGACACCACGCATCCCGACATCGTCCACGATCTCGCCAATCCCGGGGCGCCTAGGACGGCGCATGGTTTTCTCGCCGAAGCGCTTGCCCGCAGGCGGGCCGCCGGCACACCGCCCTTCACCGTGCTCTGTTGCGACAACCTGCCCGCCAACGGCGCCACCTTGCACCGGCTGCTGACCGAATTCGCAACGTTGCGCGATGCCGGGCTCGGCTCAACGGGCGAACCCAGCCTCGCTCCGCACATTGCCGACCGGGTCGCATTTCCGTCGAGCATGGTCGACCGCATCGTCCCGGCGACCACGGATGCCGACCGGGCAAGGATATCAGGCGAACTCGGTGTCGAGGATGCCTGGCCCGTGATGACCGAGCCCTTCCGCCAATGGGTGGTCGAAGACAAGTTTCCGTCGGGCCGTCCTGCCTGGGAAAAATTCGGCGTCACCATGGTCGATGATGTCAGGCCCTTCGAGGACATGAAGCTGAGGCTGCTCAACGGTGCGCATTCGGCCATCGCCTATCTCGGCCTGCTCAGCGGCCACGCCACCGTCGATCGCGCCTTTGCCGATCCGGCGATAAGAAGCTTTGTCGATGCGCTGTGGGCCGAGGCCATCCCGACATTGCCGACGGACGCCGGGCTCAACACATCCGCCTATACGGCGGAACTTGCCGAGCGGTTCTCCAACACAGCGCTCGCCCACCGCACGGCGCAGATCGCCAATGACGGCAGCCAGAAGCTGCCGCAGCGCATCGTTGCTGGCGCGATCGAACGTCTCCACGCAAGTGCCGCGCCAAGGCATCTCGCGCTAGTGGTCGCTGCGTGGATCGCGGCTTGTGAAGCGCGCGGCAAGTCGCTGCCGGAAGCGCATTTCACCGATCCGCTCGATGGACCGCTGACGGCACTTCTTGACCGACGGTCGCCGGCGGACGAAACGGTGGCGGCGGCGTTCGACGTGGCCGGCTTTGCCATGGGCGACCGGGCGCGCGAAACACTGATAGGTCTTGTCGCCGACAGTCTCGGACAGGTGCGCGGCGGCGGACCGGCAGCGGCCATCGCTGCATTGGACTTTTAAACAAAAAAGCGAGGCGAGGCCCCGCTTTTCAGTCGGTGATCTGGTGCCGATCTCAGGCCGGCAGAATGGCGCCTTCCAGGGTGGTGAGCTGGCCGAGGAACTGTTCCGCCTTGCTGCGCGCCTGGTCGTCCTTGGCGTCGGCGGCATCTTCCTTGGCTTCCTGGATGCGGCGCGCGAGATCGGCCCGGTCGACATCCTTCACCGCGACAGCCGATTCCGCCAGCAGCGTGCAGCCGGCCGGGACGATGTCGGCGAAGCCGCCGAACACGACATACCGCTCTTCGCCGCCGGACGCGGCCTTCACCGTGACGACACCCGGCTGGATCGTGGTCATGACCGGCGCGTGATGCGCCATGACGGTCATCTCGCCCTCGGCGCCCGGGATGACGACCGACTCGACCTCGGCGGAAACCAGCAGGCGCTCCGGTGAGACCAGTTCGAACTTGAAAGCTTCAGCCATGTCCATTTAGCGAGTAGGGAATAGTGAGTAGAAAGTAGGGAGAGAGGACAACTGCCCCGATAACCCAGCTGCTATTCACTATCGACTACCGACTACTCCCTATTGCCTTGATTACGCCGCTTCAGCCGCCAGGCGCTGTGCCTTCTCGACCGCTTCCTCGATGCCACCGACCATGTAGAAGGCGGCTTCCGGAAGATGGTCGTAGTCGCCGTTGCAGAGGCCCTTGAAGCCCTTGATGGTGTCGGCGAGATCGACCAGCTTGCCCGGCGCGCCGGTGAACACTTCGGCGACAAAAAAGGGCTGCGACAGGAAGCGCTCGATCTTGCGGGCGCGCGCCACCGTCTGCTTATCCTCTTCGGAAAGCTCGTCCATGCCCAGGATGGCGATGATGTCCTGCAGCGACTTGTAGCGCTGGAGGATCGACTGCACCTGGCGGGCGACGCCATAATGCTCGTCGCCGACGACCAGCGGGTCAAGCATGCGCGAGGTCGAATCGAGCGGGTCGACCGCAGGGTAAATGCCTTTTTCGGCGATGGCGCGGTTAAGCGTCGTCGTCGCGTCAAGGTGCGCGAACGAGGTCGCCGGCGCCGGGTCGGTCAAGTCGTCGGCCGGCACGTAGATGGCCTGCACCGAGGTGATCGAGCCCTTGGTGGTGGTGGTGATGCGTTCCTGCAGCGCGCCCATGTCGGTGGCGAGCGTCGGCTGATAGCCCACGGCCGACGGGATACGGCCCAGAAGCGCGGACACTTCCGAACCCGCCTGCGTGAAGCGGAAGATGTTGTCGACGAAGAACAGCACGTCCTGGCCCTGGTCGCGGAAATATTCGGCAACCGTCAGGCCGGTCAGGCCGACGCGGGCGCGCGCGCCCGGCGGCTCGTTCATCTGGCCGTACACCAGTGCCGCCTTGGAGCCTTCGCCGCCGCCCTTCTTGTTGACGCCGGACTCGATGAACTCGTGATAGAGGTCGTTGCCTTCGCGGGTGCGCTCGCCGACGCCGGCGAACACCGAATAGCCGCCATGCGCCTTGGCGATGTTGTTGATCAGTTCCTGGATCAGCACGGTCTTGCCGACGCCGGCGCCGCCGAACAGGCCGATCTTGCCGCCCTTGGCGTAAGGCGCGAGCAGGTCGAGCACCTTGATGCCGGTGATCAGGATCTGCGCTTCCGTCGACTGGTCGATATAGGCCGGAGCCGGCTGATGGATCGAACGCAGTTCGACCGCGTCGACCGGGCCGGCTTCGTCGACCGGCTCGCCGATGACGTTGATGATGCGGCCGAGCATGCCGGGGCCGACCGGAACCGCGATCGGGCCGCCGGTGTCACGCACTTCCTGGCCGCGCACCAGGCCTTCGGTGGAGTCCATGGCGATGCAGCGCACGGTGTTCTCGCCAAGATGCTGGGCAACTTCGAGCACGAGCCGGTTGCCGACATTGGTCGTCTCCAGCGCGTTCAGGATCGGCGGCAGATGCTCGCCGAACTGAACGTCGACGACGGCGCCGATGACCTGGCGGACCTTGCCGACTACGCCCGTTGCCTTGGTCGCCACTGCCGAAGTCCCGGCCGCCGCTGCCATGGCCGGCGCTGCCGCCGTGCTGGCAGGAGCCGCCTTCGCTGCTGCCGGAACCTTTGCCGCCTTGGCGGGAACCGCGGATTTCGGGGCCGCCGTCTTGGGGGTCGCTGCTTTCGCCATCGTCTTTACCCTTTTTCGTCCTTTGTTTTTCACGCGGTCCAGTCGCGGGCCGATGACCCGCGAACCGCGCCTAGAGCGCCTCGGCGCCCGAAATGATTTCAATCAGTTCCTTGGTGATCTGCGCCTGCCGCTGACGGTTGTAGGTGATCGACAGCTTGTTGATCATCTCGCCGGCGTTGCGCGTCGCATTGTCCATGGCGCTCATCTTGGCGCCCATTTCGCCGGCCGCGTTTTCAAGCAGCGCGCGGAAGATCTGCACCGCGATGTTGCGCGGGATGAGGTCGGACAGGATTTCGCCCGGCTCCGGCTCATATTCATAAACGGCGCTGGCGCCATCCGCCGACTCGGCCTGGGCCGAAGAAGCGGTAGCGGCCGGAATGATCTGCTGCGCGGTCGGAACCTGGCTGATCACCGACTTGAACTGCGAGTAGAACAGGGTGCAGACGTCGAAGGCGCCCTCGTTGAAGAGATTGATGACCTTGCGGGCTATCGCGTCGGCATTGACGAAGCCGAGCGTCTTGACCTCGCGCAGATCGACACGCTCGAGAATCATCGACGCATAGTCGCGGCGCAGTATGTCGAAACCCTTCTTGCCGACGCAGATGATCTTGACCTGCTTGCCGTCGGCCAGCAGCCGGCGGATGTGGTCGCGGGCATGACGGGCGATCTGCGAATTGAAGCCGCCGCAAAGGCCGCGCTCGGCCGTGCAGACGATGAGCAGATGCACATCATCCTTGCCGGTGCCGGTCATCAGCGCCGGGGCATCGCCACCGCCGCCGACCGCCTGGGTGATGTTGGCCAGCACGGAACCCATGCGCTCCGAATAGGGGCGCGCCGCTTCCGCGGCCTCTTGCGCGCGGCGCAGCTTCGCCGCGGCGACCATCTGCATCGCCTTGGTGATCTTCTGCGTCGCCTTGACCGAGGCGATACGGTTACGAAGGTCTTTTAATGAAGGCATGCTTCAAACCTGATCCCGTCTTGTCTCATCCGGACTGGCGCTTCGCTCAGGCGAAGGTCTTGGCGAAAGCGTCGATCTCGGCCTTCAGCTTGGCGCGTAGATCGTCCGACAGCGCCTTTTCGTTGCGGATGGCGTCGAGAACGTCCTTGCCGGCCGAGCGCATGTGGCTGAGCAGGCCATGCTCGAACTTGCCGACCTGGTTGACCGGAAGCTTGTCGAGATAGCCGTTGACGCCGGCGAAGATCACCGCGACCTGCTCTTCCGTCTTCAGCGGCGAGAACTGCGGCTGCTTCAGGAGCTCGGTCAAACGCGATCCGCGGTTGAGCAGGCGCTGCGTGGCGGCATCGAGATCCGAGCCGAACTGCGCGAAAGCCGCCATTTCGCGGTACTGCGCGAGCTCGCCCTTGATCGAGCCGGCGACCTGCTTCATCGCCTTGATCTGCGCCGAGGAACCGACGCGCGACACCGACAGGCCGACGTTGACGGCCGGACGGATGCCCTGGAAGAACAGGTTGGTTTCGAGGAAGATCTGGCCGTCGGTGATCGAGATCACGTTGGTCGGGATGTAGGCCGACACGTCGTTGGCCTGCGTCTCGATGACCGGCAGGGCCGTCAGCGAGCCACCGCCGAGATCGTCATTGAGCTTGGCGGCGCGCTCGAGCAGGCGCGAGTGCAGGTAGAAGACGTCGCCCGGATAGGCTTCGCGGCCCGGCGGGCGGCGCAGCAGCAGCGACATCTGGCGGTAGGCGACGGCCTGCTTCGACAGATCATCATAGCTGATCAGCGCATGCATGCCGTTGTCGCGGAAAAATTCGCCCATGGTGCAGGCCGTGAACGGCGCCAGGAACTGCATCGGCGCCGGATCGGAAGCGGTGGCGGCGACGATGATCGAATATTCAAGCGCGCCGCGCTCTTCCAGCACCTTGACGAACTGCGCGACGGTCGAGCGCTTCTGGCCGACGGCGACGTAGACGCAGTAGAGCTTTTCCTTCTCGGGGCCGTTGTCGTGCACCGACTTCTGGTTGAGCATCGTGTCGAGGATGATCGCGGTCTTGCCGGTCTGGCGGTCGCCGATGACCAGCTCGCGCTGGCCGCGACCGACCGGGATCAGCGCGTCGATGGCCTTGAGGCCGGTTGACATCGGCTCGTTCACCGACTTGCGCGGGATGATGCCGGGCGCCTTGACGTCGACACGCCTGCGCTCGGTCGCCTTGATTGGGCCCTTGCCGTCGATCGGGTTGCCAAGCGCGTCAACGACGCGGCCGAGCAGGCCGGGGCCGACAGGCGCGTCGACAATGGCGCCGGTGCGCTTGACGGTGTCGCCTTCCTTGATGTCGCGGTCAGCGCCGAAGATGACGACGCCGACATTGTCGGCTTCGAGGTTGAGCGCCATGCCGCGGATGCCGCCGGGGAATTCGACCATCTCGCCGGCCTGGACATTGTCGAGGCCGTAGACGCGGGCGATACCGTCACCGACGGACAGCACCTGTCCAACTTCGGAGACCTCGGCCTCCTTGCCGAAATTCTTGATCTGGTCTTTCAGAATTGCGGAAATTTCCGCGGCGCGGATGTCCATCAGCCGACCTCTTTCAGTGCAAGCTTGAGCGAATTGAGTTTGGTTTTGAGCGACGTATCGATCTGGCGTGAGCCCATCTTGACCACCAGCCCGCCGAGCAGCGACGGATCGACGGTAACGGAGATGGCCACGTCCTTGCCGGCAACGCTCTTCAGCGTCGCCTTGAGTTCGGCCTCCTGGGCAGCGCTCAGTTCATGAGCCGACGTCACTTCGGCGGCGGCCTCGCCGCGATGTTCGGCTGCGATCTGGCGGAACGCTTTGATCATGCCGGGCACCGCGAACAGGCGGCGATTCTTGGCCACGACGCGCAGGAAATTACCGGTGAGGCCGGTGATGCCAGCCGTGTCGGCGATCGCCGCGATGGCCTTGGCCTGGTCTTCACTGGAAAACACCGGGCTGTTGATCAGCCGCGCCAAGTCGGCGCTACCGGCGAGCATCGCTTCGAAACTGTTGAGGTCGGCTTCGACCTTGGCAACGGAATTTGACTGCAGCGCGAGTTCGAACAGCGAACCCGCATAGCGTTCTGCGACACCTGAGATTGGCGATGACGATTGGGCCACGGACCGACTTTTCTCTTGTCTGACAGGCCGCAGATTATTGGCGCGAGCAAAAACTCTGGCTAAATCTTTGACCTTACTGCATTTTTTCAAGCACGGAGGCGCGGCTTCCGCTATCCCCGGCCGAAAGTCGATTGCCGTCTAGCACAGGCATTTTAAGACCGCAATGCGTCGTTCCGCATGGTTTTCAGGCACTATTGTCGCATCCGGCGAAAGATCGACGCCTCCGACACCGCAATACCCCTGGATTCAGGGCACAAAGCCGAAGGCAAAGGCGAGCGGCAATGCCGCCAGGGCCAATTCCACCACAATGGAAACCCAATTGAAAGGTGTGTTGGCGCCATCCGACATCATCGACAGCAGGCGGCCAAAGGCGGTGAACAGCCAGGAGAAGCCGAGTGCCATATAAACCAATGGCTGCGCGAGCAGGACGCAGCACAGGCCGACGCCGAGATAAAAGCCCGACATCCTGCCGCGCCCCTCGGCGATTGCCGCTGCCTTCTCCGGCCTTGCCTGCAGGCGCAGGATGCGGAAGGCAACGCCCGGCGCCAGGAAAAACAGCAAGCCCAGCAGCACTGTGACGACGGCGCTCGACCAGGCCAGCCACTCGCCCTGGCTCGTCGGCCATGGAAACGCAAAATCCATCTTGTCCCTCGAAACGCCTGCTTTGAAATTTTTGGCATTCTAGCTGAGGTAAAGCGCCGCGCCAGATGGCTCCAGGCACTTTAGGCCAAGCGCATCAACCGAGCGCGAATTGCACTGCCGCCTCGGCATGGATGCGCGTCGTGTCGAAGACCGGAATGTCGAAATCGCGGCGGCCAATCAGCATGGTGATCTCGGTGCAGCCCATGATGAGGCTGTCGGCGGCCTCTTCCCGGCGCAGACGCTCGACCTCGGCGATATAGGCCGCCTTCGAAACGTCGGTGACGATGCCCTGGCAGAGCTCGTCATAGATGACGCGGTGGACCATGTCGCGACCGGCCGCGTCCGGCACCACCGGCTGCAATCCATATTCGTCGGTGAGCCGGCGCTTATAGAAATCCTGCTCCATGGTGAACCGCGTCGCCAGCAGCGCCGGGCGCTGCATGCCGGCGCGCTTGATCGCGACCGCGGTGGCATCGGCGATGTGGATCAGCGGGATGAATATGGACGCCTGCACCTGGTCGGCTAGCTTGTGCATGGTGTTGGTGCACAAAAGCAGCCCTTCGGCGCCGCCCGCCTCCAGCTTGCGCGCCGCTTCGACGAGAAGCACGCCGGCGCCATCCCAGTCGCCATGGTGCTGCCGCTCGGCGATCTCGGCGAAATCGAACGACCAGAGCAGCAGTTTCGCCGAATGCAGCCCGCCAAGGCGCTCGCGCACGATCTCGTTCAGCAGGCGGTAGTAGATGGCGGTCGATTCCCAGCTCATGCCGCCGAGCAGGCCAAGGGTTTTCATGACGGGCTGTTCCTTTACCGTGCAATTCCTATATTATGACCACAAGAGACCACAAGGAGATTGCCGTGAAAACAATGCAGGTTCGGGAAGCCAAGGCAGGGTTCTCGGCACTCGTCGAGGCCGCGGAGAGCGGCGAGCCCACCATTATCACAAAGCACGGTAAGCCAGCAGCGGCTGTCGTTTCGGTCAAGGACTTGCAAAAGCTTTATCCAGCCAAGCGTCGAAACTTCGGGGAGTTTCTTCTGAGCTACCCGGGAGGGATCGAGCTGGAAAGGAATGAGTCACCGTCGCGGGATATCGATCTTTGAGCGGCTATCTTCTCGACACGTCCATCTTATCGGCGTTCGCGCCCGGCAGGCTGCCACTTGCGAAAGACATTGCCAATTGGATCGTATCGCAAGGTGAACAGCAAACGCTCTTCATACCGGTTATTGCTATCACCGAAATCGAGAAAGGCATACGCAAGCTCGATCGTGCCGGGGCATCAAAGCGCGCCGAGAACCTCGCTGTCTGGCTCAATGACACCATTGAAGAATTCGCGGATCAAATTCTGGGGATCAATGCCGACATAGCGCGAAGAGCGGGCCGAATGGAGGAAGCGGTCTCTGCGAAAGGCAAGAACCCGGACTTGGCGGACATACTGATCGCTGCTACGGCGGCAGCCAATGAGCTTACCGTGCTTACGGCAAACGTCAGGCACTTTGAAGCGCTTGATGTTGGGTGCTGGAATATACTGCAAGATCCGCCAGGCCCCGACTGATCCATTCTCACAAAAAGCTCTGCGGATCGATATCGACCTGCACCCGGACCGAGCCGCGCTGTTTCGGGCCATTGGCCAGCATGGCGCGGATGAAACCTTGCATGTCGGCCCGCCGTTCGCCCTGGATCAAAAGCCGGAAGCGATGGCGGCCGCCGAGCAGGGACAACGGCGCTTCGGCCGGCCCGAGCACGAACAGGTCCGACGCTTCGGGCGCCGCCCGGCGCAGGCCGCGCGCATGGCCCTCGGCCTCCGCTCGCGTCACCGCGCTGACGATGACGCCGGCGAGCCGTCCGAAGGGCGGCAAGGCAGCCCGTTCGCGCTCGGCGATCTCGCGCTCGTAAAAGGCTTCCGAATCGCCGGAGACGATCGCCCGCATCACCGGATGGTCGGGCTGGAAGGTCTGCAGCAGGCCGAGGCTCTTCTTGCCCGTGCGGCCGGCGCGGCCGGTCACCTGGCTGAGCAGTTGAAAGGTGCGCTCGGCGGCGCGCGGATCGCCATTGGCGAGACCGAGGTCGGCGTCGACGACGCCGACCAGCGTCATGTTGGGGAAGTTGTGCCCCTTGGCGACCAGCTGCGTGCCGATGACGATATCGGCCTCGCCATCGGCGATCGCCTCCAGTTCCAGTCGCAGCCGCCGCACGCCGCCCATCAGATCCGACGACAGGACGATGGTGCGCGCGTCGGGGAAATGCGTGACGACCTCCTCGGCGATGCGCTCGACGCCCGGCCCGCAGGCGACCAGATGATCGAGCGTGCCGCATTCGGGGCAAGCCTCGGGGCGGCGCTCATTGTGCCCGCAATGGTGGCAGACCAGCTGGCCGCGAAAGCGGTGCTCGACCAGCCAGGCCGAGCAGACCGGGCAGCCGAAACGGTGACCGCAGACACGGCACAGCGTCAGCGGCGCATAGCCGCGCCGGTTGAGGAACAGCAGCGACTGTTCCTTCTTCTCCAGTGTCCGGCGCATATGCTCGATCAGCACCGGCGACAGGAAGCCGCCACGCGCCGGCGGCGCGCGGCGCATGTCGATCGATTTGAGATCGGGCAATGCCGCCTCGGCGAAGCGGGCGGAAAGAACAGCCCTGTTGTATTTGCCCTGGCTGGCGTTGACCCGGCTTTCGACCGATGGCGTGGCCGATGCCAGCACCACCGGAAAGCCACCAATGTGGCCGCGCACCACGGCCATGTCGCGCGCATTGTAGAAGACGCGGTCTTCCTGCTTGTAGGCGGGGTCGTGCTCCTCGTCGACGACGATCAGGCCAAGCTCCTTGAACGGCAGGAACAGCGCCGAGCGCGCGCCGGCAACGACGCGCACGCGGCCTTCCGCCACCTGCCGCCAGACTTTTTCGCGCGTCCTGGGCGGCAGGTCCGAATGCCATTCGGCCGGCTTGGCGCCGAAGCGGCGCTGGAAGCGCTCCAGAAACGCGTGGGTCAGCGCGATTTCCGGCAGCAGGATCAGCACCTGTTTGCCCTGGTCGAGGGCCGCCGCCACCGCCTCGAAATAAACCTCCGTCTTGCCCGAACCGGTGACGCCGTCGAGCAGCGCCACATTGAAAGCACCGGCCGCGACATTGGTGCGCAGCATCGAGGCGGCATCATTCTGGTCCGGCATCAGCTCCGGCACGGCATAGTTCGGATCAGGCGCGGCCACGACCGGGCGCGGCGGGATCATCACCGTCTCGAACACGCCTTGCGCCTTGAGCCCCTCGATCACCGTCGAGGACACGCCGGCGGCGTGGGCGAGGCCGGAACGCGTCCAGGCAAGACCGCCCTCCGCCGTCTCCAGCACGCGCGACCGCGCATCCGTCATCCGGTCGGGAACGGCCGTGGTTCGCTGCAGCCCCTCGATCCAGGGTTCGGGATCGAAAGCCTCCGGCGCCCTGAGCAGCATGCGCGCCACCATGCCGGGCGCCGATAGCGTGTATTGCGCCACCCAGTCGACGAAGCGGCGCATGGCACGGTCGATCGGCGGGCAGTCGAAGACCTGTTCGATCGGGCGCAGCCTTTTCGCATCGACCTTCTCGACCGCGCCGTCCCAGACGATGCCGGCGACCTGGCGCGGCCCAAGCGGCACGCGCACGATCGAGCCCGGCACGACACGCATGCCGGCCGGTACGGCATAGGTGTAGGGGCGTTCGGCCGGCATCGGCACCAGCACCGGTGCGGCCGAGACAAAGGGCGAATCTTCACTCATGAGGCGTGACCTTGCCCCGACTTTGGTCTAGATCAAAGAGTAACGCTGAACGTGCCTTTCCCAAGCACGAGGAAATCGTCAGGAGACCGCCATGAAATTTTTTGTCGATACCGCCGACATCAAGGATATCCGTGAGCTGAACGATCTGGGGCTGCTCGACGGCGTCACCACCAATCCGTCTCTCATTCTCAAATCCGGCGGCAAGATCGCCGACGTCACCAAGCAGATCTGCGACATCGTCGAAGGCCCGGTTTCGGCCGAAGTGGTGGCGACCGAATACAAGGACATGATGGCGGAGGCCGAGGTTCTGGCCAAGATCGCGCCCAATGTCTGCATCAAGGTGCCGTTGACGCTCGATGGCCTGAAGGCCTGCAAGACGATCCGCACCGAGATGAACCGCATGGTCAACGTCACGCTGTGCTTCTCGGCCAATCAGGCGCTGCTCGCCGCCAAGGCCGGCGCCTCGTTCATCTCGCCCTTCGTCGGCCGCATCGATGACACCGGCTCGGATGGCATGGAACTGATCCAGGAAATCCGGCAGATCTACGACAATTATGATTACCAGACCGAGATCCTGACCGCGTCGGTGCGCACGGTGAACCACGTCAAGCAGGCCGCGCTCATCGGCGCCGACGTCATCACCGCCCCGCCGGCGACGCTGAAGGCGCTGGTCAACCATCCGCTGACCGACAAGGGCCTCGCCGCCTTCCTCGCCGACTGGGCCAAGACCGGCCAGAAGATCGGCTGAAGCCACTTGGTTTTCAAGAAAAAGGCCGAGTACCCGGCCTTTTTTGTGCGCTGCGGATCAAGGCGAGGCCGTCAATCATTCCGCTCCGTCATCGTCGGGCACGGTCGCCTGGGGGCGGCGCCCCATGATGATCTCGCGCTTGCCGACATGGTTGGGCGCGCCGACCAGTCCTTCCTTCTCCATGCGCTCGACCAATGAAGCGGCGCGGTTATAGCCGATGCCGAGGCGGCGCTGGATGTACGACGTCGAGCACTTCTTGTCGCGCAACACCACCTTGACCGCCTCGTCATAGCTGGAATCGCCATCCTCGGCGGCGACGGATCCCTTGTCGAAGACCGCGCCCTGGTCGGCTTCGTCTTCTTCTTCATCCTCGTCGGCCGTCACGGTTTCCAGATATTCGGGGCGGCCCTGCGCCTTCAGATGCGCCACGACATGTTCGACTTCCGCGTCGGAAACAAAGGGGCCATGCACGCGGGAAATACGCCCGCCGCCCATCATGTGCAGCATGTCGCCCTGGCCGAGCAGCTGCTCGGCGCCCTGCTCGCCGAGGATCGTGCGGCTGTCGATCTTGGATGTCACCTGGAAGGAAATGCGGGTCGGGAAGTTGGCCTTGATGGTGCCGGTGATGACATCGACGGACGGGCGCTGCGTCGCCATGATCAGGTGAATGCCGGCCGCACGCGCCATCTGCGCCAGGCGCTGGATGGCGCCTTCGATCTCCTTGCCGGCGACCATCATGAGGTCGGCCATCTCGTCGACGATGACGACGATATAGGGCATCGGTGCGAGGTCGATTTCCTGCTGCTCGAAAAGCGGCTCTCCGGTGCCCTTCTCGAAACCGGTCTGGATCGTCATGACGACCGTCTCGCCCTTGTCGCGGGCAGCGGCGGCGCGCTCATTGTAGCCATCGATGTTGCGCACGCCGAGCCGCGCCATCTTGCGATAGCGGTCCTCCATCTCGCGCACCGCCCATTTGAGCGCGGTGACGGCCTTCTTGGGATCGGTGACAACAGGCGTCAGAAGATGCGGGATGCCGTCATAGACGGAGAGCTCCAGCATCTTGGGATCGACCATGATCAACCGGCACTCTTCCGGCTTCAGCCGGTAGAGCAGCGACAGGATCATGGTGTTGATGGCGACCGATTTGCCGGAGCCGGTGGTGCCGGCGACCAGCAAATGCGGCATTTTTGCCAGCTCGGCGATGACCGGCTCGCCGCCGATGGTCTTGCCCAGGCATAGCGCCAGCTTGCAGCTGGTCTTGCGGAAACCCTGGGATTCGATCAGCTCGCGGAAATAGACCGTCTCGCGCGTCTCGTTCGGAAGCTCGATGCCGATGACGTTGCGGCCGGGCACGACGGCGACGCGTGCCGAGACCGCAGACATCGAACGGGCGATATCATCGGCGAGACCAATGACGCGGGAGGATTTGACGCCCGGCGCCGGCTCGAACTCGTAGAGGGTGACGACCGGACCGGGGCGGACATGGATGATTTCGCCGCGCACGCCGAAATCCTCGAGCACGCTTTCCAGAAGGTCGGCGTTCTGCTCGAGCCGCTCCTGCGACATGTAGAAGCCCTGGCCTTCCGGTGGCTGCTGCAGCAGCTCTTCCGAGGGAAGTTCGTATGCTTCGCCAGTGGTGGCCGGCACAATCTTGCCGACCATGGGCAGCGGCGAAGAGCCGCGCATGGCTGGAGCCGAGACGGCCTCCTCCGCCCCTTGCCCGACCTGCGCCGGAACGGCCTTGCTGGCAGCGACCGGAATTGCACCCGCCGCCTGAACCTCCTGCGGGGCGCTGTTCGCCACCGACTGAACCGCGGCTTCGTTCGAATTGGCCGGACGGACATCCGGCAAGGCGGGTGGAGCTTGCAGGCCCGGCAGGCATTCGATGACGCGGAACAACGCGGTGGGATCGGCCGTCGGCGCGCGGCGAATGTCCACCCGGCCGGCGACAGCCGGCGCTAGCGGGCGCGAAGCCGGGACGGCCTGCGGCGCCGGCACCGGGCCTTCGATCATGTAAGGCGCCATGAGCTCGAAGAAGACGTGATCCGACAGATAGGGCCAGCGGAAAGTCTCGCGCCCTGTTGTCTTGACCGGTGCCGCCGGCGTTCCCGGAGCAGAAGCTGCTGATGCGGATGCACGTGTCATTGCGGCCGTCCTCGGATCCGTCGGTGCGACAACCCGCGCCTTATCGCCGGCACGCCCTGGTGAAACGGATGCCACGGGCGGGGCAGGCTGCCTTTCATGGATCAAGGCTCTGTTGCCGGCCGGCGCCCGGGCAGCGTCTGGAGCGGGGCTCCGGTTTTTCATCGGCGATGACAAGGATGAGGCTGCCTGGAGCGCCGAGGCGGATCGCGCCATGGTTGGCGGCGCCGGTTGCCCCAGCGGTTCGTTTTGCACGGTGGCAGCGTGGTCGAGCGGCGGATGGCGTGGACTGGCCTCATAGTCCGGCGTGCGCGTAAAACGCACATTGGGGGCCAGGAAGAAATACTCCTGCCATGCCGGGCTTTCGTTGCCGCCGAGATCAACAGGCGGCGGCGGAGAACCGACCCTGGCCGCGCCGGAACGCTGGCCGTTCCCCTTGTCGCTCATGCCGTTGAAACGCTCACCCTCGGGATCATCGGGCGAAGCGGACTTCGATAAATTCACCCGAGGAAAACGCTTGGATTCCATGCTCAAGACTCACTCTGAAACGTCTGCTGAGCAATAGGGAGCGAGTGGTTAACAGTTGCTTCCCGTCAGCGCCGCTGGAGCGTCCGAAACGTATCTTTCGCGACGATGTCGAACGATCCGGATTCGAGCGGATGATCGCCATCCACGATCACCCACTCGCACATACGCGCCGGCAAAAAAAGGTGAACGGAAGGGTTCGGCTCTTGGCCCTCGCGAGCGGTCCGAGCACCAGGATTGAGACGGTATTTTCCGAAGACGAAGACTGGCGCCAGAGCAATTCCAGGAAAAGTGCGTAACGGCTTTCCGTCCGGAATTGCGTAAAGACAGAGAGCTCTAGCCAGCTGCCTTGCCGTGCCGGGCCAGATCCTGGGCGATCGACAATTGCAGGGCTTCGGCCAGTTCGCGCGCGGCGCGATTCTCGGCATCGATCTGCGCCCGGTAGGAGGCAAATTCCTGGCGCGGCTTGTCGAAGGACGAGGTGATCGCCCGCTTGCCGACAGCGATCACCGCACCGGTTGTCGCATCGGTCAGCGTATAGCCGGCGGTGAGCGTCACCGAACCGGCGGTCGGCTCGTCCTCATCGGTTCCGACCTGCACGAGAGCCGAGGATTCGACGGCTTCGGTCACGCCGAGATCGAGCGAATAAAGCGGCGAGGCCGGTTCGCCGGCGCCGCGCCCAAATCCGAAGATCAGATTGTTGCGCACCTGCTGGGCATAACGCGTCCTGACCGGCTTGATGGCGATCGACGCCATTTCAGCATTGGCGGTCGAGCCAGTCGACAGCGGCGCGCTGGAATAGAGCGGCCGCACGGTGCAGGCCGAAACCAGCGCGAGCGAGCCGACAAGGCCGGCCAGCGCAATGCGGCGCAGCAAGCGGCTCAGCTCTGTCTTCTCCCGATCAGGCAACGACATTGACGATCCTCTGCGGCACGATGATCACCTTGCGCGGAGCCTTACCCTCAAGTGCTTTCTGCACGAAGTCGAGAGCCAATACCGCTTTTTCGACCGCACCTTGGTCCGCGTCGCGGGCAATTGTCAAATCCCCCCGCTTCTTGCCGTTGACCTGGACCGGATAGGTCACTTCATTGTCGACGACCAGCGCCGGATCGAAGACCGGCCACGGCCGTTCGGCAACCAGTTCGGCGCCCCCGAGCGTCTCCCAGCACTCCTCGGCCAGGTGCGGCATGACGGGCGCGATCAGATGCACCAGGATCTCCACCGCCTGTCGGGAGGCGCCTTGCAGCGCCTGGTCGGCTTTGCCGTCCGCCACGTCGTTGAGCGGCGTGGTCAGCGCATTGGCCAGCTCATAGATGCGGGCGATGGCACGATTGAAGGCGAGCTTCTCGATATCCTCGCCGACCGCCTTCAGGATTTTGTGTGTGGCCCTGGAGACCGCTCCCGCCTCGCCGGCGGCAGCCGCGGCAGGCTTGACCCCTGCCAGCGTCTCGGCCGCCGTCGACACCAGGCGCCAGATGCGCTGCATGAAGCGATGCGCGCCGGCCGCGCCATCGTCTGTCCATTCGACGTCGCGCTCGGGCGGCGAATCCGACAGCATGAACCAGCGCGCCGTGTCGGCGCCGTAGCCATCGGTGATATCTTCCGGGCTGACCGTGTTCTTTTTGGACTTCGACATCTTCTCGAGCGGGCCGATGGTCACCGCCTCGCCGGTGGCGATGTCGACGGCGCGGCGCTTGCCGTCGATGTCTTCCAGCCGCACCTCGGTCGGCGCCAGCCAGCGGCCATTCGATGCCGAGCCGACGCGATAGGTCTCGTGCACCACCATGCCTTGCGTGAACAGGCCCTTGAATGGCTCGGCCAGGTCGACATGGCCGGTCTCGCGCATGGCCCGGGTGAAAAAGCGCGAATAGAGCAGATGCAGGATCGCATGCTCTATGCCGCCGATATACTGGTCGACCGGCAGCCATTCATTGGCCGCCTTGGGGTCGGTCGGCTCATGCGCCCAGGGCGCGGTGAAGCGGGAGAAATACCAGGACGAATCGACGAAGGTGTCCATCGTGTCGGTCTCGCGGCGTGCATCCCCACCGCATTGCGGGCACTTCACATGCCGCCATGTCGGATGCCGGTCGAGCGGATTGCCCGGCCGGTCGAAATCGACATCGTCCGGCAGCTTGACCGGCAGGTCGGCCTTCGGCACCGGCACCACGCCGCAATGCTCGCAATGGATCATCGGGATCGGGCACCCCCAGTAGCGCTGGCGCGAAATGCCCCAGTCGCGCAGGCGGAAATTCACCTTGCGCTCGGCCATCGGCCGGTTGCCGATCGTCTTCTTTTCCAAGAGCTTCGCCACCTCGTCGAAGGCCTGGTTTGGCTTCATCCCATCGAGGAAGCGTGAATTGATCATCGCGCCGTCATCGACATAGGCAACGTCGATAATTTGGAACGCGGACCGGTTCTCGCCGTCAGGCATTACCACCGGCACAACCGGCAGCCCGTATTTGTTGGCGAAGTCGAGATCGCGCTGATCATGCGCAGGGCAGCCGAAAATGGCGCCGGCGCCATATTCCATCAGCACGAAATTGGCGACATAGACAGGCAGCGTCCAACTGTCGTCGAACGGATGAACGACGCGGATGCCGGTGTCGAACCCCTTCTTCTCGGCCGTCTCCAGCGCCGCCACCGAAGTGCCCATATGGCGCACTTCCTCGATGAACTTGGCCAGCGCCGGATCGGTCTCGGCGGCCTTCCTGGCCAGCGGGTGGTCGGCCGCGATCGCCATGAAGGAGGCGCCGAAGATGGTGTCGGGCCTTGTCGTGTAGACTTCCAATTCATGCTCGCCGGCAACCTCCGAGGCCAGCGGCCAGCGGATCAGCAGGCCTTCCGAACGGCCGATCCAGTTCTGCTGCATCAGCTTCACTTTTTCGGGCCATTCGTCGAGGCCGTCGAGCGAATCCAGCAGATCCTGCGCAAAGTCGGTGATCTTGAAGAACCACTGCGTCAGTTCGCGCTGCTCGACCAACGCGCCCGAACGCCAGCCGCGCCCGTCGATGACCTGCTCGTTGGCGAGCACGGTCATGTCCTCCGGGTCCCAGTTGACCTTGGACGATTTGCGCGTCACCAGCCCCTTCTCGACGAAGTCGAGGAACAGCATCTGCTGGCGGTGGTAATAGTCGACATCGCAGGTGGCGAATTCGCGCGCCCAGTCCAGCGACAGGCCCATCACCTTGAGCTGCTCGCGCATGGTGGCGATGTTTTGGTAGGTCCATTCCTTGGGGTGGACCTTGTTCTGCATCGCCGCGTTCTCGGCCGGCATGCCGAAGGCGTCCCAGCCCATCGGATGCAGCACGTTGAAACCTTTGGCCCGCTTGTAGCGCGCCACCACGTCGCCCATCGTATAGTTGCGGGTATGGCCGATATGAATGCGCCCTGACGGATAGGGGAACATCTCCAGCACGTAGTATTTCGGGCGCGGATCGTCATTGTGCGCTTCGAACAGCTTCTTTTCGGCCCAGGCCTTCTGCCATTTGGGTTCTGACGCGCGCGGATTGTATCGTTCGGTTGCCATGGGACGTTTTTCACTTAAAAGCATGCGGACCGCCGAAAGCCCGGCGGTTCATGGAATGTGGTCCGGGTGTTCACCATGGTTTGGCAAACCCGTCAACCATATGGGCATCGCGGCTGACAAAAACGCGGGTCAAAACAGCGGGATTTGCATATGGGCGACACCGTTCAGCAGTTTTTCGCGGTCAAGGCGAAGATCGCCGCCGCCGAGCAGGAGGCCGGCCGCGAAGCCGGCGCGGTGACGCTGGTGGCCGTTTCCAAGACCTTTGACGCCGCCGACATCCAGCCGGTGATCGAAGCCGGCCAGCGCGTGTTCGGCGAGAACCGCGTGCAGGAAGCGCAAGGCAAATGGCCTGATCTGAAGCAGGCTTTCCCGGATATCGAACTGCATCTGATCGGCCCGCTGCAGTCGAATAAGGCCAAGGAGGCGGTGACGCTGTTCGACGTCATCGAAACGGTCGACCGCGAAAAGATCGCCGCCGAACTTGCCAAGGAGATCGCCAGGCAAGGCCGCGCGCCAAGGCTTTACGTCCAGGTCAACACCGGCTCCGAGCCGCAGAAGGCCGGCATCGAACCACGCGAGGCGGTTGCCTTTGTGACCCGCTGCCGCGATGTGCACGGCCTCGCCATTGAAGGCCTGATGTGCATCCCGCCGGCCGACGAGAACCCGGGCCCGCATTTTGCCTTGCTGGAGAAGCTCGGTAAGGAAGCCGGCGTTACCAAACTGTCGATGGGCATGTCGGGCGACTACGAGACGGCAATCGCTTTCGGCGCCACCAGCGTTCGTGTTGGTTCGGCGATCTTCGGCAGTAGATAGCGGTTAGGCCAGATCAGCAGGTCCGTTGCGCCAGCGCTGGAAACGAAACGTGCCGTTCCTATTTGAACCCTGTCACCTTACTGCCTCTGGAGCCTTCACCATGCGTTACAATCAGCTTGGAAATACCGGGCTATTCGTCTCCGAACTGTGCCTCGGCACCATGACCTTCGGCGCCGCCGGCCAGAATGCCCAATGGGGCCTGATCGCCAGTCTCGACCAGAAAGGCGTCAACGAGATCGTCGGCCGCTCGCTCGCCGCCGGCGTCAACTTCTTCGACACGGCCGACGTCTATTCCTTCGGCGAGTCCGAAAAATTGCTCGGCCAGTCCCTCCGCGATCTCGGCGTCGCCAGGCAGAACGTGGTCATCGCCACCAAGGTGCATGGCCCCATGGGCGAAGGCCCGAACCAGCGCGGCTCCTCGCGCGGCCACATCATGGATTCGGTCGACGCCAGTCTCGAACGGCTGCAACTCGACCATATCGATCTCTACCAGTTGCATGGTACCGACGCGGTGACGCCGATCGACGAGACGATGCGGGCACTGGACGATCTCGTCTCCAGCGGCAAGGTCCGCTATGTCGGCGTCTCCAACTGGGCAGCGTGGCGCATCGCCAAGGCGCTGGGCATCGCCGACCGCAAGGGCTTTGCCCGCTTCGAGACCATCCAGTCCTACTACTCGATCGCCGGCCGCGATCTCGAGCGCGAGATCGTACCGCTCATCAATGAGGAGAAGCTCGGTCTGATGGTATGGTCGCCGTTGGCCGGCGGCCTGCTCTCGGGCAAATACGGACCCGGCGCGCTCGGCAATGGCGAGGGCCGCCGCGCCTCGTTCAATTTCCCACCGGTCAACGAGGACCGCGCCTGGGCGGCTGTCGCCGCCATGCGCGAGATCGCCAAAAAGCACGACGTCAGCGTCGCCACGGTGGCGCTCGGTTATGTCCTGGCCAAGCCCTTCGTGATGAGCGTCATCATCGGCGCCAGCCGCATGGACCAGCTCGAACAAAACCTTGCCGCGACCGAGGTGAAGCTTGACGCCGACGATCTCGCCCGTCTTGACGAAGTCAGCGCGCTGCCCGCCGAATATCCCGGCTGGATGCTCGAGCGCCAGGGCGTCGGCCGCCGTCCGGCGCCGTTCACGCCGAAAGCATGAAGCAGTTGGGGCAGACGTCTCGGGAGCCGATCGGCTTCCGAGATCGCTTCAGGCCAACCTGACGCTCTCCCCGAGAAAATCGAGAAAAGCCCGCACCCGTGCCGGCAGGTGCCGGCCTTGGCCGACATAGACGGCGTGGGTGGCCTCCTGGTCTCCGGGATTGAAATCCTCCAGCAGCGGCACCAACCGCCCGGCGGCGATATCAGCCGCGACATGCCAGCGCGCCAGCCTGGAGATGCCCGCCCCGGCCAGCGTCATCAGCCGCATCGCCTCGCCATCGCTGACCAGCGTGTTGCCGGTGATCGGGATCATGACTGCGTTGCCGGCCGCGTCGAGGAATGGCCAGCCATCGATATGCCTGACGAAGCCGAAGCCCATGCGGTTGTGGCTGTCGAGATCGACCGGCGTCAGCGGCGTACCGTGCGCATCGAGATAGGATGGGGCCGCAACGACGACCCCCGGGCTCTGCCCAAGCTTGCGCGCCACCAGCCGTGATTCGCCGAGCGGGCCGGCCCGGATGGCGACGTCGGCGCGCTCTGCCATCAGGTCGATGACGCTGTCGGTCAGCACCAGATCGACCGAGATCTCGGAATAGCGTTCGAGGAAGCGCGGCAGCAGCGGGATCAGCCGGTGCACCCCGAAGGGCACGTAGGTGTTGACGCGCAGCCGCCCGCGCGGCGCGGCACCGGCCGCCGCTTCGCGCTCGGCCGCCGCCATGTCGGCCAGGATGCGCTGCCCGCTTTCGTGGAAGGCCGCTCCTTCCGGCGTCAGCAGCAGCTTGCGCGTCGAGCGGCTGACCAGTCTGGCCCCTAGCCGGGCCTCCAGCCGCGCGATCAGCTTACTGACCGCCGATGGCGTCATGCGCAATGCGCGGGCGGCCGCCGAGAAGCTGCCGGCCTCGACGACGCGCACAAATACTTCGATCTCGCCGGAGCGGTTGATATCGGGTCTCGCCATCTGTGAATCTATTTCACAGAAAATATGCCTTGGGCAAGTCTGGTTCACAGTGCGGGCCGATACGATCTTCCCGGTAGGGGCGCGGATTGGACAGGGCGCTCGTCGTCTTGGAAGTGGAAACCACCATGCCTCTTGCTCTTTACGCCCTCGCCGCCGGTGCCTTCGGCATCGGCGTCACGGAATTCGTCATCATGGGCCTGCTTATCGACGTCAGCAAAGACCTTGGCGTCTCGATCTCGGCCGCCGGCCAGCTCATTTCGGGCTACGCGCTGGGCGTCGTCATCGGCGCGCCCTTGCTGACCATCGCCACCGGCAACTGGCCCCGCAAGACGGTGCTCCTGGCGCTAATGGCCATCTTCACGCTTGGCAATCTCGCCTGCGCGCTGGCGCCCGATTACTGGACGCTGATGGGCGCCCGTATCATCACCGCCTTTGCCCATGGCACCTTCTTCGGCGTCGGCTCGGTGGTCGCCACCAGCCTCGTCGCGCCCAACAAGAAGGCCTCGGCGATCGCGCTGATGTTCACCGGCCTGACCATCGCCAATATTCTCGGCGTGCCCGTCGGCACCTGGCTCGGCCAGGCCTTTGGCTGGCGTGCGACCTTCTGGGCGGTAACCGCGGTCGGCCTCGCCGCCTTCGCCGTCATCTTGGTTCTGGTGCCGCGCAGCCAGGCGGCACCTGAAAAGAGCGGGCTTCGTGCCGACCTCGCCGTGCTGCGCCGCGCGCCCGTGCTGCTCGGCCTCGCGACCACGGTGCTCGGCTATGCCGGTGTCTTCGCCGTCTTCACCTACATCGCCCCTCTGCTCACCGAGATCAGCGGCTTCAAGGAAGCGGCGGTGTCGCCGATCCTGCTCGTCTTCGGCGGCGGCCTCATCGCCGGCAACCTCGCCGGGGGCAAGGTCGCCGACCGTTGGCTCGTGCCCGCGGTCCTGGGCAGCCTTGTGGTGCTGGCGCTGGTGCTGGCGACAATGAGCTTCGCCATTCACAGCCAGGTCATGGCCGTGATCTATGTCGGCCTGCTGGGTGCGGCCGCCTTCGCCACCGTGGCGCCGCTGCAAATGTGGGTGCTGGAGAAGGCGCAAGGCGCCGGCCAGAGCCTCGCCTCCTCCTTCAACATCGCAGCCTTCAATCTCGGCAATGCCTTGGGCGCCTGGCTGGGCGGCGCGGTCATCGCCCACGGCCTTGGCCTCGGTGCCCTCACCTGGGTGGCCGCGCTGCTGCCGCTTGGCGCCCTCGCCGTGGCCGCATTGGCGCTGCGCCTCGACCGCGCGCCGGCGCTCGGCGAGCCGGCTTCCGCCCGGCCGTGAGCCGGCAACCCTAATTTCGCTTTCGACGTCTCTCCCTACAGCATAAGGAGCAAGAAAATGGACTATCGACGTCTCGGCGCATCGGGCCTGAAGGTGCCGGCGCTTTCGTTCGGCGCGGGAACTTTTGGCGGCTCCGGGCCACTGTTCGGCGCCTGGGGCAACAGCGATGCCAGGGAAGCGCGGCGGCTTATCGACATCTGCTTGGACGCCGGTGTCAACCTGTTCGACAGCGCCGACGTCTATTCGAACGGCGCGTCGGAGCAAGTGCTCGGCGAAGCCATCAAGGGCCGCCGCGATGCGGTGCTGATCTCAACCAAGACCTCGCTGCCGACGGGCGACGGCCCGGCCGATTATGGCTCCTCGCGCTCGCGGCTGGTCAGATCGGTCGACGCCGCGCTGAAGCGCCTCGGCACCGACTACATCGACCTGTTGCAACTGCACGCTTTCGATGCAGGCACGCCGATCGAGGAGGTGCTGTCGACGCTCGACGACCTCGTGCGCGCCGGCAAACTGCGCTATGTCGGCGTCTCCAATTTCTCCGGCTGGCAAGTGATGAAGTCGCTTGGGCTCGCCGACAGGCACGGCTACCCGCGCTACGTCGCGCATCAGGTCTATTATTCGCTGCTTGGCCGCGACTATGAATGGGAGCTGATGCCGCTTGGACTCGACCAGGACGTCGGTGCGCTGGTGTGGAGCCCGCTCGGCTGGGGCCGCCTGACCGGCAAGATCCGCCGTGGCCAACCTCTGCCGGAAAAGAGCCGGCTGCACGATACGGCGAGCTTCGGCCCGCCTGTCGAGGATGAACATCTGTATAAAGTGGTCGACGCGCTCGATGCCGTTGCCGCGGAGACCGGCAAGACCGTGCCGCAGATCGCCATCAATTGGCTGCTGCAGCGCCCGACCGTGTCATCCGTCATCATCGGCGCCCGCAACGAGGAGCAATTGCGCCAAAACCTCGGTGCCATCGGCTGGACGCTGACGCCGGAGCAGATGAAGAAGCTTGATGCGGCCAGCGAGGTCACCACACCCTATCCGTATTTCCCTTACCGGCGTCAGGAAGGATTTGCCCGGCTCAATCCGCCGACGGTGTGACCGTCAGCACTGAAGCCGCTAATCTCCCCCCTTGAGGGGGAGATGTCCGGTAGGACAGAGGGGGTCGTCTCACGTAGATCTCGGCACAATCCGGCGTCGCTGTCGGCGTTGGTGCTCCACGCGCGGCGACCCCCTCTGTCGCCTTCGGCGACACCTCCCCCTCAAGAGGGGAGATTACCTCGTTCAATGCAGCACGAACTCACCATCCAGCTTGCGCCATTCGTTCGGCGCGATCAGCTTCTGGTGCGTGTAGACCACCGAATGCAGCGGCCCGTCGAGCCTCGCTCTCCAGAACTCGATGAACTTGATCAGTACCGGAAATTGCGGAGCGATATCGTAGTCCTGCCAGATGAAGCTCTGCAACAGGTGCGGGTGGTCGGGGAAGTGATAGAGAATCTTGGCCGTGGTCAGGCCGTAGCCCTTGAGCATTAGGTCCATTTCGCCATGGTCGCGCATCGCAGTCCTCAGGTTGATTCTCCTTCCTCCCAACGCTGGATTGTGCGCGTGGTTGCTTAACTGTCTATTGATTTTCGTAGACCATGACGGCCTTTTCCTCCACGAAAGCATGTGCTTAGCAGCGATGCTCCGGGAGTGCTGACAGCGTTTTGCGCAGCCGCTGCGGCATCGCGCCACGCGAATCCAACGTCTAATGTTGCCGTCTTCGCGGAACTGTTAATAATGCGCGCGAATTCGCGGCCGCTTCGCCGCGATCCCGCTGGCCGCCAAGCCAGCGGTTTGGTTTCGGGAGGAAAGCGAACACATGTCCGAGGCAAAGATCCATCGCGTCCAGCCGGCGTGGAAGAAGAACGCGCTGATCGACAACGACACCTATCTCAAATGGTATGGCGACAGCGTCAAGAACCCGGACAAGTTCTGGGGCAAGCACGGCAAGCGCATCGACTGGTTCAAGCCCTTCACCAAAGTCAAGAACACCTCCTTCGACGGCAAGGTCTCGATCAAGTGGTTCGAGGACGGGCTGACCAACGTCTCCTACAACTGCATCGACCGCCACCTGAAGAAGCGCGGCAACCAGACCGCCATCATCTGGGAAGGCGACAACCCCTACGACGACAAG
This sequence comes from Mesorhizobium sp. B2-4-14, assembly GCF_006442155.1. Taxonomy (NCBI): domain Bacteria; kingdom Pseudomonadati; phylum Pseudomonadota; class Alphaproteobacteria; order Hyphomicrobiales; family Phyllobacteriaceae; genus Mesorhizobium; species Mesorhizobium sp. B2-4-14. The sequence goes on along the minus strand of NZ_VFVA01000033.1, from coordinate 14,942 downwards.
AAGATCACCTACAACGAGCTTTACGAGCATGTCTGCCGGCTCGCCAACGTGATGAAGAAGCACGGCGTCAGGAAGGGCGACCGCGTCACCATCTACATGCCGATGATCCCGGAAGCCGCCTATGCGATGCTGGCCTGCACCCGGCTGGGCGCCATCCATTCGATCGTCTTCGGCGGCTTTTCGCCGGACGCGCTGGCCGGCCGCATCGTCGACTGCGAATCGACCTTCGTCATCACCGCCGACGAGGGCCTGCGCGGCGGCAAGCCGATCCCGTTGAAGGAGAACACCGACAAGGCGATCGACATCGCTGCCAAGCACGATGTGACAGTGAACAACGTAATCGTCGTGCGCCGCACCGGCGGCAAGATCGGCTGGGCGCCGGGCCGCGACCGCTGGTACCACGACGAGATCGCGACGGTTAAGCCCGACTGCAAGCCGGAAAAGATGAAGGCGGAGGACCCGCTGTTCATCCTCTACACCTCCGGCTCGACCGGCAAGCCGAAGGGCGTGCTGCACACCACCGCCGGCTATCTCGTGTATGCCTCGATGACGCACCAATATGTCTTCGATTACCATGACGGCGACATCTACTGGTGCACCGCCGATGTCGGCTGGGTCACCGGCCACAGCTACATCGTCTATGGACCGCTCGCCAATGGCGCCACCACGTTGATGTTCGAGGGCGTGCCCAACTATCCCTCGCAGTCCCGCTTCTGGGAGGTCATCGACAAGCACAAGGTCAACATCTTCTACACCGCGCCGACGGCGCTACGTGCGTTGATGGGCGCCGGCGACGATCCGGTGAAGAAGACCTCACGCAAGTCGCTGCGCGTGCTTGGCTCGGTCGGCGAGCCGATCAATCCGGAAGCCTGGGAGTGGTATTTCAACGTCGTCGGCAACGGCAAGGTGCCGATCGTCGATACATGGTGGCAGACCGAGACCGGCGGCATCCTGATCACGCCGCTGCCCGGCGCCACCGACCTCAAGGCAGGCTCGGCGACCCGGCCCTTCTTCGGCGTCAAGCCGCAGCTGGTCGACGGCGAAGGCAAGGTGCTGGAAGGAGCCGCCGACGGCAACCTCTGCATCACCGATTCCTGGCCCGGCCAGATGCGCACCGTCTATGGCGACCACGACCGCTTCGTGCAGACCTATTTTTCCACCTACAAGGGAAAATACTTCACCGGTGACGGCTGTCGCCGCGACGCCGACGGCTATTACTGGATCACCGGCCGCGTCGACGACGTCATCAACGTCTCCGGTCACCGCATGGGCACGGCCGAGGTCGAATCGGCGCTGGTCAGCCATGAGAAGGTCTCGGAGGCCGCCGTCGTCGGCTACCCGCACGACATCAAGGGCCAGGGCATCTACAGCTACGTCACCTTGATGAAGGGCATTGAGCCTACCGAAGAGTTGCGCAAGGATCTCATCGCCCATGTCCGCAAGGAGATCGGCGCCATCGCCTCGCCCGACAAGATCCAGTTCGCGCCGGGCTTGCCCAAGACACGCTCGGGTAAGATCATGCGCCGCATCCTGCGCAAGATCGCCGAGGACGATTTTGCCGCCCTTGGCGACACCTCGACGCTCGCCGATCCGGCCGTCGTCGACGATCTCGTCGCCAACCGGCAGAACAGGAAAGGCTGAGACGAGCCATGGCCGCGATCGGCAGGGTTGCCGAACTCTGGCGCTATCCGGCGAGCTCGCTCGCCGGCGAACGCCTGCAAGCGATCGCGGTCGGCACCGACAGCATCGACGGCGACCGCATGTTCGGTCTGGTCGATGCCGCCGACAACGAGATCGCCCGGCCCGACCGCGAGGCGAAATGGCACAAGGTGCCGCGCATCCGCGCCCGGCTGACCGGTGACCGCAAGCTCGAGATCGCCATTCCCGGCGGCGACTGGCTGGCGGCACCGGGCACGGAAAGCGATGCTGCCGTTTCGGCCTATCTCGGCTTCGCGGCCTCGATCCGGCCGTTCGGCCCGCAGAACGCGCCGCCCGCCTACACCGGTCCGCTCACGCAAGCGCGCTACAACAAGGCGCCCATCCATCTTTTGACCACGGCTTCGCTGGCGCGCCTGAAGGCGCTGCATCCGGAAGGAACGCCAGATGCGCGCCGCTTCCGCCCCAACGTCGTCGTCGACATGGCGGCGGTCGAAGGCTCATTTCCGGAGACGGAGTGGATCGGCCGCAAGCTTGCGATCGGCGATCTGCTCTTGACCATCTCCGAGCCCTGCCGCCGTTGCGGCTTCACCATCATTGCCCAGGATGGCTTCGACTACGATCCCGGCATCCTGCGCAACCTGGTCCGCCACAACGCCCACAATCTGGGCGTCTACTGCACGGTCGACCAGCCGGCCAGCGTCGAGATCGGCGCGACGATGCGGTTCGTCTAGCTGGCGGCATGGTCTCCGCAGGCGTTGCGCCGTCGAAAATCTCGTCGCGCAGCCTGTAATACGCGTGACAGAAAACGGCGCCATACAGGGCCCGGCGCGACCCCACCTTGTCGCTTTCGCCAATTTCAAATCCCACCGATCGGAGTACCGATGACTTCCCTGCCCATCCTTGGCGCCGCCATGACCCTGGACGACCTCGAAATCCATCGCGCCTGGCTTCTCGAAAAGCAGCGCGACCTGGAATTGCAGAGCTTCACCAACGCCGATGTTCTCAACGGCGACTGGGCACCGCTCGCCGCCCGCGCCAAAAAGCTCCTCGACGGCCACCAGGGACGGCTCGGGATTCACGGGCCTTTCTGGGGCTTCGTCATCGCCTCGCAGGATCCCGATATTCGCGCCGTGGTCAGCAAACGTCTGATGCAAGGTCTTGATGTCTGCGCCCAAATCGGCGCGACGCAGATGGTCGTCCACAGCCCCTACACGACATGGTCCTACAACAATCTCGACAACAATCCCGGCGAGCGCGAGAAGATCGTCGAATATTGCCACCTGACGCTGAGCGAAGCCGTCAGGCGGGCCGAAGAGATCGGCTGCACCATGGTTCTCGAGAACATCGAGGACAGGGATCCGCATATCCGGGTTGCTTTGGCCGAAAGCTACAAGTCCCCTGCCGTCGCCGTGTCGATCGACACCGGCCACGCCTATTATGCCCATGGTTCGACAGGTGCGCCGCCGGTCGACTACTATGTGCACGCCGCCGGCAACCGCCTGCAGCATGTCCATCTGCAGGACGCCGACGGCTACGCCGATCGTCACTGGAGCCTCGGTGAGGGCACGATCCAGTGGCGTTCGGTGTTCGCCGCGCTCGCGAAACTCGAAAGCAATCCGCGTCTCATCATCGAGATCAAGGACAAGGCCAAGATCCCGGCGTCGGCGGCCTATATCGCTTCGCTCGGCATCGCCGAGTGAGAGGGCGGCGGGCGCCCAGGCGGCGCCGTTACCGATAAAGATCCGCCCGCGTCGGCGGCAGGCCGCTCGGCCCGCGTACACGCTTGGTGGCGACGGTCTGGAAAATCTGCGCCGAGGCACGCTCGAAGGTGATGGAGCATCCGGTGAGATAGAGCAGCCAAAGCCTTGCCCTGGCCTCCCCCACCTCGGCAATGGCCTCATCGAACCGCGCATGCAGGCGCTCGGCCCATAGCCTGCAGGTGCGGGCGTAGTGCTCACGCAGATTCTCGACGTCGTAGACGAGGAAGCTATGCGCTTCGAGATTGCCGAGCGTCATGCCAATCGTGTCGAGCTCGCCGCCCGGGAAGATGTACTTGATCAGCGCCTTGTATTCCGGCCCTTTGCGCAAGGTCTTCTTCAGGTTGCCCTTGCTGCGCCGCGTGATGGCGTGGTGCAGGTAGATACCGCCCGGCTTCAACAAGCGGTGGACGGTCGAGAAATAGGCGGCATGGTTGGCGAGGCCCAGATGCTCGAACATGCCGATCGACGATATCTTGTCGAAAGTGCCGGAGAGCTCGGCATAGGATTTGATCTCGATGGTGATGCGGTCCTCAAGCCCCTCGGCGCGGATGCGCTCGCGCGCCAGCTTCGTCTGCTCTTCGGACAGCGACACGCCATGACCGACGACGCCGTAGTGCTTCGCCGCGTGGATCAGCATCGCCCCCCAGCCGCAGCCGATGTCGAGCAGGCTTTCGCCCGGCTTCAGCCGGAGCTTGCGGCAGATGTGATCGAGCTTGTCGATCTGCGCCTGGTCTATGCTGTTGGCAAAATCCGTGAAGTAGCCGCAGCTGTAGACCATGCGCTCGTCGAGAAAGAGCCGGTAGAAAGCATTCGATATGTCGTAATGATGCTGGATCGCCTCCTTGTTCGACCCGCTGACATAAGGGTTGCGACCGGACAAATCGGTCCGCGCCGTCATCTGCTTTCGCGAAAACAGCACGGCCGGCAGGTCCCGCAGAATCGCCAGCTTCGGCAGTGATCTGAGTTTTGCCTTCAACTTGCCTTGCGAAGGCAGGGCGTAGAAGTCGAACAGCGAGCCATCCTCGACGTCGACCGCCTTGGATATCCACATCTCCACCAGTGTCGAAAAGCTGGGGCGCCGGACCATCTGCCAGACAATATCCTGGTCGTTGATGGCAAGCACGGGCCCCGTCGCCGGGCCGATCCGCTCACCGGTCCACAGCCTGACCGCGAAACCAGGCTTCAGCGTCTCGACGACACGTCGCACGATCCGTGCGGCTCTGTCGGCAGCGTCCATCTCCACCTCCCATGCATCGAATATCGCCCTGATCCCGAATTGCACTGTCGTCCAATCGGTCCGCGGACCGCAATCCCTATCTGTTGCGCAAAAACATCGCGCCAGACGATTTCCCGGGCGGGGCTCGGCCATTCCGTTGCGGCACCTTGCCATTTGCTGCGACGCACCCCATCATTAGGGCGTGTTCAACAAATCGAAAGGAGGTGATCCGATGTCGAGTGATTTCGTTTTCCAGAACGTGGCCTCAGCGGATTGCACTTTCGGGAAGCAGTCTTCCCGTTAAGGCGCGAGATGCGCGGCGGGTGACCCGAAGGGGTTGCCGCCACAGGCCGCGCCACGGACGGAAACACGGAAGGCCGCCGGCTTCGCACGAAGCGGCGGCCTTTTCCTTTTGGGGCCTGTTGCAAGCTGCCCGGTTCAGCACACTCTAATGGCAAGAGCCCTGTCGCAGGCATCTGTCTCGATCACGCGCCTGGTCCTATCTGGTCAGCGCCGGAGCGGAGCGTGCTTAAATACGTGAGCACCGGAGGCGCAGGAAGCTGCCGTTTGCAGGCCTGCATCACCTGAATATCGACGCCCCTTAGGCCAGCATCTGCGCGCTGACCGTCCTGTCGATGCGGTGATTGGGCGGATTGAACAGCCTGCCTTCCTGTTCATAGGTCCAGACCTTGAACAGGGTCAGCCGGTGCGGGCCGAAGCTGTGCAGCAGAGGCACGTCCGTGGCGTCGCGCCCGCGCGCGATGACGACGCGGCCGATCCTGGGCCGATTGTGGCGCGGATCGAACGTGTACCACTTGCCGTCGAGGAACACTTCCATCCAGGCCGAGAAGTCCATCGGCGCCGGATCGGCTGGCACGCCGATATCGCCGAGATAGCCGTTCACATAGCGCGCCGGAATGTTCATGCAGCGGCAGAGCGTGATCGCCAGATGGGCGAAGTCGCGGCACACCCCGACCCGTTCCTCATGCGCCTGCGTCGCCGTGCGGGTCGACCGCGCGTAGCCATAGCCGAACGACAGACGGTTGTGGACATAGTCGACGATCGCCTGCACCCGCGCCCAGCCGGGTGGAAGATGGCCGAACCGTTGCCAGGCGAGATCGCTCAAATGATCGGTCTCGCAGTAGCGGCTGCCGAGGAGATAACCGAGCACCTCGTCGGGCAATTCGGCCACCGGCATTTCCCTGGCCAGCGTGTTGACCTCGTCCGGCTCGCCGCTGTCCTCGACCACCGCGTCGTAGAGGATGCGAAAGATGCCGGCAGGCGCGGTGAAGCGGCGGCAGCCATTGCCGTGCAAATCCTGGTAGAGCCTGGTCGGCACCGAGGGCGAGGTCAGCACGCGCGTTTGCCGCTTGATGTCGGCCTGCCTGTCCTTGTGGATCTCGAGCAATGAAATCACGGGAGTGGCCTCGGCGCATTCAATGGCGATCTCGTAGCCGAGGCGGATCAGCATGGGCGTCGTCCCTTGGGTCGCATGGTGGGGATGTGGGATTGCAACGTCGGACGGTGGCGGTGGTTCCCCGCATTGCCGCGAAATATGCCTGTGCGCCTTCCATGTCCGCGCCTGGACGTTACGGTTGCGCCCTCCCCTCGACGCCCCCCGGATTTCAAGGAAAATCATGTTTGCTGGCAGAAAATTCGCCGCCTTCCTCTTCGACATGGACGGCACACTCATCAATTCCATTGCGTCGGCGGAGCGGGTGTGGAGCGATTGGGCGCGCCGACAGGGCCTCGACGTCACCGCCTTCCTGCCGACGATCCATGGCGTGCGGGCGATCGAGACCATCACCGGCCTTGCCCTCCCAGGCATTGATCCGGCGCATGAGGCGGATCTGCTGCTGAAGGCCGAGGCCGCCGATCTGGACGGCATTGTCCCGATCGCCGGCGCAGTGGCGTTCCTCAATTTGCTACCGCGCGAAAGCTGGGCGATCGTGACCTCCGCGCCACGCGAACTGGCGCTGCTGCGGATGAAGGCCGCCGGCATTCCGGTTCCCGCCATCCTCGTCGCCGCGGAAAATGTTTCGCGTGGCAAGCCGGCGCCGGACTGCTTCCTGCTGGGTGCCGAACGGCTCGGCGTCGATGCGCGCGACTGCCTTGTGTTCGAGGATGCTCCGGCCGGCATCGCGGCGGCCGAGGCTGCGGATGCCGCGGTCATGGTGATCAACGCCACGCACCGGCATCCCATGGCAACGCGGCACGCGTCGATCGCAGGCTACGACACGATCGGCATCACCATCGACGAACGCGGCTGGATCGCACTTGAGGCGCAGCGCAGCGCCGCCTAGGCCGGTTTCTAGAAGTCGCTGGTCAGGCCCTTGACCTCCCAGTCGCCGTAGCGGCCAGGTTCCTTGCCGCCGCGGCCGCCGATCTCCTTCGGCATGGCGGCTTCCTTCTTGCGATAATCCTGACGCCGCGCCTCGGCTTCGGCCAGCGCGCGGCGGGCGGCGGGCGTCAACTCCTTTGGCAGCGCGCCGTCATCCGAGCCGGCGGCCGGCGTTTTACTGGTCTCGTCGTTCATGGATATTTCCAAGCGGATTGAAACAGGGGCAGGCGTTTCCCATCATATAGCGATGAGCCTAGGACTATCGACCCCCTTTCATCACCAGCCTGACAGGAGCAGACGATGAACACTTTGCGCACCGCGATGCTTCTGGCCGCCATGACGGCCCTGTTCATGGGAGTCGGCTTCCTGATCGGCGGTTCGGGCGGCATGATGATCGCTTTGCTGATCGCCGCCGGCACCAATCTGTTCAGCTATTGGAATGCCGACAAGATGGTGCTGTCGATGAACCATGCCGTCGAGGTCGACGAGAAGAACGCGCCGGAATATTACGCCATTGTCCAGGCCCTGGCCAAGCAGGCCGGCCTGCCGATGCCCAGGACCTATCTGATCGATAGCCCGCAGCCGAATGCGTTTGCCACCGGCCGCAACCCGCAGAACGCGGCGGTCGCGGCCTCCACCGGCCTGCTGGAGCGGCTGACCCACGAAGAGATCGCCGCCGTGATGGCGCACGAACTCGCCCATGTCCAGCATCGCGACACGCTGACCATGACCATCGTAGCGACGTTTGCAGGCGCCATCTCGATGCTGGGCAATTTCGCCTTCTTCCTCGGCGGCAATCGCGACAACAACAATCCTTTCGGCTTTGTCGGCGTCCTGGCGGCGATGATCGTGGCGCCCTTCGCGGCCATGATCGTGCAGATGGCGGTGAGCCGCACCCGCGAATACGAAGCCGACCGGCGCGGCGCCGAAATCTGTGGACACCCGCTGTGGCTGGCCTCCGCGCTTGACAAGATCGCCCGCGGGGCCGAGCGCATTCCCAACTCCGATGCCGAGCGCAACCCGGCGATGGCGCATCTCTTCATCATCAACCCCCTGCATGGCGAGCGCATGGACAGTCTGTTCTCCACCCACCCGAGCACCGAGAACCGCATCGCCGCCTTGCAGGCCATGGCGCGCGAAATGGGCGACGGCGCATCCCAGGCCACAGAGCGCCAGGCGCCGGCGCAGGCCGACGAGCAGCAGCAAGCCGGACCGTGGGGCAAGCGGGCCACGCCAGAACCGGCTACGGAGCCAAGCCCGGGGAAATCCAATCCATGGGGTCGCAATCCGACCGGGCCCAAGGGCCGGTGGTCGTGAGCGTGGCGGGCAGACCTCGACGCACCGTTTCAGGCGATCAGGAACACAATGCCGGCGGCGAATTCGTTGCCGGCCTCGCCGCGCGCAAGGCGGCGGCGCGGCTGCTTGCCGCCGTCATCGACGCCAGGACGCCGCTAGACGGGCTGACCGATCACGAGAACGGCCACCCGCAATACAAGGCGCTCGATTTGCGTGACCGAGGCCTGGTGCGCGCTATCCTTGTCACGGCGCTACGCTATCGCATGACCATATCAGGACTGCTGGCGCGCCGCTTGGAGAAGCCGCTGCCGCCAAACGCCACCGCGCTGTCGCACATCTTGAATGTAGCGGCGGCGCAGATCCTGTTCCTCGATATTCCAGACAGCGCAGCCGTCGACCTCGCGGTGACGCACGCCAAGTCCGATCCGCGCACACAGCGCTTTTCCGGCCTGGTGAATGGCGTTCTGCGTACCCTGGCGCGCGCCAAGGAAACCGAATTGCCGGCCGCTCTCGCCGCCACCGACGAAGCACCGAAATGGTTTTCCGACCGTCTGAAGGCCGCCTATGGCGTGGACAAGGCCAGGCAGATCCTCGCGGCCCACCGCTACGAGGCGCCCGTCGATTTCACGGTCAAGGCCGAGCCCGAACCCTGGGCCGAAAAGCTCGGCGGTATCGTCCTGCCGACCGGCACGGTGCGGGTGGAAAAACTCAGCGCATCCGTCACCGAACTGCCCGGCTTCGAAGCAGGCGCATGGTGGGTTCAGGATGCCGCCGCCAGCCTGCCCGCGCGGCTGTTCGGCGATGTCGCCGGCCTCAGCGTCGCCGATCTCTGCGCCGCGCCCGGCGGCAAGACCGCGCAGTTGATCCTCGCCGGCGCCAGGGTCACCGCGGTCGACACCTCGAAGAACCGGCTGGCGCGGCTAGCGCAGAATCTCGACCGTCTCGGGCTCACCGCCGATAAAGTCCAGGCGGACCTGCTCAACTACGAGCCGAGGGAATTGTTCGACGCCGTGCTGCTCGACGCGCCCTGCTCCTCGACCGGCACGGTGCGCCGGCACCCCGACGTGCCCTGGACCAAAACCACAGCCGACGTCGAAAAGCTCGCCGACCTGCAGCGCAGGCTGCTCGCCCGCGCCGTCACTTTGGTGAAACCGGGCGGCAGGATCGTCTTTTCCAACTGTTCGCTCGACCCGCTCGAAGGCGAGGAGCTCTATCGCGCCTTCCTCAAGGAGACGCCGACAGTCGTCGACGATCCGCTGCGGCAGGGCGAGATCGCCGGCATCGATTCGTTCCTGACGGCGCAAGGCACGCTGCGCACAACGCCCGCCGATCTCGATCTCGGCGCGCCGGAGCGCTCGGGCCTGGATGGTTTCTTCGCCGCGCGCATGCGTAGAGCCGGCTAATGCATTTTGCTGACTTTTTTACGGAGAGCCTGGGTAAAACCGGGTGACCCGCAGCCGTTCCCGGGAATTCGCCTTCGCACGTCTCGTTCAATCATGTAAACTCGTGCTTGGGGTTGAGGACGACCAGGAGGGCTTTTGGCACTTGCTGCCGGCAACACGACGCGTCTGTGGACGCTGGTCGCGAAGGAGTTCTGGCGCAAGACGCGTCGACGCCTGCGCGCCGGGCCGGTCTATCGCTGGCGCTATTCCGGCCGCACGCCGGAACGTGTTCTGATCGCGCCACCGGACCTGCGCCTCGCCGACCCGCAGATCGCGCTTGAGATCTATTACGGCCGCTATCCCTTGTCCGGGCATCTGGTCGAGACCGGCGGCAAGTCGCCGTTCCAGATCAACGTGCCCAATCACGGCTGGCAGAAGACTTTGCATGGCTTTCGCTGGCTGCGCCACATGCGGGCCGCCGGCACCGAGCTTGCCGCCGCCAATGCCCGCGCCCTGGTTTCCGACTGGATCGCCATGCATGGCAGCCATATTGCCGGAGTTGCCTGGGAGCCCGGGACGGCGGCCAAGCGCATCATCGCCTGGCTGCAACATTCTTCCGTCGTGCTGCAGGGTGCCGAGTTTCCCTTCTATCGCGCCTTCCTGAAATCGCTGGCCATGCAGATCCGCTATCTCAGGTCGATGGCGCGCGAAATGCCCGACGGCAAGGATCGGCTGCGTGCCCGCATCGCACTGGCCTTCGCGGCACTCTCGCTGCCGGCGCCGGCCTCGGCGCTGCGCGGCGCCACCCGCAACCTCGCCGAGGAACTCAACCGCCAGATTCTCGCCGATGGCGGCCATATCTCACGCAATCCGATGACGGTGCTGGAAATCCTCGCCGATCTCTTGCCGCTGCGCCAGACCTACGCCAACCAGGCGGAAGCCCCGCCGCAGGCGCTGATCGGCGCCATCGACCGCATGCTGCCGGCGCTGCGCTTCTTCCGCCATCAGGATGGCAGCCTCGCCCGCTTCAACGGCATGGGCGCCACCATCCACGACCGCATCGCCACCATCCTTCGTCACGACGACACCGCCGGCGCGCCGCTGCTGCATGCACCGCATTCGGGCTATGAGCGCCTGTCGATGGGCGGCACCACCGTCATTGCCGACACTGGCCTGCCGCCGCCGGTCGACGTGTCCAACGCGGCACACGCCGGCTGTCTTGCCTTCGAATTGTCGTCCGGCCGCCAGCACTTCATCGTCAATGCGGGCATCGATACCTATGGCGCCGCCGAGTTCCGGCCTTTGGCGCGCGCCACCGCCGCGCACTCCACCGCCACCATCAACGACACCTCGTCGGCTCGCTTCAGCCATTCGCTGCGGGTGAACGACCTGCTCGGTTCGCCGCTGATTGGCGGCCCGCAGCTTGTGCATTGCAAGCGCACCGACCAGAAGGGCGTTCATGGCTTCATCGCCCGCCATGACGGCTATGTCCAGCGTTTCGGCTTCCTGCATGAGCGCGAGCTGAAGCTGTCGTCGAACGGCGATGTGCTGTCCGGCAGGGATCGGTTCCAGCGGCCCGGCAATGCCGCGATCCGCAACAATGGCCGCGACTTCATCACCGTGCGCTTCCATGTCCATCCCGACATCAACCTGCTGCAGGACGAGCACGACCGCCTGGTGCTGGCCGCCGACCAGGCCGACACCTGGGTGTTCACGTCAAGCGAAGTGGCGCCCGAAGTCGAGGAATCGATCTATTTCGCCGGTCTTGGCGGGCCGCGCCGAAGCCGGCAGATCGTGCTCGCCTTCAAGGCCTCGGACGTGTCCGAGATCCACTGGCAGCTGACGCGCACCCGCATCGCCGGCTACGCTGAAAACAACTGACCGCGCTGGCCGCCACTGAGCTTGGCGCTTGATTTCCTGATGTCATATGCTAGGGCGCGGGCTTGCCCCTCCAGCCGTGAAAGGCCGCGCCCATGGCCATCGCCGCCAAGAACATCCCCGCGCCGGACCTCGTTCCCGTCCGCCGCGCTTTGCTCTCCGTCTTCGACAAGACCGGCCTGATCGACTTCGCCAGGGCATTGGCTGCGGCCGGTGTAGAACTGGTCTCGACCGGAGGCACCGCCAAGGCGATTGCCGAGGCCGGCATGGCGGTGCGCGACGTCTCCGAACTCACCGGCTTTCCCGAGATCATGGACGGCCGCGTCAAGACCTTGCATCCTTCCGTTCACGGCGCGCTGCTTGGCGTGCGCGACGACCCCGAGCACGCGGCGGCGATGCGCAAATACAGAATCGAGCCGATCGACCTCGTCGTCTCTAATCTCTATCCGTTCGAGGAGGTCCGCCGCTCCGGCGCCGACTATGCCGCGATCGTCGAGAACATCGACATTGGCGGCCCGGCGATGATCCGCGCCTCGGCCAAGAACCACGCCTATGTCGCCATCGTCACCGATCCCAGCGATTACGCCTCGGTGCTGAACGCGCTGGAAATGAACATCGGCTCGCTGTCGCTGGATTTCCGCAAGAAGCTGGCGGCCAAGGCCTTTGCCCGCACCGCCACCTATGACGCGGCGATCTCCGGCTGGTTCGCCGAGGCGCTGGAGATCGAGCATCCGACATGGCGCGCCTTCGGCGGCAGGCTGGCCGAGGTGATGCGCTACGGCGAGAACCCGCACCAGGTCGCCGGCTTCTATGTCAATGGCGACAAGCGGCCGGGCGTCGCCACGGCGCGCCAGTTGCAGGGTAAGCAGCTCTCCTACAACAATATCAACGACACCGACGCGGCCTTCGAACTGGCCGGCGAATTCGACCCGGCACGGTCCGCCGCAGTGGCGATCATCAAGCATGCCAACCCTTGCGGTGTCGCCGAGAGCGCGTCGCTGAGGGCAGCCTATGCCAAGGCGCTGGCCTGCGATCCGGTCTCCGCCTTTGGCGGCATCGTCGCCATGAATCGCGCCCTTGATGCCGAAGCCGCCGAGGAGATCGTGAAAACCTTCACCGAGGTGATCATCGCGCCCGATGCGACCGACGAGGCGGCGGCGATCGTCGCGGCGAAGAAGAACCTGCGCCTGCTGGTCACCGGCGGCCTGCCGGATCCGCGCGCGGCGGGCACGATGGTCAAGTCCGTAGCCGGCGGCCTGCTCGTCCAGGGCCGCGACAATGCCGTCGTCGACGACCTCGATCTGAAGGTGGTGACCAGGCGCGCGCCGACCCCGGCCGAAATGGCCGACCTCAAATTCGCCTTCCGCGTCGCCAAGCACGTCAAGTCGAACGCCATCGTCTATGCCAGGGACGGCGCCACGGTCGGCATCGGCGCCGGCCAGATGAGCCGGGTCGATTCTTCACGCATCGCCGCCCGCAAGGCGCTCGACGCGGCGGAAACGGCAGGTCTTTCGGAGCCGCTGACCAGGGGCTCGGTCGTCGCTTCGGACGCGTTCTTCCCCTTCGCCGATGGCTTGCTGTCGGCCATCGAAGCCGGCGCCACCGCCGTCATCCAGCCCGGTGGCTCGATGCGCGACGACGACGTCATCGCCGCCGCCGACGAACACGGCATCGCCATGGTGTTTACGGGCGTGCGGCATTTCAGGCATTGAGCGCCTTGCCCTCCCCCTTGTGGGGAGGGTCGGCGAACGATTTTGCGAAGCAAAACTCGTGAGACGGGGTGGGGCAGCGCCGACCCCACCCCGCTCCGCTTCGCGGATCGACCCTCCCCACAAGGGCCCACAAGGGGAGGGTAAACTCACCCCGCCGGCCGATCCGCCGGATACGGCGTCCTCACCAGGATCGCCATGCCGATGCCGAGGAACAGGATGATCACCGCCATGCCGAGCCGCGCCGAACCGCTGAGCGCGGTGATGGTCGCCACCAGAAACGGCGCCAGGAAACTGGTCGCCCGGCCGGCCAGCGCGTAAATGCCGAAATAGCGGCCGGATTCCGCCGCCGTGACGCTGCGCGCCATGTAGGAACGCGACGACGCCTGCACCGGTCCGAAAGCCAGGCCGATCAACAGGCCGTACAGGATATAAGCTTTCTCAGCCGCCGTGCCGAACAGGCCGCCTGAATCGGTTGTCGAGAGCGGTATCAGGCCGAGCAGGGTGAAGCCCGGCCCCGTCGAGATGATACCGATGGTGGCGACCGACAGCATCACCAGCGCGATCATCACCACCGCCTTGGAGCCGAGCGCGGTATCCAGCCGCGCCGCGATCCAGCAGCCGAAAATGGCGACGATATTGAGGATGATGCCGAACATGCCGATCTCGGTGATCGACCAGTGGAACATGCCCGCAGCGAACGTGCCGCCGAGCGCCAGCAGCGCGTTGACGCCGTCCTGATAGATCATCCGTGCGACGAGGAAGCGGAAGATGCCGCCGCGCCGGCGCACCTCGGCCAGCGTCGATTTCAGCTCCGACAGGCCCTCGCGCACCGCCGGCCCGATGGGGATGCCCTTGATGGCATCAGGCGTGAAGAAGAACATCGGCAGGATGAACAGGAAGTACCAGCCGGCCGACAGCGGCCCGGTGGCGCGGGCATCTTCGCCCAGATGCGGATCGAGCCCGAACAGCGGGGTGAGGCCGATGATGGTCTTGCCGGTCTCGGGCGAACCAGCCAGGCATGTCACCACGAAGATCAGCGCGATCATGCCGCCGAGATAGCCAAGGCCCCAGGCCGTGTTGGAGATGCGGCCTATCTCGCTCTTCGGCACCAGGCGCGGCATCATCGAATCATTGAACACGGTGGAGAATTCCGCCGCGACCGACGCCAGCGAGAACAGTGCCACGATCAGGAACAGGTTCGAGCCGGGCGCGGCGAACCAGAGCAAGCTAAGGCTGGTGATCTTGACGGCGGCGAAGAAGGCGATCCACGGTTTACGCGGCCCTGTCTGGTCGGCGATAGAACCAAGAATGGGCGATAGAACCGCGATCACCAGCCCGGCCGCGGCGATGCCGTAGCCCCAGACCGCCTGGCCGGTGTTGGGGTCGGCAGCCATGCGCGAGACGAAATAGGGACCGAAGATGAAGGTGGTGACGACCGTGAAGAACGGCTGCGCCGCCCAGTCGAAGAACATCCATCCCCAGATGCCGCGCCCGGACGCCCGCTGCATTGTCTCTACCGCCATCCTGACTCCCCTGGCACCCGCTCGGCCCGTGTCGGGCGCCATGTCTGCATGTTTCCGATGCTCATGCAAATGACAAGCGTCGCGCTGCCCCTCATCGCCCTGCCGGTGTCCAGCCGATAGATGGGTAACACTTTGAACCGGATAGATAGGTAACAGTTTTCTCCCTCATGATGGG
>NZ_VFVA01000032.1:0-61773 GCF_006442155.1 Mesorhizobium sp. B2-4-14 | reverse complement strand
ATGGAAGAGAAGCTGCGCTTCGCCATCCGTGAAGGCGGCCGCACCGTCGGTGCCGGCATCGTCGTCACCATCAAAGAGTAATTTGGACTTAAACCGATCTGTCGCGGGCGCGGTAGTTGCCCGCGCCGCGCCAGAACAAGGAAGTGACGCATGAACGGACAGAATATCCGCATCCGCCTGAAGGCGTTTGACCACCGGGTGCTCGACGCCTCGACGCGCGAAATCGTGTCGACGGCCAAGCGCACCGGCGCCAACGTACGCGGCCCCATTCCGCTGCCGACGCGGATCGAAAAATTCACGGTGAACCGGTCGCCCCACGTCGACAAGAAGAGCCGCGAGCAGTTCGAGATGCGCACGCACAAGCGTCTGCTCGACATCGTCGATCCGACCCCGCAGACCGTCGATGCTTTGATGAAGCTCGATCTGGCCGCCGGCGTCGACGTCGAGATCAAGCTCTAAGGGAATGAGAGCGCGGTAAGGGGCGGTGCCCCTGGCCCGGAACTCTAAAGGAATTGAACCGATGCGTTCAGGTGTGATTGCAAAGAAGGTGGGAATGACCCGCATCTATAACGATGCCGGGGAACATGTTCCCGTCACCGTTCTCCAGATGGAGAACTGCCAGGTCGTGGCACAGCGCACGCAGGAGAAGAATGGCTACACCGCCGTTCAGCTCGGCGTTGGCTTTGCCAAGGTGAAGAACACGTCGAAGGCGATGCGCGGCCATTTCGCGACCGCTTCCGTCGAGCCGAAGGCGAAGCTCGCCGAGTTCCGCGTCTCCGCCGACAACATGATCGATGTCGGCGCCGAGATCACGGTCGAGCACTTTGTCGCCGGCCAGAAGGTCGACGTCACCGGCACGACGATCGGCAAGGGTTTTCAGGGCGTCATCAAGCGTCACCACATGGGTGGTGGCCGCGCGACCCACGGTAACTCGGTCTCGCACCGTACGCACGGCTCGACCGGCCAGCGCCAGGACCCCGGCAAGGTGTTCAAGGGCAAGAAGATGGCCGGCCACATGGGCGACACCCGCGTCACCACGCAGAACGTCGAGATCGTTTCGACCGATGCTGATCGCGGCCTGATCCTGATCCGCGGCGCGGTTCCCGGCACCAAGGGTGCCTGGATCCTGGTTCGCGACGCTGCCAAGGTTGCGCTTCCGGCCAATGCGCCGAAGCCTGCCGCGATCCGCGTCGCCACGAAGAATGAGGCTCCGGCCACAGAGGGAGCGGAATAATGGATCTCAAGATCACAACGCTTGGCGGCAAGGACGCCGGCAAGGTGGAACTCTCCGAGGAGATTTTCGGCCTTGATCCGCGCGAGGACATCCTGCAGCGCGTCGTGCGCTGGCAGCTTGCCAAGAAGCAGCAGGGCACGCACAAGGCCAAGGGTCGCGCCGAAATCGCGCGCACCGGCGCCAAGATGTACAAGCAGAAGGGTACGGGCCGCGCCCGTCACCACTCCGCACGCGCTCCGCAGTTCCGCGGCGGCGGCAAGGCCCACGGCCCGGTCGTTCGCAGCCACGAGCACGATTTGCCGAAGAAGGTTCGCGCGCTTGGCCTCAAGCACGCCCTCTCGGCCAAGGCCAAGAGCGCTTCGATCATCGTCATCGACGAGCTGAAGCTGACCGAGGCCAAGACCAAGGCACTGGTCGCGAATTTCGCGACGCTGGGCCTGACCAACGCCCTGGTGATTGGTGGCGCCGAGCTTGACCAGAACTTCAAGCTGGCCGCGACCAACATCCCCAACATCGACGTGCTGCCCATCCAGGGCATCAACGTCTACGACATTCTGCGCCGCGGCACGCTGGTCCTTTCGAAGGCCGCCGTCGAGGCTCTCGAGGAGCGCTTTAAATGACCGACCTTCGTCACTACGACGTGATCGTCAGCCCGGCGATCACCGAAAAGTCGACCATGGCTTCCGAGCAGAACCAGGTCGTCTTCAACGTCGCCAAGAAGGCGTCGAAGCCGGAAATCAAGGCCGCCGTCGAAGCGCTGTTCGGCGTCAAGGTGATGGCCGTGAACACGCTTGTCCGCAAGGGCAAGATCAAGCGCTTCCGCGGCACGATCGGCCGCCAGAGCGACGTCAAGAAGGCGGTTGTGACGCTGGCCGACGGCCAGTCGATCGACGTCGCGACGGGTCTCTGAGCAAGGCCGCGAGGACAAGAACATGGCACTGAAAAAATTCAACCCGGTAACGCCGAGCACCCGCCAGCTGGTCATCGTCGACCGCTCGGGCCTCTACAAGGGCAAACCCGTCAAGGGTCTGACCGAAGGCCTGACCAAGTCGGGCGGCCGCAACAACTACGGCCGCATCACCGCCCGTTTCATCGGTGGTGGTCACAAGCGTTCGTACCGCATCATCGACTTCAAGCGCCGCAAGTTCGACGTCGTCGGCACGGTCGAGCGCATTGAATACGATCCGAACCGCACCGCCTTCATCGCACTGATCAAGTATGACGATGGCGAGCTGTCCTACATCATCGCCCCGCAGCGCCTTGCCGCCGGCGACAAGATCGTGGCTGGCGAAGCGGTCGACGTGAAGCCGGGCAATGCGATGCCGTTAGCCGCGATGCCGGTCGGCACGATCGTCCACAACATCGAGCTGAAGCCGGGCAAGGGTGGCCAGGTTGCCCGTTCGGCTGGCGGTTACGCCCAGCTCGTCGGCCGCGACCAGGGCATGGCGATCCTGCGCCTCAACTCGGGCGAGCAGCGTGTCGTTCACGGCTCCTGCATGGCCACCGTCGGTGCCGTGTCGAACCCCGACCACGGCAACATCAACGACGGCAAGGCCGGTCGCACGGTTTGGCGCGGCAAGCGTCCGCACAATCGCGGCGTGACCATGAACCCGGTTGACCACCCGCACGGCGGCGGCGAAGGCCGCACCTCCGGGGGTCGCCATCCGGTTTCCCCGTGGGGCAAGCCGACCAAGGGCAAGAAGACGCGGTCCAACAAGGCGACCGACAAGTTCATCCTGCGCTCGCGCCATCAGCGCAAGAGCTAAGAAGAGGTAACGCCAAGTGACTCGTTCTATTTGGAAAGGCCCCTTCATCGACGGCTACCTTCTCAAGAAGGTGGACAAGGTTCGTGAAGGTGGTCGCAATGAGGTGATCAAGATGTGGAGCCGTCGCTCCACCATCCTGCCGCAGTTCGTCGGCTTCACCTTCGGTGTCTACAACGGCCAGAAGCATGTTCCCGTCTCCGTGAACGAGGACATGGTCGGTCACAAGTTCGGTGAATTCGCTCCGACGCGGACCTACTACGGTCACGGCGCGGATAAGAAGGCGAAGAGGAAATAATCATGGGCAAGGCCAAAGCTCCGCGCAGTCTTGCTGACAACGAAGCGCGCGCCGTTCTGCGCACGATCCGTATCAGCCCGCAGAAGCTGAACCTGGTTGCCGCGCTGATCCGCGGCAAGAAGGTCGCGACAGCGCTTTCCGACCTGGAATTCTCGGCCAAGCGGATTTCCGGCACGGTCAAGAAGACCTTGGAGTCGGCGATCGCCAACGCGGAAAACAACCACGACCTCGACGTCGATGCGCTGATCGTGGCGGAAGCCTATGTCGGCAGGTCGATCGTCATGAAGCGGTTCCACGCTCGTGGCCGCGGTCGCGCCAGCCGTATCGAGAAGCCGTTCTCGCACCTCACGATCGTCGTTCGTGAAGTCGAAGAAAAAGGGGAGGCCGCATAATGGGCCAGAAAGTCAATCCGATCGGTCTTCGCCTCGGCATCAACCGCACCTGGGATTCGCGCTGGTTCGCGAACACCGGCGAGTACGGCAAGCTGCTGCATGAGGACATCAAGATCCGCAAGTATCTTGAGAAGGAACTCAAGCAGGCCGCGATCTCGAAGGTCGTGATCGAGCGCCCGCACAAGAAGTGCCGCGTCACCATCCATGCCGCGCGCCCGGGCCTGATCATCGGCAAGAAGGGCGCCGACATCGAAAAGCTTCGCAAGAAGCTGATGGAGATGACGAAGTCCGAGACGCACCTCAACATCGTCGAGGTGCGCAAGCCGGAAATCGATGCGACCCTGGTCGCCCAGTCGATCGCCCAGCAGCTCGAGCGCCGCATCGCGTTCCGCCGCGCCATGAAGCGCGCCGTGCAGTCGGCGATGCGTCTCGGTGCCGAAGGCATCCGCATCAACTGCTCGGGCCGTCTCGGCGGCGCCGAAATCGCGCGCATGGAATGGTACCGCGAAGGCCGCGTGCCGCTGCACACGCTGCGCGCCGATGTCGACTACGGCACGGCCGAGGCGAATACGGCTTACGGCATCTGCGGCGTCAAGGTCTGGGTGTTCAAGGGCGAGATCCTCGAGCACGACCCGATGGCTTCGGAGCGTCGCGCCACCGAGGGTGATCATTCGCATGGCGGCGGTGGTGGCGAGCGCGAACGCGGTCGTCGTCGCGAGAACGCCTGAGACATTTAGGAATTTGGAGTTAGAACGATGCTGCAGCCAAAGCGCACAAAGTTCCGCAAGCAGTTCAAGGGCCGCATCCATGGTACCGCAAAGGGCGGCACCAATCTGGATTTCGGTGGTTTCGGGCTGAAGGCGCTTGAGCCGAACCGCGTCACCGCGCGTGAGATCGAGGCGGCCCGCCGCGCGATCACTCGCGAAATGAAGCGTGCTGGCCGCGTCTGGATCCGTATTTTCCCGGATCTGCCGGTCACGTCGAAGCCGACCGAAGTCCGCATGGGCAAGGGCAAGGGCGCGGTCGACTATTGGGCGGCGCGCGTCAAGCCGGGCCGCATCATGTTCGAGATCGACGGCGTCAGTGAAGAAACCGCCCGTGAGGCGCTGCGTCTCGGCGCGGCCAAGCTCTCGGTCAGGACGCGCTTCGTACAGCGCATCGCAGAATAAGGACGGGCTGATCATGAAAGCCGAAGACATCCGGACCAAGACCCAGGACCAGCTGACCGACGACCTGGCCAGCCTGAAGAAGGAGCAGTTCAACCTGCGCTTCCAGAAGGCCACCGGCCAGCTCGAGAAGACCGCGCGCGTGAGGCAGGTCCGCAAGGACATTGCGCGTATCAAGACCATCGCTGCGGAAAAGTCCGCGGCCAAGAAGGCTTAAGGACGAAAACCATGCCAAAGCGCATTCTGCAGGGCACCGTCGTCAGCGACAAGAACGAGAAGACGGTTGTCGTCAAGGTCGAACGGCGCTTCACGCATCCCGTGATGAAGAAGACCGTGCGCATGACCAAGAAGTACAAGGCGCACGACGAGAACAACGCCCATAAGGTTGGTGATCAGGTGTTCATCCAGGAATCGAAGCCGATTTCCAAGGACAAGCGCTGGATCGTCGTGTCTTCGGACCAAGCCTGACCTCTGGGCGTAAACAACGAATTTTGGACAGACCGGGGAGGGGCTTCGAGCCCGTCCCGTTAGAAAAGAAGAAGGCGGCCAGTCATGATTCAGATGCAAACAAACCTCGACGTCGCGGATAATTCCGGCGCGCGTCGTGTCATGTGCATCAAGGTGCTGGGCGGCTCGAAGCGGAAATACGCTTCTGTGGGCGACATCATCGTGGTGTCGATCAAGGAAGCCATTCCGCGCGGCCGCGTTAAGAAGGGCGATGTGATGAAGGCGGTCGTGGTTCGCACGGCCAAGGACATCCGCCGCCCGGACGGCAGCGTGATCCGTTTCGACAAGAACGCGGCCGTTCTCGTCGACAACAAGAAAGAGCCGATCGGCACGCGTATCTTCGGACCGGTTCCGCGCGAACTCCGCGCCAAGAACCACATGAAGATCATCTCGCTCGCGCCTGAAGTGCTGTAAGGAGCCGGACCAATGCAAAAGATCAGAAAAGGCGACAAGGTCGTCGTGCTTGCCGGTAAGGACAAGGGCCGTTCGGGCGAAGTCCTCTCGGTTCAGCCGAAGGATGACACCGCGCTGGTGCGCGGCGTCAACATGATCCGTCGTCACCAGAAGCAGACCCAGTCCCAAGAGGGCGGGATCATCACCAAGGAAGCGCCGATCAATCTGTCGAACATCGCGCTGGCCGACCCCAAGGATGGCAAGCCGACCCGCGTTGGTTTCACCTTCCAGAAGGACGGCAAGAAAGTGCGCGTCGCCAAGCGCTCGGGAGAAGTCATCAATGGCTAAGTCTCAAACCAAGCAGGCGACTGCCGCCAACACGCCGCGCCTGAAGCAGGTCTACAACGAGACCATCCGCAAGGCGCTGCAGGAGCAGTTCGGCTACGACAACGACATGCAGGTTCCGCGCCTCGACAAGATCGTGCTGAACATGGGCGTCGGCGAAGCGACCGCCGATTCCAAGAAGCCTTCGGTCGCGGCCGAAGACCTGGCAATGATCGCCGGCCAGAAGGCCGTCGTCACCCGCGCCCGCAATTCCATCGCTGGCTTCAAGGTCCGCGAGAACATGCCGATCGGCGCCAAGGTCACGCTGCGCAAGGAACGTATGTACGAGTTCCTCGACCGCCTCGTGAACATCGCGCTGCCGCGCGTCCGCGACTTCCGCGGACTGAACCCCAAGAGCTTCGATGGCCGTGGCAACTACGCCATGGGCATCAAGGAGCACATCGTGTTCCCGGAGATCAACTACGACAAGGTCGATCAGATCTGGGGCATGGACGTCATCGTTTGTACGACTGCGAAGACGGACGACGAAGCCAGGGCATTGCTCAAGGCCTTCAACTTCCCCTTCCGCCAGTAACGGCAGCGAGAAAAGGAAAAATCTGAAATGGCAAAGACCAGCTCAGTCGAGAAGAACAACAGGCGCCGCAAGCTTGCCGACCAGTACGGTCCCAAGCGCGCTGCGCTGAAGGCGATCATCATGGATCAGTCCAAGCCGATGGAGGAGCGCTTCCGCGCTCAGCTCAAGCTTGCTGCCCTGCCGCGCAACTCGGCCAAGATCCGCATCCGCAACCGCTGCGAAGTCACCGGCCGTCCGCGTGCCTACTATCGCAAGCTCAAAGTATCGCGCATCGCGCTTCGTGATCTCGGCAATAACGGCCAGATCCCGGGCCTGGTCAAGTCGAGCTGGTAAGGAGGACATAACATGTCATTGAGCGATCCTCTCGGCGATATGCTGACCCGCATCCGCAACGCCTACGGCCGCAAGAAGTCGAGTGTCTCGACCCCGGCCTCGCGTCTGCGCACCCGCGTCCTCGACGTGCTGAAGGCTGAAGGCTATATCCGCGACTACAGCCAGACCGACTTCGACAACGGCAAGTCCGAAATCGAAATCGAGCTGAAGTATTTCGACGGTGCGCCGGTCGTGCGCGAAATCGCCCGCGTCTCGAAGCCGGGCCGCCGCGTTTACGTCTCGGCCAAGTCGATCCCGCACGTCGCCAACGGCCTCGGCATCGCCATCCTTTCGACACCGAAGGGCGTGATGGCCGACCACGAAGCACGCGAACAGAACGTCGGTGGCGAGATCCTCTGCCAGATCTTCTGATCTGGCAGCTGACCGCAAAGTGGAATCCGGTCTTCGGATCGTTCCGAAGACAGAGACCTGAAACAAGAGAAGTGACGAGGACAACAAAATGTCTCGTATTGGAAAGAAACCCGTTTCGCTGCCGCAGGGCGTGACCGCGACCGTCAACGGCCAGACCGTGACGGCGAAGGGCCCCAAGGGCGAGCTGAAGTTCGTGGTGAACGACGAAGTCCTGGTCAAGATGGAAGGCAGCGAGATCGCTGTCCAGCCGCGCGACCAGACCAAGACGGCCCGCTCCAAGTGGGGCATGTCGCGCACGCAGATCGTCAACATCCTGCATGGCGTCAAGGACGGCTTCGAAAAGAAGCTCGAGATCACCGGCGTCGGCTATCGCGCCGCCATGCAGGGCAAGAACCTGCAACTCGCCCTTGGCTTCAGCCACGACGTCGTCTATGAGACGCCGGCTGGTGTCACGATCGCCGTGCCGAAGCCGACGGAAATCACCGTGACCGGCATCGACAAGCAGCAGGTCGGCCAGGTCGCCGCGGAGATCCGCGAGTACCGTGGTCCCGAGCCTTACAAGGGCAAGGGTGTCCGCTACGCTGGCGAGAAGATCGTCCGCAAGGAAGGCAAGAAGAAGTAGTGGGCTTGGCCCCCGAAAAGTTGCAGACTTTTCGGAAAAGACCAAGCCAAAGAAGTGTAACGCCGCGGGGAGCGGTCGCGGGAGGCGGTTTCGCCTACCGCATATGGCGGCCCCCGATTTTTGAAGGCAAGGAAGACCATTATGGGTAGCAAGGAAGCCACACAGCGCCGCGCACAGCGCGTGCGCCGTCAGATCAGGAAAGTCGCCGGCGAGCGTCCGCGTCTGTCGGTTCACCGCACCTCGAAGAATATCTACGTGCAGGTCATCGACGACGCCAAGGGCCACACCATCGCCGCTGCCTCGACGCTGGAGAAGGATCTCAAGGGTTCGCTCAAGACCGGGGCCGATACCGCTGCCGCCGCCGCGATCGGCAAGCTGATCGCCGAGCGCGCCACCAAGGCCGGCGTCAAGGAAGTCGTCTTCGACCGTGGCCCGTATATCTATCACGGTCGCGTCAAGGCGCTGGCCGAAGCTGCTCGCGAAGGGGGCCTGAGCTTCTGAGAATGACTTTCACCGTCGGCGACCCAAAGCGGCACCGGCAATCAGCAACCCGTGCTTCCGGAAAAGAACAAGGAACAGGATATGGCACAGGAACGTAGGGAAGGCGGCCGCGGCCGCGAGCGTGAGCGCGAAGAGCGTGACGACGGCATGGTGGACAAGCTGGTCCACATCAACCGCGTCGCCAAGGTCGTCAAGGGTGGCCGCCGCTTCGGCTTCGCCGCACTCGTCGTCGTCGGCGACCAGAAGGGCCGCGTCGGCTTCGGTCATGGCAAGGCGCGCGAAGTGCCGGAAGCGATCCGCAAGGCAACCGAGTCGGCAAAGCGCGACATGATCTTCGTGCCGCTGCGCTCGGGCCGCACGCTGCACCACGACGTCGAGGGACGTTGGGGCGCCGGACGCGTGCTGTTGCGCGCCGCCAAGCAGGGTACCGGCATCATCGCCGGCGGCCCGATGCGCGCCGTCTTTGAGACGCTCGGCATGCATGACGTGGTCGCCAAGTCGATGGGTTCGTCGAACCCGTACAACATGGTTCGCGCCACCTTCGACGCGCTGAAGAGCCAGATGCATCCCAAGGATGTGGCTGCCGCGCGCGGCATCAAGTATTCGACCCTTCAGGCCCGCCGCGGCACCGCCGTCGCGGCTGAAGAATAGTCGATCTGACCAGGGATTTTGACCATGGCCAAGAAAGCAACCAAGACCATCACCGTTGAGCAGATCGGTTCGCCGATCCGCCGTCCGAAGGAACAGCGCGCGACGCTGGTCGGCCTCGGCCTCAACAAGATGCACAAGCAGCGCACGCTGGAAGATACGCCTTCCGTGCGCGGCATGATCGCTGCCGTTCATCATCTCGTCCGCGTTGTGGACGAGGGCTGACCCAAAGCGCAGGAGAAGTAAGATGAAACTCAACGATCTGCGTGACAAGGACGGCGCGACGCATTCCAAGAAGCGTCTCGGCCGGGGCATCGGTTCCGGCTCGGGTAAGACCGCCGGTCGCGGCGTCAAGGGCCAGAAGGCGCGCTCCGGCGTCGCCGTCAACGGCTTCGAGGGTGGCCAGATGCCGCTCTATCGGCGCCTGCCGAAGCGTGGCTTCAACAACATCTTCGCCAAGAGCTTCGTTGTCGTTTCGCTGGCCCGCATCCAGGAAGCCGTCGATGCCAAGAAGCTTGATGCCAAGGCAACCGTGACGGCCGAGGCGCTTGTCGCCGCCGGTGTCATCCGCCGCGTCAAGGACGGCGTGCGCGTGCTGTCGGATGGCGAACTCAAAGCCAAGCTGACCTTCGACGTCGCCGGTGCCTCCAAGGCCGCGATCGAGAAGATCGAGAGGGCCGGCGGTTCGGTCAAGTTGCCCGAAAAGGCAGCTGCCGAGTAACGGCAATTTGAAGCGCGATCGGCAAGAGTGGGATTTGTTTTTACTCACGATTGCGCTTTGATCTGCTCAATTAGGCGGCCGCGTCAACGCGGCCGCTTGCATGTTTACAGCCCGGAGCTTATCTCGTGAGCTTCGGTGAAACGCGCCGCCTGACCTCACGGGCCATCAAGCGTTACCAAGCGGAGAATCAGGTATGGCTTCGGCTGCTGAACAACTAGCCTCGAATCTGAATTTCTCGGCCTTCGCCAAGGCGGAGGACCTGAAGAAACGCATCTGGTTCACCATCGGCGCGTTGCTCGTCTATCGCCTCGGCACCTACATTCCGCTTCCCGGTATCAATCCAGACGCTTTCGCCCATGCCTTCTCCTCGCAGAGCAAGGGCGTGCTTGGCATGTTCAACATGTTCGCCGGCGGTGCCGTGCAGCGCATGGCGATCTTTGCGCTCGGCATCATGCCCTACATCTCCGCCTCCATCATCATGCAGCTGATGACGTCGGTCATCCCGTCGCTGGAAGCGCTGAAAAAAGAAGGCGAACAGGGCCGCAAGGTCATCAACCAGTACACGCGCTACGGCACCGTGCTGCTCGCGCTGGTGCAGGCCTACGGCATTTCGGTGGGGCTTGAGAACGGCAACGGCATCGTCAGCGATCCCGGCATGTTCTTCCGCATCTCGACCGTCGTCACGCTGGTCGGCGGCACCATGTTCCTGATGTGGCTTGGTGAGCAGATCACCGCGCGCGGCATCGGCAACGGCATTTCGCTGATCATCTTCTCAGGCATCGTCGCCGGCCTGCCACATGCCATTTCCGGCACGCTGGAACTCGGCCGCACCGGCGCCCTGTCAACCGGCCTGATCCTGGCGATCATCGTTCTGGCCATCGTCGTCATCGCGCTCATCGTGTTCTTCGAGCGCGCCCAGCGCCGCCTGCTGATCCAATACCCGAAGCGTCAGGTCGGCAATCGCATGTTCCAGGGCGACACCTCGCATTTGCCGCTCAAGCTCAATACGTCGGGCGTCATTCCGCCAATCTTCGCTTCGTCGCTGCTCTTGCTGCCGGCCACCATCGCCGGCTTCTCGCAGACGACCAATATGCCGGCCTGGGCGAGCACCATCCTGGCCTCGCTTGGCCACGGCCAGCCGCTCTACATGGCATTCTATGCGGCGATGATCGTGTTCTTCGCCTTCTTCTACACTGCGATTGTCTTCAACCCGAAGGACACCGCCGACCAGCTCAAGAAGCATTCGGGCTTCATCCCGGGCTATCGTCCGGGCGAGCGCACCGCCGATTATATCGATTACGTTCTCACCCGCATCACCGTCGTCGGCGCCATCTATCTGGTGCTGGTGTGTCTGCTGCCGGAGTTCCTGATCTCGGCGACTGGCGTACCATTCTACCTTGGTGGCACATCGCTTCTGATCGTGGTCAGTGTCACGCTCGATACGGTTGCGCAGATTCAGGGTCACCTGATCGCGCACCAGTATGAAGGCCTGATCAAGAAGTCGAAGCTGCGCGGGGGGAAGAAAGCCAGATGAGGTTGATTTTGCTTGGGCCGCCGGGGGCGGGCAAGGGGACACAAGCACAAAGACTGGTAGAGAAACACGGCATACCCCAGCTTTCGACGGGAGACATGCTGCGTGCCGCCGTGCAGGCCGGTACCGAAGTCGGTAAGCGTGCCAAGGCGGTGATGGATGCCGGTGAACTGGTGTCCGACGCCATCGTCAACGCCATCGTTGCCGAGCGAATCGACCAGGCAGACTGCGCCAAGGGATTCATCCTCGACGGCTACCCGCGCACGCTGGTGCAAGCCGATGCGGTTGAATCGATGCTTTCGGAGCGTGGTATCGGCCTGGATACGGTCATCGAGCTGGTTGTCGACGACAGGGCCCTGGTCGGCCGCATCGTCAAGCGCGCCGAAGATGCAAAGGCCGCCGGCCAGCCGGTGCGCAAGGATGACAACCCCGCGGTGTTCGAAGAGCGTCTGCGGGAGTACTACAAGAAGACCGCCCCGCTGACGGGCTACTACTACGCCAAGGGCAAGCTCAAGACTGTCGATGGCATGGCCAGCATGGACGCGGTAACCGCCGAGATAGAAACCGTGCTCGCGGCCGCCGCGAAGGCGCGGTAAGGGAATTCAAAGATTAAGCTTGACGGGAGCGGCCCGCTGCGGTATGGCGGCCCGTCTTCCTATCAGGCGTGAACTTTGCTTGTCCGCAAGGGCAAGGCGGTTGCTTTGAACTGGAAACACCCGCAAGGGCCGGCCTCCACCGGACGCGGGGCAATTTGGACAGCGTCGGGCCTGCCTTGTTTTTGAAGGTTGGCCGGCCCATATGGAGAAGAGAAGAATATGGCTCGTATAGCCGGCGTCAACATTCCGACCAACAAGCGCGTCGTCATCGCGCTTCAGTACATTCATGGCATTGGCAAGAAGTTCGCCCAGGAGATCGTCGACAAGGTCGGCATCCCGGCCGAGCGCCGCGTCAATCAGCTGACCGACGCGGAAGTGCTGCAGATCCGCGAAACCATCGACCGCGACTATCAGGTCGAAGGCGACCTGCGCCGCGAAGTGTCGATGAACATCAAGCGGCTGATGGACCTCGGCTGCTACCGCGGCCTGCGTCACCGCCGCTCGCTGCCGGTTCGCGGCCAGCGCACGCACACCAATGCGCGTACCCGCAAGGGCCCGGCCAAGTCGATCGCCGGCAAGAAGAAGTAATCAGGGGAAGGGAATAGGGCAGTAAGGCAGTAGGGAATGGTCCGCGGATCGGGCAATCAATTTCCCTACTGCCTTACTGCCCTATTCCCCTACTCCCTTACGAAGGTGGAGCCGCTGGCATTACGGCGGTGTAGAGATCAACT
The DNA here is from genome assembly GCF_006442155.1 of Mesorhizobium sp. B2-4-14. Taxonomy (NCBI): domain Bacteria; kingdom Pseudomonadati; phylum Pseudomonadota; class Alphaproteobacteria; order Hyphomicrobiales; family Phyllobacteriaceae; genus Mesorhizobium; species Mesorhizobium sp. B2-4-14. The sequence goes on along the minus strand of NZ_VFVA01000032.1, from coordinate 49,007 downwards.
GAAAGGACTATCATGGCCAAGGAAGCCGCTCGTGTTCGCCGTCGCGAACGAAAGAATATCTCGTCGGGCGTTGCCCACGTCAATTCGACCTTCAACAACACGATGATCACCATCACCGACGCGCAGGGCAATTCGATTGCCTGGTCGTCGGCCGGTGCCCAGGGCTTCAAGGGTTCGCGCAAGTCGACCCCGTTCGCGGCCCAGATGGCCGCCGAGGACGTCGCCAAGAAGGCCCAGGAGCACGGCATGCGCATGCTCGAAGTCGAGGTCTGCGGACCTGGCTCCGGTCGTGAATCGGCGCTGCGCGCCCTGCAGGCGGCCGGCTTCACCATCACGTCGATCCGTGATGTGACGCCGATCCCGCACAATGGCTGCCGCCCGCGCAAGAAGCGCCGCGTCTAACAGTATCGAACGCCGCGCGAACGCCCACAAAGCGTTCCTCCGCGGCATTCCAGGTCGCCCGCCACGATTGGATGGTGGCGGGTCAACGGAAGGAAAGCATCATGATCCAGAAAAATTGGCAGGAACTGATCAAGCCGAACAAGATCGAGTTCTCGTCGAAGAAGAAGACGCTGACCACGCTGGTCGCCGAGCCGCTCGAGCGGGGCTTCGGCCTCACCCTCGGCAACGCGCTGCGCCGCGTGCTCCTGTCTTCGCTGCGCGGTGCGGCTGTCACCGCCGTGCAGATCGACGGCGTTCTGCATGAATTCTCGTCCATCGCCGGCGTGCGCGAGGACGTGACCGACATCGTTCTCAACATCAAGGAAATCGCCATCCGCATGGAAGGCGATGGCCCCAAGCGCATGGTCGTGCGCAAGCAGGGACCGGGTGCGGTTCTCGCCGGCGACATCCAGACGGTTGGCGATGTCGAGATCCTCAACCCCGATCACGTCATCTGCACGCTGGACGAAGGCGCTGAGATCCGCATGGAGTTCACCGTCGACACCGGCAAGGGCTACGTGCCGGCCGAGCGCAACCGCGCCGAGGACGCGCCGATCGGCCTGATCCCGGTCGACAGCCTCTATTCGCCGGTCAAGAAGGTCTCCTACAAGGTCGAGAACACCCGCGAGGGCCAGGTTCTCGATTATGACAAGCTGACCATGACCATCGAGACCGACGGTTCGATCTCGGGCGAGGATGCGGTGGCCTTCGCCGCCCGCATCCTGCAGGACCAGTTGGGCCTGTTCGTCAACTTCGACGAGCCGCAGAAGGAAGTCGCGGCGGAAGCCGTCACCGAACTCGCTTTCAACCCGGCGCTGCTCAAGAAGGTCGACGAACTCGAGCTTTCGGTGCGTTCGGCCAACTGCCTGAAGAACGACAACATCGTCTACATCGGCGATCTGATCCAGAAGACCGAAGCCGAGATGCTGCGCACCCCGAACTTCGGCCGCAAGTCGCTGAACGAGATCAAGGAAGTCTTGGCGGCGATGGGCCTGCACCTCGGCATGGAAGTGCCGGACTGGCCGCCGGAAAACATAGAAGACCTCGCCAAGCGTTACGAAGATCAATATTGAGCATGAATTCCAAGGATCGGCGGCGTAAGCCGCTCGATCCGACGGTCATGCGGAAAACCATCAGAGGCCGTGGCCTCTTGAACAACTGAAGAAGGAAAAGAGCTATGCGCCACGGTTTCAAAGGCCGCCGCTTCGCCCGCAGCATCAGCCACCGCAAGTCGATGTTTGCCAATCTCGCCGTGTCGCTGCTCGAACACGAGCAGATCGTCACCACCCTGCCGAAGGCGAAGGACCTGCGTCCGATCGTCGAGAAGCTGGTGACGCTCGGCAAGCGCGGCGACTTGCACGCCCGCCGCCAGGTGATCGCCCAGATCGGTAATGAAGGCGTCGTCAAGCGCCTGTTCGACATCATCGCCCCGCGCTACGCCACCCGCAACGGCGGCTACCTGCGCATCATGAAGGCGGGCTTCCGTCACGGCGACAATGCCGCGATGGCCGTCATCGAATTCGTCGATCGCGACACCTCGGCCAAGGGCGCCGGCGACCGCGCCCGCATCGAGGCCGAAGGCACCAATGAGGAAGCCGCGGCCGCATAAGGCTTCGGATTTTCTGAAAACAGCTTAGGGGCCTGCGGGCCCCTTTTTGTTGTCGACGTGGTTATCTGTTGCCAACCAGATCGAGGTAGTTGCGGTCGTCTATCGGTCTCCAATCGATCGCGCCCGATATCTGCTCAAGTGCAGGATGCGGGTAGGAGTAGATGCTGTCGATCTTTGTTCGATGATCGATATCGCCTACCAATTTGGACATTGTTACGCTGTCCAGATATTTTTCGGCGTCCCGGTCTTCGATGAAATCCGCATCAACGCGGAAGTGGATTTGGATGGCACCGGCGCAGATGTTCAGTTCGATATCGCGCAGCGACGCCGTGTAGAAGAGCGTAGCGTTTTCAGGCGCCCACAGGCCCGCCCGCAGGAAGTCCGATGGCTTCGTGTATCCATTGAAATTATCAAGTAAAAGCACAAGCCGATCGGTGAAGACCTCGAAATCACCTGCGAGGTAACCAGCTTCTTCGATCTGAAGCCACTTCATCTTATGGGGCGCCTCTTCGTCGAACGAGATTTCGAGCTTTCCGAAAGTCCAATAGTCCGAATCGGCATGTGCCGGAATACCCAGCAATTCGGCAACCTCGTTCATTTTCAGGCTTGGCGAGATCGGACCCAACCTGCCGGTTCTCAAAAAGTCACGGAATGAAGCAAGCTCTTTTTTCATGAAGTAGAGACCGTATCCGATTGCAGGCGGAGCTGTAGCCAGTTATTGCCGAAAATAATTCGATTTCATCGCCTTAGCCTTTCATTCTGCACAATCGTCGAGACAATGGCAGGCGACCTGGAGGATTCTGAATGCACCTCAAACGATTGTTCCTTGTGATGCTCTGCGCCTTCATGGTGTTCGCAGCCGCACCGGCAGTCCGGCAGGCTCTCGCTGAAGACGCCGCGAAGCCCGCCGATCCGGGCCTGTCGGACGTGCTGACCGATCTGCTGCACGGCGTTGAAGGTGAGAATGCCACCTCAGGACCGGACAAGCGCGTGCCTTTCGGCCGCGACGAGGTGCAACTTTCGTTCGCGCCGCTGGTCAAGCAGACGGCGCCGGCCGTAGTCAATGTCTATGCCTCGCAGACGGCCAAGGTGACATCGCCCTTCGAAGGCGATCCGTTCTTCGAGGAGTTTTTCGGCCGCGCGCAGCCGCGTGCGCAGTCCTCGCTGGGTTCGGGCGTACTGGTCGATCCGAGCGGTGTCATCGTCACCAATTTTCATGTCATCAAGGATGCCGACGAGGTCAAGGTGGCGACCGCCGACGGGCGCGAATTCACCAGCAAGGTGATGCTAAAGGACGAGACGCTCGATCTCGCCGTGCTCAAGATCGAAGCTGACAAGCCGTTCCCGGTCATCGCCATCGGCGATTCCGACGCGCTCGAAGTCGGCGATCTGGTGCTGGCCATCGGCAATCCCTTCGGTGTCGGCCAGACGACCACCAGCGGCATCGTTTCCGCGCTTGCCCGCAGCCATATCGGCGTCTCGGATTCGGGCTATTTCATTCAGACCGACGCCGCCATCAATCCCGGCAATTCCGGTGGCGCGCTGATCAACATGGGCGGCCAGTTGGTCGGCATCAACACCGCCATTTACAGCCGCAGCGGCGGCTCGATCGGCATCGGCTTTGCCATCCCCGCCAATATGGTGCGGGCTTTCGCCGACGCCGCGAAGGCAGGGCTCGACTTCTTCGAACGTCCTTATATCGGCGCCGAGTTCGAAGCGGTGACGCCGCAGATCGCCGAATCGCTCGGTATGGAGAAGCCGACCGGGGCGTTGGTGTCTTCGGTCGACGCTACGGGCCCGGCGGGCAAGGCGGGGTTGAAGCCGGGCGATGTCGTGCTGCAGGTCAATGGCAAGCCGGTCGAGAGCATCGAAGCCCTCGACTACCGCATGGCGACGCTGTCGATCGGCACCAAGGCGAATTTCGCGATCCTGACCAAGGGCAAGCAGGCGGCAATGGACATCGCCTTGGAGCGCGCACGGGAAGGGGCGAAAGCATCCGAAGTGACGCTGCACGGCCGCAGCCCGTTCTCGGGCGCCAAGGTCGCGGAACTGTCGCCGCGGCTGGCCCAGAAGCTTGGCCTGCGCACGGATCTCAAGGGCGTGACGGTGATCGACATCAACCGCGATTCGCCGGCCGCGGATTTCGGCTTCCAGCCGGGCGATATCGTGCGCGAGGTCAATGGCACCACAATCGACACCGCCGCGACGCTGGCGCAGGCTGCCCAGCAGGATACGCGCTGGTGGCGCTTTACCGTCGAGCGCGGCGGGCAGATACTGCGCCAGGTGTTACGCTACTGAGTTCGGCCCGCGAGGGTCATGCTGCAACTTGAAGACATGCCCCAACCTGAAGATATAGATGGCCGATCTGTTCAGCGTTGACGAACCGGAAAAGGCGCCGCCCGGTCGGCCGCTGGCCGACAGGCTGCGGCCGAGAAACCTTGGCGAGGTCGTCGGCCAGGAGCATCTGACCGGCCCCGATGGCGCACTGACCCGGCTGATCGGCTCCGGTTCGCTCGGCTCGATGATCTTCTGGGGGCCGCCTGGCACCGGCAAGACCACGGTGGCAAGGTTGCTCGCCGGTGAGACCAGCCTTGCCTTCGAGCAGATATCGGCGGTCTTCTCAGGCGTCGCCGACCTCAAGAAAGTGTTCGAGGCGGCCAAGCTGCGGCGCGCCAACGGCCGCCAGACCCTGCTTTTCGTCGATGAGATCCATCGTTTCAACCGCGCCCAGCAGGATTCCTTTCTCCCCGTCATGGAGGATGGGACGGTCGTCCTGGTGGGCGCCACGACCGAAAACCCCTCTTTTGAACTCAACGCGGCCCTCTTATCCCGCGCGCGGGTCATGGTCTTCCATTCGCTCGGCGAGGAGAGCATCGCCAAGCTGATGACGCGGGCGGAAGAGACGGAGGGCAGGGCGCTTCCGCTCGATGACGAGGCGCGGGCGATGCTGATCCGGATGAGCGATGGCGACGGACGCGCATCGCTGACCCTCGCCGAGGAAGTCTGGCGTGCCGCCAAGCCTGGCGAGGTGTTCGATCCCGAAGGGTTGCAGCGCATCGTCCAGCGCCGCGCGCCGATCTACGACAAGGGCCAGGACGGCCACTACAATCTGATCTCGGCGCTGCACAAGTCGGTGCGCGGTTCGGATCCGGATGCCGCGCTCTACTATCTCGCCCGCATGTTCGATGCCGGCGAGGATCCGCTCTATCTCGGCCGCCGTCTGGTCCGCATGGCGATGGAGGACATTGGCCTTGCCGATCCGCAGGCGCTGGTCGTCGCCAACGCTGCCAAGGACGCGTATGATTATCTTGGCTCCCCGGAGGGCGAACTCGCCTTTGCCGAGGCCACCGTCTATCTCGCCACCGCACCGAAATCCAACGCCGTCTACACCGCCTTCAAGGCGGCCACGCAGGCAGCCAAGCAGCATGGCTCGCTGCTGCCGCCGAAGCACATCCTCAACGCGCCGACCAAGCTGATGAAAGAGGAAGATTACGGCGCGGGCTATCGCTACGACCATGACGAGCCGGACGCCTTTTCGGGGCAGGACTATTTTCCGGAGAAGATGGGCCGCCAGACCTTCTATGATCCGCCGGAGCGTGGTTTCGAGCGCGATATCCGGAAGCGGCTCGACTACTGGGCGAAGCTGCGCAAGGAACGGGAATAGCCGTCTTGCGTGGCCCGGTGGTCGTCACGCTTCGGGACGAAGCTTCGCCCTGGGGCGTTTCAACTTCGGTCGTTCTTCATGCTCTCTTTGCCGCGACAGTGGCATTGATGCCGCTGCCGAAGCGGCCGAACCGGCTGGAGGAAGAGCGGGTGTCGGTCGACATCCTGACGCCTGAACAATTCGAGACATCGACCAGACCGCCGCCCGTACCAGCTGTTCCGGCGACGCCGAAGCCGCGGACAGCAGCGCCACCGCCTGCTTCGAACCCGTCCAAACCTCAACCGCCCAGCGCGCCGGCCATGATCCGGCCAACAGAAATGCTGTCGGGCAAGACGCTCGCCGATCCGCGCAGCCGGCAGGCGCGCGCCGATCTTGCGACCTTCGCTTCCGACGAGCGCATGGTGCAATTGTGCGATATCGAGGCCATGGACCAGATTCGCCGATGGCGAGCGGACTTTCAGCCAGACCGTGTGGTGCCCTATGCGACGGCGGAGGAAAAGATCACAGACACCACGATCGCCGCGAATGGCGCGGCTTTCCGCAGCCGCAAAAACTGGTACAACCTGAAATTCAAATGCCAGCTCGCACAAGACGGTGAAAGCGTCATTGACTTTGAGTTTCTGGTCGGCGATCCCGTGGCCAGGGACAAATGGGACGAGCTCGGTTTGCCGGCGGTGCATTGACCTGATTCCAGCAAGCTCCACAAGGCAGCCACCAGGCCACGATGCCGTGACCGTTGTGTGGTCACCCAAAAAACCTTATCAAGGCGCACGACCGGGCGGTGGTCGTTGCCAAGATTTTGGCATCTCGCAACAGGATCGCGCTTCGCGCGTGGAAAAATGACAAAAACCCTTCGCAAGTCCCTTCGCAAATTCGCCATCGCCATTCCGCTTCTCGCCCTTGGCTTCTATTTCATTCCCATCCTCACGACGATCTTCATCGTTTGTGGCCTGATCGACGTGCTGCGCAACGACAGGAAGGATCTTTCGCTGTTCAGCGGTTACTTCCTTGGCAACGGCCTGTTCACCTGGCTGCTCTCGCCATTCAACCTGCTGGTGGACCTGCTCTGCTACAAAAATCCGGGCGTGTGGAAGCTGGAGCAGTTTCCGGAAGACTATCAGCGCGAGGTCAATGAGGTTCTTGATATTTTCAAGGCGCGCAAGGGCGAGATCATCGCCGACATCGACGCCAATTTCGGCGCCGGCCGGCGCGGCATGTACGTCTATCAGTGGTACGGCAAGCACAGGATAGACAACGTCGCCGAGTTCAACAGGGATTTCAAATACATCAAGACCATCGCCGTTTCCGTTTTCAGCAAGCGCGAATCGACTTCCTGGCATTTCGGCCCGCTGCGGCTCAGCCTGCGCATCCTCTATAATTTGATCCCGGTGAAGTCGGAGATCTTCGTCGAATGCGGCAACGTCAAGAATTACTGGTACGACAATCCGCTGTTCATTTTCGACGACACGCTGCTGCATCGATCGGTCAATGAATATGACGGCCGCCGCTACTGTGTGTTCATGGACATCATCAGGCCGTCCCCGGTTCCCCGACTGATAGCCGGCATGCTCGCCGTCGTCTCGGTCAGCGTCGAACGCATCAATTCGATGTTCTACAAGAACTGGAAGATGATTGGCTCGACCAAGCCGAAGAAGGTCGAAACAACCTGAACTGAAAAATCCACTAGCGCAGCCGGACCGGTGCTGTTTCACCAGTCCGGTGGCTGCTGCGACGGCTCATCGCCGATGTGCTATCCCCGCGGTGAGTTCATTGTCGGCGACAACACGTCATGCTGGGCGAGATCGGCGGAACGCCGGTCCATATCAGCGCCTCGCAATATGAGGTGTGGAAACACACCGACCTCATCATCGACGTGGTAGCGGGCAGGGGTGGCATGTTCTCCCTCGACAACGGGCGCGAAAAGCGGTTTCTGACGCGCTCAACCGTCTGTGCCATTCCCGGAACGCCCTCGCGGGCCTGAAGGGATTGACGCCGCCGCCCTCGCAGGGGCAGTAGACGGCCATGTTCAATCTGCTTCTCGTTGTCATCGGCGGCGGCATCGGCGCCGGCATCCGCCATCTGACCAGTATGGGCGCGCTGCGCCTTGTGGGCCCCAACTATCCCTGGGGCACGATGGCCATCAACATCGTCGGCTCCTTCGCCATGGGCCTGTTCATCGCTATCCTGGCGCGCCGCGGCGGATCGAACGAAGTCAGGCTCTTTGTCGCCACCGGCGTCTTCGGCGGCTTCACCACCTTTTCGGCTTTCTCGCTCGATTTCGCGACGCTTTGGGAGCGGGGCGCCACGCTGCCCGCGTTTGGATATGCGCTGGCCAGCGTCATTGGCGCCATCATCGCCTTGTTTTTGGGTCTTTGGCTCGCAAGAAGCCTGCCTTAATGCTATTGGCGCGCCGAGAGCAGGCCAGGCCCCGCTCGGAAAACAGGTAAGAAAATATGGCAGGCGTTGAACAGATCACGGTGGAAGCCGGCGAGGCGGGCATGCGGATCGATCGCTGGTTCAAGACCCATTTCCCGGGCCTTGGCTTTGGCCATCTGCAGAAACTGCTGCGCTCCGGCCAGATCCGCGTCGATGGCGGCCGCGTCAAGGCGGACACCCGCGTCGAGCCTGGTCAGTTGGTGCGCGTTCCGCCGCTCGAGGTGGATAAGAAAGGCGACAGCCCGCTCACCGGCCACTCGATCCGCAACCAGGGCGATGCCGACGTGCTCGCCAAGATGCTGCTGCATGAGGACCCGAAGGTCTTTGTCTTCAACAAGCCTGCGGGTCTGGCGGTGCAGGGCGGTTCGGGCGTCACCCGCAATGTCGACGACATGCTGGAAGCCTGGCGCAACCAGAAGGGCGAGAAGCCACGGCTGGTGCACCGGCTCGACCGCGACACGTCGGGTGTGCTGGTCGTTGCCCGCACGAGACTGGCCGCGATGAAGCTCTCCGAGGCATTCCGCGCCCGTGAGACCAAGAAAACCTATTGGGCGCTGGTCAAGGGTGTGCCGCCCAAGCGCGAGGACAAGATCTCGACCTGGCTGATCAAGGAGGCGACGCCAGACGGCGACCGCGTGCGCATCGCAGCACACGGCGAAAAGGGCGCCGACCACGCCGTCTCCCACTACCGCATCATCGAGCAGGCGGCGCAGACGATGACCTGGCTGGAGATGGAACCCTATACCGGCCGTACGCATCAGCTGCGCGTCCACGCGGCCTATATCGGTTGTCCGATCATCGGCGATCCCAAATATTTCGAGGCCGACACCAATTGGGATTTTCCCGGTGGCATTCAGAACCGCCTGCACCTGCATGCGCGCCGGATTATCATTCCTCATCCGGACAAGGGTGTCATCGACGTCACCGCCCCGATGCCACCACACATGCGCCAGAGCTGGAACCTGATCGGTTTCGACGAGCAGAGCGCGGAGGATTGATTGTGAGTGGCGCTACCGACGTGCTGGACCGCCGCGACACGGTCGATCTAGCAGCCGCTGCCATCATGGTCGGCCTGACCTTTTCCTGGGGCCTGAACTACGTCGCCGCCAAGATCTCCTATGCCGGCTACGATCCCGTCTTCCTGGCGATCGCGCGCTCGGTCATTGGCGGCTTCTTCGTCTTTCTCTGGTGCCGCTGGCGCGGCATCGCGCTTTTCACCCGGGATGGCACGTTGCTCGCCGGTATCGCTGTCGGCGTGCTTTTCGGCATCGAATTCCTCTGCCTCTATGTGGGACTGGAGCACACGACCGTGGCCCGTAACACGCTGCTGGTCAATTCAATGCCGTTCTGGATGCTGGTGGGTGGGCACTTCCTGCTTGGCGAGCAGATCACCTGGCGCAAATTCCTCGGCCTGTTATTGGCCTTCGCCGGCCTTGCCACGGTCTTCTCCGATAAGCTCGGCGGCGGCGACATGCTGTTCGGTGATCTCCTGAGCCTTGGCTCCGGGTTCTTCTGGGCCTTGACCAATATCCTCATCAAACGGTCGAAACTGGTTGAAGCGAGCGCCGAGAAGCTGTTGCTCTATCAACTCGCCGGCGCGGCGATAGTCGGCATTTTGGTATTGCCTCTCGCCGGTCCGCCGGTGCGCGATCCCTCATTGTTGCCGACATTGGCGCTGCTTTTCCAGGCGATCTACATCGTCGCTTTCACCTATGTCCTATGGTTCTGGCTGCTGCGCCGCTATCCGGCCTCCGGCCTGTCCAGCTTCACTTTCCTGTCGCCGGTTTTTGGTGTCTTGTGCGGTGCCTTGATCTTGAACGAGCCGCTGACCATTCGCATTTTTCTGGCACTTGGCTTGATTGTAGCGGGCCTGATCATCGTCAACCGGCCGGCACGCAAGCTGACACCGGTGTAAGAGAGAGATTTCATGCGTGATATCCTCAACGACCTCGAAGCGGGCAAATATCTTTCCGATCCGGATCCGGTGCGTCGCGCCCAGATTCAAATGAAGACACCGCTGCCCAAGCGCTTCTACAAGACCGTTTCGGTTGCGCCGATAGAGGGAGGGTTTGCCGTCTATCTCGACGGCAAGCCGGTGCGTACGCCCGGCAAGGCGCTGTTGGTGCTGCCGACGCAGGCGGCGGCAGCGCTTGTGGCCGACGAGTTCGCCGCGCAGGACGAGACCATCAATCCGGTGACGATGCCGGTGATGCGCCTCGTCAACACCGCTTTGGACGGGGTCGCCAGTGATCCGCAGGCAGTGGTGGAAGACATACTGCGCTTTGCCTCGTCGGATCTGCTCTGCTACCGCGCCGACGCGCCGCAAGGGCTGGTCGAGCGGCAGAACGAGCAGTGGGATCCGGTCATTGACTGGGCCCGTGCGGCGCTCGGCGCCCGCTTCAACCTTGCCGAAGGAATCATCCATGTCGAGCAGCCGCGCGAGACGATCGCCGTTCTGGGCAGTCATCTTGCCCAGCGCGCGCAGCCGCTGCGGCTGGCCGCCATCCACGTCATGACCTCGCTGACCGGTTCGGCGCTGCTGGCGCTCGCCGTCGATTTCGGCGAGCTCGACGGTGAGGCGGCCTGGGCCGCCGGCCATGTCGATGAGGACTGGCAGATCGCGCATTGGGGGCAGGACGCCGAAGCGGTCGCGCGCCGCGCCGCCCGCAAACGGGACATGATGGCTGCCGTTAATCTTCTCGAAGCGCTCAAGGTCTGACCGGCCGGTTTATTGCCGCAGCGCACCTAATACCAAAGTCATAATCCCAAAGGCGCTCTGCCTTAGACCCCGGCTTTCTGTCATTTTTTCCGTGATGGCTGTCGTGAGTCCGCGTTCGCAGGAGAACCCGGACGCTGCCGCGCGGCATCGAGGACAAGGGTCTCACGGGAGGATAACTCAATGGCAATGGCATCAACCGCCGGCGGAACGAGCCGCGGCATGACACGGGAGGAGAAGAAAGTCATCTTTGCCTCTTCGCTCGGTACCGTTTTCGAATGGTATGATTTCTACCTCTATGGCTCGTTGGCGGCCTTCATCGGCTCGACCTTTTTCAGCCCGACCATTCCCGAGGCGACCCGCAACATCTTCGCGCTGCTGGCCTTTGCCGCCGGCTTCCTCGTGCGCCCGTTCGGCGCGCTCGTGTTCGGCCGCATCGGCGACCTTGTCGGCCGCAAATACACCTTCCTCGTCACCATGACGATCATGGGTCTGTCGACCTTCCTGGTTGGCCTGCTACCCGGTTATGCGACTTTGGGCATCGCGGCTCCGGTGATCCTGATCGTCCTGCGCATGCTGCAGGGCCTGGCGCTGGGCGGCGAATATGGCGGTGCGGCGACCTATGTCGCCGAGCATGCGCCCGATGATCGCCGTGGCTTTTATACGTCCTGGATCCAGACGACGGCGACGCTCGGTCTGTTCCTGTCGCTGATCGTCATCCTGATCGTGCAGGGATCACTGAGCAAGGAAAGCTATGCCGCCTGGGGCTGGCGCGTTCCCTTCATCGTCTCCTTCGTTCTGCTTGCCGTTTCGATCTGGATTCGGCTGTCTCTCTCCGAATCTCCAACCTTCCAGAAGATGAAGGACGAAGGGAAGGGCTCCAAGGCGCCGCTATCGGAAGCCTTCGGCCAGTGGAAGAACGCCAAGATCGCCCTGCTGGCGCTGCTCGGCCTTACCGCAGGCCAGGCCGTGGTCTGGTATAATGGGCAGTTCTATGCACTGTTCTTCCTGCAGAACGTGCTGAAGGTCGACGCGCAGTCGGTCAACATCATGATCGCCATTGCACTGGCGCTCGGCTCGATCTTCTTCGTCGTCTTCGGGTGGCTGTCCGACAAGATCGGCCGCAAGCCGATCATCATGGCCGGCCTCGCGCTTGCCATCGTCTGCACCTTCCCCCTGTTCAAGGCGCTGACCTGGGCCGCCAATCCGGCGCTCGCCAAAGCGCAGCAAAATACGCGGGCGACGGTGACGGCAGCACCCGGCGACTGCAAGTTCCAGTTCAATCCGGTCGGTACCGCGAAGTTCACGACGTCCTGCGACATCGCGACTTCGTTCCTGACCAAGAACTCGGTTCCCTACGACGTGGTGCCGACGGCCGCGGCCGGAACGGCTGCGTCGGTCAAGATCGGCAACGAGACGGTGACGTCCTACGATGCGGTCGCCGCCGGCGATCAGGCCAAGGCCAAGGACGCTGCCTTCGTCAAGGCCGTCAACATGTCGTTGCAGGATGGCGGCTATCCGCTGAAGCGCGCGGCAATCAAGGTTGCGGACCAGAAACTCGACGCATTCATCGCGGCCAATCCCGAGTTGAAGCTCGATGCCGCGACCATCCGAGGCGGTGAGAAGGCGACTGTTCCGACGGACAAGGCAGTCACCGACAAGCTGTTGACCAAGGACGAGGCGGCCGGCGCGCCAGAAGTCACCGTCTACAACATTCCGGGCGGCGGTGCCTTCGCCATGGTCGCTGATCCGGCGGCCGTGAACTGGCCAATGACGATCGGCATCCTGTTCATCCTGGTGGTATTCGTGACCATGGTGTACGGACCGATCGCCGCGATCCTGGTCGAGATGTTCCCGACCCGTATCCGCTACACCGGTATGTCGTTGCCCTATCATATCGGCAACGGCTGGTTCGGCGGCCTGCTGCCGGCGACCGTGTTCGCGCTCAGCGCCTACAAGGGCGACATCTACTATGGCCTCTGGTACCCCGTGGTGATCGCGGCGATGTCGCTGGTCATCGGCATGATCTTCGTCAGGGATACGCTCGGCACGGATTTGGACGCCAAGCAATAGCCGACTGGTTGAGCTTAAAAAAAGCCCGGCGCGAGCAATCGCGCCGGGCTTTTCATGTCCTAGCTAGGCCTGAAGAAAGCGAATCAGCTCTTGCGCTGGTTTTCGTCTTCAATCGCCGCTTCGTGGTACCAGCCGTCAAAATCGACGTGCGTGCCGCGCAGGGATGCGAGCTCTGCCGCGAATTTGGCCTTCGCGCCTAAATTTAAAGCAGATTTGCGTGCTGCCAGAGGGAACATCAGAATTTGTGCCGACGGACGGGAGGTAGCGACTTCCACGGGCATTCTCCTTCTTCCGCAGGAGCTTGTCGATTCAGCTTTGCTGCAAGATAGGTTCTGCGAGTCCTTTAGGCAATATGCCTATGAAAAGATCAGTATTTGCCTGCTATTTATGCATTCAAGGCCTTTGATCGATCTCGGTCCATTTGCTGAGGCGGCTCAGCAAATTCAACGCGATCTCGCAGCCATTTTGCCGCACTCGCCGACGCCCGAGTGGCACACGAATTGCTTTTTAGTGATCCGGCAGGGCCGGCTGCTGAGGGCAGGCGCAAGTCGACGCCGTTCAGTGTTCGGTTATCAAGCAAAGAGAGGCTAAAATGACGAAATACAAGCTCGAGTACATTTGGCTCGATGGTTACACCCCAGTCGCCAACCTTCGCGGCAAGACGCAGGTCAAGGAATTCGCCGAATTCCCGACGCTCGAACAGCTGCCGCTGTGGGGCTTCGATGGATCCTCGACGATGCAGGCCGAGGGCCGCAGTTCCGACTGCGTGCTGAAGCCAGTGGCGCTCTATCCGGATCCGGCTCGCACCAATGGCATTTTGGTCATGTGCGAAGTCATGATGCCCGATGGGGTGACGCCACACGAGTCCAACAGCCGTGCGACCATTCTCGACGACGATGGGGCCTGGTTCGGTTTCGAGCAGGAATATTTCTTCTACAAGGACGGCCGTCCGCTCGGCTTCCCCGACAGCGGCTATCCCGCGCCGCAGGGCCCGTACTACACCGGCGTCGGCTACAAGAACGTCGGCGACGTCGCGCGCCAGATCGTCGAGGAGCATCTCGACCTTTGCCTCGCCGCCGGCATCAACCATGAAGGCATCAACGCCGAGGTGGCCAAGGGCCAGTGGGAATTCCAGATTTTCGGCAAGGGTTCCAAGAAGGCTGCCGACCAGATCTGGATGGCTCGCTACCTGCTGCTGCGGCTGACCGAAAAGTACGGTATCGACATCGAGTTCCACTGCAAGCCGCTCGGCGATACCGACTGGAACGGCTCGGGCATGCACTGCAACTTCTCGACCAAGTACATGCGCGAAGTCGGCGGCAAGGCCTATTTCGAGGCGCTGATGGCGCAGTTCGACAAGAACCTGATGGACCACATCGCCGTCTATGGTCCCGACAACGACAAGCGCCTGACCGGCAAGCACGAGACCGCGCCGTGGAACAAGTTCAGCTATGGCGTCGCCGACCGTGGCGCCTCGATCCGCGTGCCGCACTCCTTCATCAAGAATGACTACAAGGGCTATCTGGAAGACCGTCGTCCGAACTCCCAGGGCGACCCCTACCAGATCGCCTCGCAGGTCCTGAAGACGATTTCGCAGGTTTCGACCGACGCGTCGGTTTCGGCCGCTGCCTGAATTGTTTTCGCGACGCGGGCCGTAAACGTGCCGCCTCGATAAATCGACGATAAAAAGCCTCGGTGGAACGCCGAGGCTTTTTGTCGTGGCTGCGGTTGCCGTCGCGTGGGATCATGTCGCCATTGGCGACCAGTGCGTTCAGCACGCCCTCCTCGTCGCTTGCACTACGGCCATATAAAAATCGTCCATCCCTGCCCAAGGGATGAAATCCATATGCCCATGGCTCCGCTCGGTGGCGGGCCTTGCGGAAAGCGGTGTTGGGCGCGGCATCGACAAGGCGAGGAAGATGTCGCCCGGAAAGTGTGAGCCGGTGATGCGGCCCGCGCCAGGCCGAGCGACTGCTTGACGAGAGCCGGTTTGCTCTCCCAAAACCCTCGTGACAGCAAGCCCCGCACTTTCTCGGCTCTGGCGGAACCCTCCCCCTTTTGCGACGTTCCCGACGCGAAAGGAGACTTGAGATGGCTAAGAAAAATAGAATTCCCAAGAAGGTGGCAGGCTTCAGGGTGCCGAAGGCGATGCGCAAGTCTAAAATGCTGCGGTCGCTGCTTTCGAGTCCGCTCGGCCGAGACCTCCTTGCGAACGCTATCACCGCCGGCGCGGGCGCCGCGGCGGCCGTGCTGGTGCAGGAACGGGGTGAGTTGGCAGCCGCCGGCAAGCAACTGGCGAGAAAGACCGCCGGCGCCGCCGGTATCGCCACCGAGATGGTGCAGAGCGCGGGCTCGGCGGTCATGGGGGTGCTGTCCGACGCGGCTGACGCCGTGCTGCCGAAGAACCAGCAGAGGGGCGGCCAGAAGAAGGCTGCCAGACATTAGTGCAACATGAACTCCCAGATGCCCGTTCCGGCCTGCCGAAGCCGCTGGAACGGCGGGTGCTGAGGGCCTATGCGGATACGGCCCTTCATCGTATGGGTGCCGCGGCGGTACTGCGCGCGCTCGGCGTCCTGGTGCGCAAACATCCAGGTGCGGCCTTCGATGCCGCGCGCGCGGCAATCGCCCAGGCCGGGCGCGTCGGCTACGGCGAGTTGAAGCACGCATTGTTGGGCAGGCGCGAGCAACCGTCTCCCGAGTCTCCTCGGCTGGGCAAACGCAAACTGCGCCGCTTGCGCAAGATGCTCGATGGAGAAGCTGCGGCACCGCCGCAGCGGTCGGCAGACGGGAGCGAAAAGCCGGCCGTGAACCTCGATCGCTGAATCTGCACGGCCCCGACGAACTTGCCGGATAGGCGCCACCCTCCGACGTTCTGTCCGTGCGAGAACCCCGGCCTTTACCGGGGTTCTTTTTTCTGCGCCGGCCTTGCGGAGCGAATACACCCAAAAAAAGTCAGGTTGAAAAGGGCGGCTCAAAACCGTCGTGTCGGCCCACCCTGGCTGACATGCGGTTACCGTGGCTCCGATCGGCAAGCTTGTAAATCGCTCAAAAAGCCCGCAAAACCGCGGTTATGCGGCGCCTGCCCACTGAAGGGCTCTTATATAAGCCGTTGTTCATACACCGAAATCGGCGGTTATGCCTCCGGTTGGCGGCGTTGACAGATTGCGCCGCGGCATGCGTATTCGTGGCCTTGGGGTTACGCCAAAGTGATGCTGTTCGGACGGGGCGGGGTTTCTTGAACGACGGCATTGGCGGGGGCGCCGGACGAGCGGGCATTGCAGCCTGAGGCAGTGCGCCGCTCGCTCCTGGCGTTTTCATGACGTTCAGAGCCGTTTGCGAACGCAGCTGCATCAGCTTCGTCCCGATCCTGATTTTCATCCTCCGCCGCCAGCTGTTGCCTGGGCAAGAGCAATCCATCCCTGGACCGAAAGCAGTCGAGCGCTGGCGCATGGCTGGTCCTTTCGCATTGGCGAAACCAGCAGCAAAAAGCCCTTGAAGGAGGACGTCCTTCAAGGGCTTTGTAATGCTATCCCAAGAGATCTCAGACCGAGTAGTACATGTCGTACTCGACCGGATGCGGGGTCATTTCGAAGCGCATCACTTCGGCCATCTTCAGCTCGATGTAGCTGTCGATCTGGTCGTCGTCGAAGACGCCGCCGGCCTTCAGGAAGCCGCGGTCCTTGTCGAGGCTCTGCAGGGCTTCACGCAGCGAACCGCAGACGGTCGGGATCTTCTTCAATTCCTTCGGCGGCAGGTCGTAAAGATCCTTGTCCATCGGCTGGCCAGGATGGATCTTGTTCTTGATGCCGTCGAGGCCGGCCATCAGCATGGCGGCGAAAGCGAGGTAAGGGTTCGCGCCCGGATCGGGGAAGCGGACCTCGACGCGCTTCGACTTCGGCGACGAGCCGAACGGGATGCGGCAGGAGGCCGAGCGGTTGCGCGCGGAATAAGCGAGCAGGACGGGCGCTTCATAGCCCGGCACCAGGCGCTTGTAGGAGTTGGTCAGCGGGTTGGTGAATGCGTTGATCGCCTTGGCGTGCTTGATGATGCCGCCGATGTAGAACAGGCAACTTTCCGACAGGCCGGCATACTCATTGCCGGCGAAGGTCGGCTTGCCGCCCTTCCAGATCGACTGGTGCACATGCATGCCCGAGCCGTTGTCGCCGAAAATCGGCTTCGGCATGAAGGTGGCCGTCTTGCCGTAGGCGTTGGCGACCTGGTGCACGACGTATTTGTAGATCAGCATCTTGTCGGCGTTGCGGACAAGCGTGTCGAACTTGATGCCGAGTTCGTGCTGCGCGGCGGCCACCTCATGGTGATGCTTTTCGACACGCACGCCCATTTCGGCGAGCACGGTCAACATCTCGGAGCGCATGTCTTGCGCCGAATCGATCGGCGGCACCGGGAAATAGCCGCCCTTGATGCGCGGGCGGTGGCCGAGATTTCCGGTTTCGTAGTCGGTGTCGTCATTCGACGGCAGTTCGGTGGAATCGAGCCTGAAGCCGGTATTGTAGGGGTCGGCCTTGTACTTGACGTCATCGAACACGAAGAACTCGGCTTCCGGGCCGACATAGATGGTGTCGCCGATGCCTTCCGACTTCATGTAGGCTTCGGCCTTCTTGGCCGTGCCGCGCGGATCGCGGTTGTAGGACTCGCCCGAAACCGGATCGAGGATGTCGCACAGGATGACCATGGTCGACTGCGCGAAGAACGGATCCATGTGCACCGTCTCCGGATCGGGCATCAGCACCATGTCGGACTCGTTGATGGCCTTCCAGCCGGCAATCGAGGAGCCGTCGAACATGACGCCGTCGGCGAACATGTCTTCCTCGACCTCGATGACATCCATCGTTACGTGTTGCAGCTTGCCCTTCGGGTCTGTGAAGCGCAGGTCGACGAATTTCACGTCGTTATCCTTGATCTGCTTCATGATGTCTTTGGCTGTCGTCATGTCGTGTATCCCTGTGTGATGACGTTTTTCGATGATGACGTTTTGGGGAGAATGGCCGCCTCAGACGGCGTCCATGCCGGTTTCGCCGGTGCGGATGCGCACGACTTCCTCGATGTTGGAGACGAAGATCTTGCCGTCGCCGATGCGGCCGGTCTGGGCCGCCCTGCGGATGGCCTCGATGGCGCCTTCGACGGCGTCGTCGCCGAGGACGACCTCGATCTTCACCTTGGGCAGGAAGTCGACGACATATTCGGCGCCGCGATAGAGTTCGGTGTGGCCTTTCTGGCGACCGAAACCCTTGGCCTCGGTCACGGTGATGCCTTGCAGTCCGGCCTCCTGAAGCGCTTCCTTCACTTCGTCCAGCTTGAATGGCTTGATGATCGCTTCGATCTTTTTCATGTAGAAAGTGGCCTCCACTGCCAAAAAAACGGGTTGTGAGCCCCCGCTTGCGCTCCCATCAAGCACGAACTGTGCCAGATAGCTGGATTCGCAGCGGTCTCATACGATTTCGAAGCCATGCCGCGCCGGGATGCAATTTCGCGTCATACGATGCACGGAATACGGCATGGGCTGCCGAAGCCTACACAGTGCCAGCGCCCGCGTCCGCACAAAACTTAGGCAGATCGCCCATCCCGCGTGCAGTTTTGCGCCTTGATGCTCGTCCAGCGACTTAGCCGCAGCTGATAAAGACTCCCCTCTTCGTTTGCTTCGGCTCGAAAACTGGACAATGCTTGATCGAATGCGGATCGGCAATCCATGAGCGATGAACTTCTTACTTCCGCCGAGATGGGCGAGGCGGACCGGCTGACGATTGCCGCAGGTCCAGTCGACGGCATCGGCCTGATGCGCCGTTCCGGCGAAGCCGTCGCGGCCGAGGTCTTCAGCCGCTATCCCCAGGCGGCGCACATCCATGTGCTTTGCGGGCCCGGCAACAATGGCGGCGACGGCTACGTCGTCGCCGGTATCCTGGCTGGCAGCGGCCTCGCCACGACAGTCTGGGCATCCGGTGCGCCGAGGCCGCGAAGCGACGCGGCGCTGGCCGCGGCCGAGTGCCCGGTCGCGCGCCGGCCGCTGTCCGGCTTTGAAGCCCAGCCCGGCTCGATCGTGGTCGACGCGCTTTACGGGGCAGGGCTGTCCAAGCCGCTGTCCGGTGATGCCGCCAGGGCGGTCGATATTGCTACTAACAGGCATTTGCCGGTTGTCGCGGTCGATCTGCCTTCGGGCGTTTCGGGCGACAGCGGCAAAGTGTTGGGCGTGGCATTTACCGCCGCCGTGACCGTGACGTTCGCGCGCAAGAAGCCCGGCCATTTGTTGCTGCCGGGACGCGGACGTTGCGGCGAGATCGTGCTCGCCGATATCGGCATCGGCGACGATATCATTTCACGCCTACAACCCCGCACCTTGGAGAACACGCCAGCACATTGGTTGGACGATTTCCCGGTGCCGGCTGTCGACGCCCACAAATACAAGCGCGGCCATGCCGGTGTCTTTTCCGGCGGCCCGAACGCTACTGGGGCGGCGCGGCTGTCGGCGCTTGCCGCGGCCCGAAGCGGAGCAGGGGCGGTGACCGTGCTGTCGCCTGGCAATGCCATGCAGGTCAATGCCGCCCATCTGACTTCGATCATGCTGCGCAAGGCCGATGAGGCCGCCGATATCAAGGCGTTTGTCGCGGAGCGCCGGCCGTCGGCCTTCGTCCTCGGGCCCGGTTTTGGCGTCGGCGAAAAGACACGGACCTTTGGGCTCACGCTCCTCGCCCCCGGCCAGGCAAAGGATGCTTCCGCACAGATCGATGGTCTCGTGTTCGATGCCGACGCGATCACCTCGTTTCGCGAGGCGCCCGACGTCCTGTTCGAAGCCGCTCGCCAACCAAACGCGCCGCACCTTGTCATGACACCGCACGAAGGGGAGTTCGCAAGGCTGTTTCCGGACATCGCCAGTGACGATACCTCATCCAAATTGGACAAGGCGCGTGCGGCGGCCGCGCGGGCCAATGCCGTTATTGTCTACAAGGGCGCCGACACAGTGATCGCCGCGCCCGATGGCAGGGCGGCGATCAATGCCAACGGCGCGGCCTGGCTTGCCACCGCCGGATCAGGCGACGTGCTGTCGGGCATCATCGCCGGGCTGCTGGCGCAAGGCATGCCGGCGTTCGAAGCGGCCTGCGCGGCGGTGTGGATTCACGCCGAGGCCGGCAGCCGGTTCGGGCCGGGCCTGATCGCCGAGGACTTGCCACAGGCAATGGTATCGGTGCTAGGTGAACTGGTCGCCGCCCGAGGCGTGCTCTGATCAATGGCGCTTATGGGGCGCCGGCAACATTCAGCTCACAACGGAAT
This sequence comes from Mesorhizobium sp. B2-4-14, assembly GCF_006442155.1. Lineage (NCBI taxonomy): Bacteria > Pseudomonadati > Pseudomonadota > Alphaproteobacteria > Hyphomicrobiales > Phyllobacteriaceae > Mesorhizobium > Mesorhizobium sp. B2-4-14. Next base: position 28,784 of record NZ_VFVA01000032.1, on the reverse strand, counting down.
ATTGTCATGCTTCTTCCAGGGGTTCTGCATGTCCTTGTTGCGCAGCATGCGCAGTGCCCGTGCGACACGACGACGGGTCGAATGCGGCATGATCACCTCGTCGACATAGCCGCGCTCGGCAGCGACGAAGGGCGACAGGAAACGATCCTCGTAAGTCTTTGTATGGGCCGCGATCTTTTCGGGGTCGCCAATGTCCTTGCGGTAGATGATCTCGACCGCGCCTCTTGCGCCCATCACGGCGATCTGCGCCGTCGGCCAGGCATAGTTCATGTCGCCGCGCAGGTGTTTTGACGCCATCACGTCATACGCGCCGCCATAGGCCTTGCGGGTGATGACGGTGATCTTCGGCACGGTCGCCTCTGCATAGGCGAACAGCAGTTTGGCGCCATGCTTGATCAGCCCGCCATATTCCTGCGCGGTGCCCGGCAGGAAACCCGGAACATCGACGAAGGTGACGATCGGAATGGAAAAACAATCGCAAAAGCGCACGAAGCGCGCTGCCTTGCGGCTGGCATCGGAATCGAGCACGCCGGCCAGCACCATCGGCTGGTTGGCGACGAAGCCGACAGTGCGGCCCTCGATCCGTCCGAATCCGGTGACGATGTTCTTCGCGAAACTCTGCTGGATCTCGAAGAAATCACCCTCGTCGGCGACCTTCAGGATCAACTCCTTGATGTCATAGGGTTTGTTGGCATTGTCGGGGATTAGCCGGTCGAGCGACAGATCATGGTCGGTGACCGACTGGTAGCATTCGATCTCGGGGAGTTCCGATGTGTTGGAAGCCGGCAGCAGGTCGACCAGCCGGCGCATCTGCAGCAGCGCCTCGACATCATTGTCATAGGCGCCGTCGGCGATCGAGGATTTCGTCGTGTGCACCGAGGCGCCACCGAGACTCTCGGCCGTCACCGTCTCGTTGGTCACGGTCTTCACCACATCCGGACCGGTGACGAACATGTAGGAGGTGTCGCGCACCATGAAGATGAAGTCGGTCATGGCGGGCGAATAGACGTCGCCGCCGGCGCACGGACCCATGATCACGGAAATCTGGGGGATGACGCCCGACGCGAGCACATTGCGCTGGAAGATCTCTGCATAACCGCCAAGGGCCGCGACGCCTTCCTGGATGCGGGCGCCGCCGGCATCATAGAGACCGATGATCGGCGCGCGGTTGCGCAGCGCCATCTCCTGCACCTTGATGACCTTCTCGGCATGCGCTTCCGACAGCGAGCCGCCGAATACGGTGAAATCCTTGGCGAAGAGGTAGATCGGACGGCCGTTGACCGTGCCCCAGCCGGTGACGACGCCGTCGCCGGCGATCTTGGTCTTTTCCATCCCGAAATCGGTCGAGCGATGCTCGACATACATATCGAACTCCTCGAACGAGCCCTCGTCCAGAAACACCTCGATCCGTTCGCGCGCGGTGAGCTTCCCCTTCTTGTGCTGGGCGTCGATGCGCGCCTGGCCGCCGCCCATGCGGGCAATGTCGCGCCGCCGCTCGAGTTCCTTCAGCACGTCCTTCATCGCGTAGTCCCCAAAATCGAAGCTGCGTTTGTGGTAATCATGCCCGCCGGGCAGCGCAAGCGCCCGTTTTCGGCTGTTTTTGCTGCGTTGCAACATGCCGCCCTTGCATTTCGAGGCGAACTCAGCCATATGCACGGCATAGGCGCTTGGGCCGGGAACGAATCCGGCCTTCTCGACGAATGAGACTGGTTGCGTCTGTTTTCCCTCTTTTCGGCTGATCGACCTGATTGGTTGGCAAGGTGGTGAAAAAGCCCCGTGGCATGATGCATGCGGGCACGACAGCGCAGCCGCGCGGACGGTTACGTCCGCCGCCTTGTCGTTCCATGACAATGTTGTCCGACGGCAGGTTGCGCCCTGCCGCCATTGATGTTTGCGGCCAGAGGCCGCGTGAAAGAAGATTATTTTGACCAACGAAAACACTTTGCCCGGCAATGACACCGCGGAACTCTCCGGTTTTGCGGCGCTGGGAATCACGGGTGCGCTGCTCAAGGCCACCCATGCCGCCGGCTTCGCCGATCCGAAGCCGATCCAGGTGCAGGCCATCCCGCCGCAGCTGGAAGGCCGCGACATTTTCGGCATCGCCCAGACCGGCTCCGGCAAGACCGCGGCCTTCGCGCTGCCGATCCTGTCGAAGATCATAGGGCTCGGCACCAAGCGCCGCGCCAAGACGACGCGTGCGCTCATCCTGGCGCCGACCCGCGAACTCGCCGTGCAGATCGAGGAGACCATCAAGATCCTCGCCAAGGGCGCGCATGTCTCGACAGCGCTCGTGCTGGGCGGCGTCTCGCGCTTCAGCCAGGTGAAGAAGGTCGCTCCCGGCGTCGACATCCTGATTGCCACGCCCGGCCGGCTGACCGATCTGGTGCGCGAAGGCGACCTTATCCTTTCCGACACCAAATGGCTGGTGCTGGACGAGGGCGACCGCATGCTCGACATGGGCTTCATCAACGACGTCAAGCGCATCGCCAAGGCGACCGCGCCTGATCGCCAGACGGCGCTGTTTTCGGCCACCATGCCGGACGAAATCGCGGAACTCGCCAAGGGCCTTTTGAAGCACCCGGTCCGTATCGAGGTCTCGCCGCAAAGCACTGCGGCCACCGAGATCGTGCAGGGCGTCGTTTTTGCCCGCACCAAGCAGAAGCGTCAGGTTCTGTCGACGATGCTCGCCGACGAAGCGATGAAGTCCGTCATCATCTTTTCGCGCACCAAGCATGGTGCCGACCGGGTGACCAAGGATCTCGAGCGCGATGGCTTCAAGGCCGCCGTCATTCACGGCAACAAATCGCAGAATGCCCGTCAGAAGGCGCTCAACGATTTTCGTGATGGATCGGTGCGCATTCTGGTCGCGACCGATATCGCCGCGCGCGGCATCGACGTGCCCGGCATCAGTCATGTCGTGAATTTCGACCTGCCGGACGAGGCTGAAAGCTATGTCCACCGCATCGGCCGCACCGGCCGCAACGGCAAGGACGGCATCGCGATCACGCTTTGCGATCCTTCGGAAAACAGTAAGCTGCGTCAGGTCGAGCGCATCATCCGCACCAAGCTGCCTGTTGTTGGCGACCATCTGGGCAGCCCCGATCCGGTTCGCAATCCGGCGGAAAAGAACGAGCGCCGCGAGCCGGCCAATGACCGTGCCGATCACAATGGCCGTCGCGACGGCAGACGGCCCGGCGGCGAGAAGAAGCAGAACAACGGCTTCGGCAAGAAGCGTTTCGGCGACAAGCCGGTCTTTGCCGGCGAACGCAAGCCGGAAGGCGCCAAGCCCTTCAAGGGCAACAACAAGCGCCGCTTTGGCGGCAGGCGGCCCGCCGCGCGGGCTGCTTGATCATCATCCGCGTCGAGCCAGATCAATTGGCCTGGCTCGACTGCTGGTGATCAAAGGCCGGCTGAGGCATTGCCTCGGCCGGTCTTTTCATATCCGGGGGCCCCCCATTGGCGCCGCTATTTGGCGACAGCTTCGACCCAGACCGCGATCCGTTGCACGAGGAAAGCCGTGGTCGACGGCGACAGCGCGTCTCCGGCAAGGACATGGTTGTCGGGATCGCCCGTACTTTCCATGGGGACCAGCTCATGCGCGCCGCCCCAACGCGCCGCAATCTCGCGCGTGCGGTCGGGCCGCACCACTTTGTCCATATCCGAGAAGATGAACAGGGCAGGAATGGTCGTCTTTTCCACCGGCGCGCCATAGGCAAGTTCCGTCAGCGCTTGCATCGGCATCGTCGCGGCGATCGGATAGCTGGTGGTCCAGAATTTTTCGTGGAGCGCGTTGTGCGGCACAAAGCTGCGTTCCTTGCCGGCAACGAGTTCGGCGATCTGTTTGCCCCATGGCATGGTCAGGATCTCGGCGCCGGATGCCTTCACGCCGAAATTGGGCGAGATGAACGCTATGGCCGCCACCCCCTCCGATGCGCCGGGCTGCGTTGCCGCCCATGCCGCCAGCGAGCCGCCGGTCGAGGTTGAGATGACGATCACCTTGTCGCCGATCGCCCGGCCGATGGCGAGTGCCTCCTCATAATCGTTGATCCAGGCATTGACGCTTCCCTGCGTCATGGCCGCGCCGCCCTCGCCGTGCCCGGTAAGACGGGTATAGAAGAGGTTGGCGTCGAGTTGCTCGGCGACCTCGTCGGGCAGGGGGCGGACCTCGCCCTTTGAAGCCGAGAAGCCGTGGATATAGACGATCGACAGCGGCGTCTTGGCATGCACCATCGGGTTGGCCCAGATGATCTCCTTCTCCAGCCCATCGCGGATGCCGGGCACGCCGGCTTCCGCCTTGGCCACATAGGCCTGCGGATCGTCACCGATCACGGAAGGATTGAAGTGGACCGTGGTATCGACGGGAACTCGGGGACCAAATACCAAGATCAGTGCAAGGACGGCGATCAGGCCCAGCACAGCAAGCACGATCCGTCGCCCCATCCCAGACTCCACGTAACAACAACAAACCTATGGTGGTGGCCGTGAACAGGCAACGGTCGTTCAGGCCGCCAAACCACCAATCCTGTAGGCATTCTATTCGGCGGGCCGTTTGCGCTCGTAATGCAGCGGCCGGGCCTTCCAGCTGGTCGTGAGGCTGATCACCCATCGGGACCATGGCCTCGGCAGCAGGGCGAGAAATTTCAGCGGCCAGCTCGTGCGATACGGAAAGGTGACTTCAAAGCCGCCGGATTTGATGCCCCGCACCATGCGGCGCGTCGCACGGCTGACTGGCATCAGCCCCGGCATCGGCAGCATGTTCTTTTCGGTCAGCGGTGTGTCGACGAAACCGGGGTTTATTACCTGGACGCGGATGTTCATCTTGTCGAAATCGTACTTCAGGGACTCGGCCAGGATGTTGATCGCCGCCTTGGTGCCGCCATAGGCGGCCGTGGTCGGCCAGCCGAAATAGGCGGTGACCGAGCCGACCAGAACGACATGGCCGCGCGCCCGCACGCGCATATGTTCCACGAGCGGCACCAACCCGTTGATGATGCCGAAATAGTTGACCTCGAAGGAATGACGAAAATCGCTGACGACGAGAGCCTCTCCAGGCGTGGAGATGTAGTTTCCCGCATTGAAGACGGCGAGCACGATCGGGCCGAGCTCCTTCTCGATCGCGGCGACCGTTCTTGCCATGCGCGGCTCGTCTGTGACATCGCAGGGAAAGGCCGTGACGCTGCCCGGCATCTGCGCCGTCTCGACGATGAGCGTGTCGATCGGATCGTCGTCGAGCGCTGTCACCGCCACCGCATAGCCCTGGGAGGCCAGATCCCTGGCCAGCGAGCGCCCAATGCCGCTGCTGCCGCCGGTGACCCAGGCGACGCCGTGTTTCGGATCGGCCCGATAGAGTGTCATGCTGCGCCCCGCCGAGTTGTTGGTGCTTTGCTCTAGCGGCGAAGAAATCGAATGAAAAGAGTGCTTTTCGGCCGTGAGCGCAAATGAACTGTGCGACATCGGCCCAGTCTCGAGAATGCCGATGCGTCGCAGCGCCGGAAATGCGACTGGACCAGACAATTCTTGCCTTGAAACCGAAGCGCCGGGTTTCTAGGGTTTCGGCGCACGCACACAAGGAATCCTGAATGCCCCGTTCTGTGATCGACGCGATCGGCAACACGCCTCTGATCCGCCTCAACAAAGCTTCCGAAGAAACCGGCTGCGAGATCCTGGGCAAGGCCGAGTTCATGAATCCTGGACAGTCGGTCAAGGATCGCGCCGGCCTGTTCATCATCCGCGACGCTGAGCAGCGTGGCCTGCTGCAGCCGGGTGGCGTCATCGTCGAGGGGACGGCCGGCAACACGGGCATCGGCTTGACGCTTGTCGCCAAGGCGCTTGGTTACCGCACCGTCATCGTCATTCCGGACACGCAGAGCCAAGAAAAGAAGGACACGATCAGGGTGCTCGGCGCCGAGCTGATCGAAGTGCCGGCCGTGCCTTACAAGAACCCCAACAATTACGTGAAACTGTCGGGACGGCTGGCCGAGCAGATGGCGAGAACCGAGCCGAATGGCGCTATCTGGGCCAACCAGTTCGACAATGTCGCCAACCGCGATGGCCACATCCGTTCCACTGCGGAAGAAATCTGGGCCCAGACCGGCGGGAAGGTCGATGGTTTCGTCTCCGCGGTGGGTTCCGGCGGAACGCTGGCCGGCGTCGCCATGGGGCTGAAGGCCAAGAGGAAGGACGTGAAGATCGCGCTCGCCGACCCATTGGGGGCCGCGCTCTACAGTTTCTACACCAGCGGCGAGTTGAAGTCCGAGGGCAGTTCGATCACCGAAGGCATCGGGCAGGGACGCATCACCGCCAATCTCGAAGGGTTCACGCCGGACTTTTCCTTCCAGATCAGGGACGAGGATGCGCTGCCGGTCGTCTTCGACCTGATCCAGGAAGAAGGTTTGTGCGTCGGCGGCTCGACCGGCATCAATATCGCCGGCGCGATCCGGCTGGCCAGGGAATTAGGCCCCGGCCACACCATCGTGACCATTCTTTGCGACTACGGCACGCGCTACCAGTCAAAATTGTTCAACCCGCAGTTCCTGCGCGAGAAGAACCTTCCGGTGCCGGGCTGGATGGAGTTGCAGAGCAAGATTTCGGTGCCTTTCGAGAAGGTCGCGTGATGGCGCACAAGACACAGGCGCTGTTTCGTGACGACGCCTATCTCAGCACGGCGGACGCGACGGTCGTTGATGTCAACGACCGTGGCGGCATCATTCTCGACCGGACGATCTTCTACGCCACGTCGGGCGGCCAGCCGGGAGACACCGGCTATCTCGAACGCGCCGATGGCAGCCGGATCGCCGTCGCGGCCACCATCACAGGTGAGACCAAGGACGAGATCATTCTTGTGCCGGCGCCCGAGCAGGCGGCCTTGGCCGTCGGCGAGAAGGTGAAACTCGCCATCGACTGGGAACGTCGGCACCTGTTGATGCGCATGCACGCGGCTTGCCATCTGCTCACAGTCGTGTGCCCGTTCCCGATCACGGGCGCGGCGGTTTCCGAGGACGACAGCCGTGTCGATTTCGACATTCCGGACGCGAGCTTCACCAGGGAAGAGGTGACGGCGGGCCTGATGGATCTGGTGCGGGCTGATCATCCGATTTTCACCAGGCTGATCAGCGACGAGGAACTTGCCGCGAACCCTGGCCTGGTGAAATCCAAGAACGTCCGGCCGCCGGTCGGTACCGGCAAGATCCGCCTGGTCTGCATCGGTGAGAACGCCTCGGTGGACAGCCAGCCCTGCGGTGGCACGCATGTGAAAAGCACTGGGGAAATAGGCGAAATCCATATCGGCAAGATCGAAAAGAAGGGCCGCGAAAACAGGCGCTTCCGCATCCGCTTCGGCCCGATGCCGGCGGCTTGACACGCAACGCTTTGTTTTACCCGGGATAGGGAGAACGAGAATGGCCGAAGACAGTCCTTTCACCGTCGATGCGGACTGGTTGCAGGGGCGCCTGGGCGAGCCTGGTGTGACCATTGTAGACGCGTCCTGGTACCTGCCGGCCCAAAAGCGCGACGCGCGCGCCGAATATGATGCAGCCCACATTCCCGGTGCCCGATTCCTGGATCAGGATGCGGTTTCGGATCCCGACGCCGCTTTACCGCATACGCTGCCGTCGCCTCAGCATTTTGCGCAATATGTCGGTGCGATGGGCGTCTCGGCCGACGACACGATTGTCGTCTATGACGGTCCGGGATTCTTCTCGGCACCGCGGGCGTGGTGGATGTTTCGCATTATGGGCGTTTTCCAGACCTACATTCTGGACGGCGGCTTCGACGGCTGGAAGGCAACTGGCCGGCCAATAACGGCTGAACCGACGAAGATCGCGCCAAGCATCTTCCATGCCGATTTCGACGCCGGTCGCGTCGCCGGTCTGGCCGACATGCGCCGGATCGTCGAGACCGGGACAAGCCAGATCGCCGATGCCCGGGGACCGGGCCGCTTCACAGGCGCCGAGCCCGAGCCTCGCGCCGGCGTCCGCTCCGGCCATATGCCTGGCGCGCGCAATGTGCCGTATTCCGCGCTATCGGAGAACGGCTTTCTGCTTTCGAAGAATCGTTTGCGCAAGGTGATCGAGGACGCCGGCATTGACCTGTCGAAGCCCGTGGTCACATCTTGTGGCTCCGGGGTCACCGCGGCCGTGGTCACTCTGGCACTGGAGACGCTTGGCCACACCGACAACAGGCTTTATGACGGCTCGTGGACCGAGTGGGGCGGGCTTTCGAACACGCCTGTCGTGACCGGCCCCGCGACGACCGGCAAGGAATGAGCACGATGGAAAACGGCGCGTTGCAAGACATTGAAGTCACGGTGACTTTTCTCGAAATGCATGCGCCTCCTGCCGTCTCGCCACCGATGCCCTACAACCGCCAGGTCGCGTTGCTGAAGACGAGAGACATTCCCTTGCATTTTTACCGCTACCTAATGGACCGGGTGGGGCGCAAATGGCACTGGGTGAATGTTCTGCGGCTGGATGACGACGAGCTTTCGGCCGGCATCCACCGCGAGGACCGCGACATCAGGGTGCTCTACCTCGACGGCTCGCCGGCAGGCTTCTTCGATCTCAAGCCGCATTTGCCGGAGGAAGTGGAACTCGCCTATTTCGGCATGATGGAACATGCGACCGGGCAAGGCATCGGCCGCTGGTTCCTGGGCTCGGCGATCGCCGCGGCATGGTCGTATGGGCCGAAACGGGTGACGGTGCAGACCTGCACGCTTGACCATCCGGCGGCTCTGCCGCTCTACCAGAAGCTCGGCTTCACGCCCGTCGCGCAGAAGAAAGAGGTGGTGCATCCGCTGCCTTTTGCCGAGCGTTCGGCCAGCGTCATGCGGCCGTGACACCAGCCGGAATCTGAACCACCCGTTCATCGGCGCTTCAGGCAGCCTTTTCGGCCGCGTCAAGCGCCGGCCGGATCTGCGCCGCATGGCGCGCTCGATCGACATTCAGTCGATCAATTTCGCCTTCGGCTCGGCGGCCATTTCCATTTCGCAATACGACAAGATCGAGAACATCGCCGACGCGCTTCAGCGCATCCTGCGTCGCAATCCAGGTGCGCACGTGCTGATCGAAGGCCACACCGATGTGTATCGGGTATGTCTTGGAAACCGGTGGCTACGGAGAAGAGTTCCTGCTCGTCGCAGGGTAACGTTGCGGCGCTTTGACGATTTCATCCGCTGATTTCCGAGTGAATCAACGCGGTAATTAGCCGGCTTATTCGGCTCCGCGCCCCCAACCTATTCCAAGAGTGGCTGATCGCCGAAATGAGATCAGCCCCTCGATCCTTGGCATGAATCGGGTGGGAACCATCGGTCCAAAGCCATAATTTCCGGGTAACAGCACCGGAGATTTTCATCATGACCATCCAGTTCAAAGCTCTGCCGACAGAGGATGTCAGGCTCCTCCAACGCGGCGGACCCGATGCCTATGGCCGCACGCCCGAGCGGAAGACCTCCGACGGCGATGGCATGCCTTGCCGGCACTGTCTCAGGAACATCGCGGCCGGCGATGCCTACCTTATCCTTGCCTATCGGCCATTCCCGGAGCTGCAGCCCTACGCCGAAACCGGGCCGGTCTTCTTGCATGCGCAAGAGTGCGAGCGCGCCGCCGAGACGGAGGCGCTCCCCGCGATTCTCGAAGGCCCGGACTACATCGTGCGCGGCTATGGCAGGGATGATCGTATCGTCTACGGCAGCGGCGGTGTCATCCCGACCGGGGCTATCGCTGCTCGAGCCGAGACGCTTTTCGAGCGTGACGACATTGCCTATGTGCATGTCCGCTCGGCGCGCAACAATTGCTACCAGTGCCGGATTGAGCGGGCCTGAAGCAAAAAACGCGAGCAGGAAACACTGTCTTACTCCCGTCGCATAGATGCGATAGAAAGCGGTTGTCGATCGATTGGCCGACCGCGGATGAACCGGCGGTGATCTCGACATCGAGGAAGCGGGGCTTTGGCTCCGCTTTTTTGTTGTCCGCGCTTCGCGCAAATCCTCCCGCGCAACAAAAAAAGCCCGCCGGCAAGGCCGACGGGCTTAGACTATTTGCCTGGAGGGCTTAGTTGAACTTGTACTTGGCGCCGATGCGCACGGTCTGGAACGAAGCCTTGTCGGTCAGCGTACCATCCGGTGCCCCAAATTCAGATGAGAGATCCTTCTTGGCGAATTGCGAATAGCGATATTCCAGACCGACAGTCATGTTGCTGGAGACTGCCGTTTCGAGGCCGCCACCCACCGTGAAACCACTCTTGTTCCAATCGATGATGTCGCCGATCGGATCCGAACCGTGCAAGTCGAAATGTTGATAGCTGTAGCCGCCGATCACATAGGCCAGGGTCGATTCGTTGACCTTGGCGCCGACACGGCCTAACGCGTCGAAGCCATAGTCGGAATCGAGTTCGACGGAAGCGCCCAAAAAGTCGAGTTTCGATCGAATTCCGGAATAGCGGCCATCGATCTGCACGCCGGCAACCCAGGTGCCGAAATCGTAGTCGTAGCCGGCGTTCAACTCGCCAAACACGCCTTCGCTGCCAATGCCATTGGCATCGAGAGCGCCGCCACCAAAGTCGATGCCCAGCTTGTGAACCGCCGTTCCGGCGCCAAGCGCGCCGCCAACGTAGAAGCCGGTCCAGTTGTAGACCGGAGCAGCGAATGAAGCCCCGCCGCCGTTCTGCGCGCCGAAGCGATAGTTGGCGGCGATGTGGAAGGTGTGTGTGGACGGTTCCCCGTTCAACGAAGCGCCACCAAAATCGATCAGCGACTTGTCGCCAAAGTTCGCGTAACGATATTCGGTCTTCAGGGTCCAGTTGCCGCGCAGCACGGTTTCCATGCCGACACCCAGCACATAGCCGCTGCGGTTTTCAGTGAAGTTCAACCCTTCAGCACCGCCCGAACCATCAAGCTTGAAATGCTGCCAGCTGTAACCGCCGAGCACGTAACCGAGCGTGCTGGGGTTGAGAACATAACCGGCTCGCAGACCGACATCGAAACCGTAAGAATCGGTCAGGTCGATGTCGGCGCCTGGGACGCTGATCGCTGGGCCGATATTCCCGAAATTGGCATCGATAAAGCCGCCCAGCAGGAAGCGCTCGGACACCATGTAGTCGTAGCCGGCAGTCAGTTCGCCGAATACGCCATTGCCGCCGACGCCGTTCAAGTCGAAGCCCGGCACGCTGAACTTGTGCACGCTGGCGCCGAAACCGCCACCTATGCCGACATAAGCTCCGCTCCAGTTAAAAACGCTCGCTTCCACCGGCTGCACGACATCTGCCGCATGGGCCGCCGACATCAAGGCCACAGCAGAAACAGCGCCGAGGAGAATAGATTTCGCAGAAACGCGAATAAACATAGCCCGCACCCCTAATAATAAACCCAGCATGTCTCTATCAGAGAGTCGGCCAGCTTAGGTATGACAAAAATGCAACAATAGCGTGCAAAGCACCTTACGGCATGCACGGATGCCGTCAGCCGGCAGACGCGGTTGATTGCCCCGCATCACAAAGAAAAACCCGCCGGCATAGGACCGGCGGGGGACACTGGAAAATCTTGAGGGAAATCAGGCGGCCAGAACGGCTTTCGGCTCGACGAGTTCGTAGCCAAGCGCTTCGGCGACCGCGCGGTTGGTAATCTTGCCCTTGTGGACATTGAGACCGTTGCGCAGGTGATGGTCGTCAATAAGAGCCTTCAGGCCCTTGTCGGCGAGTTGCAGGCCATAATGCAGCGTTGCGTTGTTCAGCGCGTGAGCCGAGGTGACCGGTACCGCGCCAGGCATGTTGGCGACGCAATAGTGGATGACGCCGTCGACCTCGTAGGTGGGTTCTGCATGGGTAGTCGCGTGCGAGGTCTCGAAGCAGCCGCCCTGGTCGATGGCCACGTCGACCAGCACCGAGCCTTTTTTCATACCAGACAGCATTTCGCGGGTGACGAGCTTGGGTGCAGCGGCGCCCGGGATCAGCACGGCGCCGACGACGATGTCGGCCGAGAAGCATTCTTCCTCCAGCGCCTCGACGGTCGAGTAACGTGTGTGGACACGGCCCGCGAAGAGGTCGTCGAGCTGGCGCAGCCGCGGGATCGAGCGGTCGATGATGGTTACGTCAGCGCCAAGGCCGGCGGCCATGCGGGCCGCGTGCAGGCCGACGACGCCGCCGCCGAGCACAGTCACCTTGCCGGGCAGCACGCCAGGGACGCCGCCGAGCAGCACGCCGCGGCCGCCATTGGCCTTTTGCAGCGCCGTGGCTCCGGCCTGGATCGACAGGCGGCCGGCGACTTCCGACATCGGCGCGAGCAGCGGCAGGCCGCCACGGTCGTCGGTCACGGTTTCATAGGCGATCGCTGTGACACCCGAAGCGAGCAGGCCCTTGGTCTGCTCCGGGTCCGGAGCCAGGTGAAGATAGGTGTACAGGATCTGGCCGTCGCGCAGTTGAACCCATTCATTGGGCTGCGGCTCCTTGACCTTGACGATCATGTCCGACTTGGCGAACACGTCGGCGGCTGTCTTGGCGATGGTGGCGCCGGCGGCGCGATAGGCGTTGTCATCGGCACCGATGCCGGCGCCGGCTCCGGCCTCGACCAGCACTTCGTGTCCATGGGCGACATATTCGCGGACCGAGCCAGGCGTGAGGCCGACACGGTATTCGTGATTCTTGATTTCCTTTGGGCAACCGACACGCATTTTTCTTCTCCCTGATCCGGCCCTTCCGGGCTCACTCCCTGAATGAACGGAGTGAACCATGAATCGGCCTGCAAGTGTTTGCGAATGCGCTTGCGCGGACAGTCGCGTTTCGATAATCGTTGCGCCGAATGGGATGATTTTCGTAGGAATCACGAAAAATGCCGCTCAACAGGATTGATATCGCCATTCTGGAGACATTGCAGAAGGATGGGCGGATGCCGAACGCGGCGCTTGCCGAAAAGGTCGGCTTGTCCCAGTCGGCCTGCTCGCGCCGGCTCGACAATCTGGAGAAGTCGGGAACCATCCGCGGTTATCACGCCCGCCTTTCCAACGCAGCCCTTGGCCATCAGATGACGGCGATCGTCCACATATCCCTGTCCGGACAGTTCGAGAAGACGCTGTCGGATTTCGAGGCGGCGATCAAGCGTTGCCCCAACGTGCTGTCGTGCCACCTGATGTCGGGCGAATACGACTACATCCTTCGCATCGCGGCAAAAGATCTGGTCGATTATGAGCGCATCCACAAGGAGTGGCTGTCGGCGATGCCGCATGTGACAAAGATCAATTCGTCCTTTGCCTTGCGCGAAATCGTCGACCGGACGGCGATGGGGCTGAAGCCGGAAATGGCTTAAGCCTCCGTCACGATCCGATCCATCGGAATGTCGTGCGGCTGCGGATAGATGGTCGCGATGCGCTGCAGGTTGTAGCCGACGCCAATGACCAATGGCTTGAACGTCATTGCGGCCAGCGTCCGGTCGAAGAAACCGCCGCCATAACCCAGGCGATAATTGGTGGGATCGATACCGACGATCGGCGAGATGACGATGTCGGGCAGCACCGGATCACCCTCGGCAGGGATCGGGATGTTCCAGACCCCCTTTTCCAATCGGTCGCCCGGTTTGTAGGCGCGAAACATCAATGGCCGCCCCTTTTCGACTACGATAGGCAGTGCGGTACGGCCACCTCGTTCGTTTATGGCGGCCATCCAAGGCCGCAGATCCGGCTCGCCGCGAAACGGCCAGTAAAGGCTGACCATGCGGCCCGCTATGTCGCCAATGATCGCGTCAAGACCATCCGCAATGCGTTGCGACATTGCTGTTCGCGCGTCGGCCGAAACCGCGAGCCGGGCGGCGATCAGCCGTTCGCGTTCAGCTTTGCGCCATCGCCTTACGTCGGTCCAGTCGCTCAGAGGCGCCCGGAACTCGGGATCGAGTTCGTGCATAAAGCAGGGCGGCGAGGAATACTGCGCCGGACCTTGGTCGTCACGATCATTGGCCATGCCTCACCTCATCGCGTGTTCGATGACGCTATACCTCGCGACACGATACAACATGTGCATTCACGACACGGAACGGCGAGTCTCAGGCACTGTCCTTCTGTTGCTGCATTGCACAAAAACACCTACATCCAAAGCAGGCAATCTTGGCCCATCGGGGTGAATCGAGATGAACGAAGCCAGACATCAAGTTGTGGTAGTTGGCGCGGGTTTCGGCGGCCTCGAATTTACCCGCGCGCTTGCCGGCGCACCGGTTCGCATCACCATGATCGACAAGCGCAACCATCATCTGTTCCAGCCGCTGCTCTACCAGGTGGCGACGACGGCACTGGCGACCTCCGAGGTTGCCTGGCCGGTCCGCCACCTTCTGCGCAAACGCAAGGATGTCACCACGCTGCTCGCCAATGTCGTCGGCGTCGACCGGGCCGGCAAGCGCGTGCTGCTCGATGACGGCAGTGCCGTCGCCTACGACACACTGGTGCTGGCCACCGGCGCGCGCCACGCCTATTTCGGCCATGACGAATGGGAGCCTTTCGCGCCCGGCCTGAAGACGTTGGAGGACGCCACCACCGTTCGGCGCCGCATCCTGCTGGCCTTCGAACAGGCGGAGCGGGAGACTGATCCCGCCAAACGCCAGGCGCTGCTGACCATTGCCATTGTCGGTGGCGGCCCGACCGGTGTGGAACTCGCCGGCACCATCGCCGAGCTGGCGCATGACACGTTGCGCGGTGAGTTCCGCAACATCGATACGCGCGAAACGCGCGTCGTGCTGATCGAAGCTGGCGACCGGATCCTGGCCAATTTCGCGCCAAAACTTTCCGAATACGCCAGAAAGGCGCTCGAGCGGCTCGGCGTCACACTTGAACTCGGACAGGCCGTTACGTGCTGTGACGCGGAAGGTGTCGTCTTCGGCGACACGCATCTGCCGGCCCGAACGATCCTTTGGGCAGCCGGCGTTGCCGCTTCGCCCGCCGCCGAATGGCTGGGAGCGAAAGCGGACCGAGCGGGCAGGGTGCTCGTCGAGCCCGACCTCAGCGTGCCCGGCAGCCCGGAGATTTTTGTTATCGGCGACGCCGCCCTTGTCTTGCGGCCCGACGGACGGCCAGTACCCGGTGTGGCACCTTCCGCCAAGCAGGAGGGTCGACATGTCGCGGCCACTATCAAGGCCAGGCTGGATGGTGATGCCACCACGCGACCCTTCCACTACAAGCATGCGGGCGACCTGGCGACGATCGGCAAGCGCGCCGCCGCGATCGATTTCGGCTGGATTAAGCTTACGGGCTGGCCGGCCTGGTGGCTGTGGGGCATCGCACACATCTATTTCCTGATCGGGTTCCGTAACCGGCTCGCGGTTTCGTTAAGCTGGCTATGGATCTACGTCACAGGCCAGCGTAGCGCCCGGCTGATCACGCAGGGCGACGACGACAAGACCTGAGTTTCGTCACCGTCCCATTCATGCGCGCGTCATCTGTTGCTGATGGGATGCGGATGCACGCAGCTTCACGAGTGGACTTGAGCCGATTTCGGCGCGAAGTTCGCTTGGGGCAGGGCGTGTCACGTCGTCTAACAAGGAGAGAACATGTCACAACTGCCCCATTCCGTTTCCCGCCGTGGTTTCCTTGCGGGGGCCGCCGCCACAGGGGCGTTGATCGTGCTTCATCCCTTCTCCGCCCGGGCGCAAGCCAATCAGGCGCACCTTCGGATCATGGAAACCACCGATATCCATGTGAACGTACTGCCCTATGATTACTACGCCGACAAAGCCAACGACACGATGGGCCTGTCCCGCACGGCGTCGCTCATCGACGCGGTGCGCAAGGAGGCCGTGAATTCGATGCTGATCGACAATGGCGACCTTCTGCAGGGCAATCCGATGGGCGATTACATCGCCTATGAAAAAGGCCTGAAGGACGGCGATCTGCATCCGATCATGAAAGGCATGAACCTGCTGGGTTACGAGTGCTCGACGCTCGGCAACCACGAATTCAACTACGGCCTGTCCTTCCTGGACAAGGTGCTGGCCGGCGCCAATTTCCCGTTCGTATGCGCGAATCTGATCCGGGGCACCAAGCTTGCCGCCAACCCGCGCGACGACAAGCTCTACCTCAAGCCCTACATAATCCTCGACAAGAAAATCAAGGATGGGTCGGGCGCCGAGCAGCCGATCAGGATCGGCATCATCGGTTTCGTGCCGCCGCAGATCATGGTCTGGGATCTCAAGAACCTCGAAGGCAACGTCAAGACCCGCGACATCGTCGAGTCGGCCAGGGCCTGGGTGCCGCAGATGAAGGAAGAGGGTGCCGACATCGTCATCGCGCTCTCGCATTCCGGCATCGACGTGAAGCAGGGCGACATGATGGAGAACGCTTCGTTCTTTGTTGCCGGCGTCGATGGCATCGATGCGGTGTTCACGGGTCACCAGCATCTGGTGTTTCCCGGCAAGAAGGATTTCCAGTCGATCGAGGGCGTCGACACGCAAAAGGGTACGCTGCAGGGCAAGCCCGCCGTGATGGGCGGTTTCTGGGGCTCGCATATGGGGCTTATCGATCTGATGCTGGAGCGCGACGGATCGAAATGGAAGGTCGTTTCCGCAACATCGGAGGCGCGGCCGATCTTCGAGCGCGTCGACAACAAGAACAAGCCGACCGTCGCCGACGACAAGCGCATCATCGCGGCACTTGAACAGGACCATCAGGCGACGCTCGCCTATGTGCGCCGCCCAGTCGGCAAGACCTCCGCGCCGCTCTATTCCTATTTCGCGCTGGTAGCCGACGATCCATCGGTGCAGGTCGTCAGCCAGGCGCAGACCTGGTACCTCAAGGATATCCTCAAGAGCACGCAATGGAAGGATCTGCCGCTGCTGTCTGCCGCCGCTCCCTTCAAGGCTGGCGGACGCAGCGGCGCCGACTACTATACTGACGTCCCGGCGGGCGACATCGCGATCAAGAACGTCGCCGACCTCTACCTCTATCCGAATACGGTACGGGCAGTCGAAATCACTGGGGCGCAAGTGAAGGAATGGCTGGAAATGTCGGCCGGCATCTTTAACAGAATAGAAGTTGGCAAGGCCGACCAGGCGCTGATCAACACTGAATTTCCGTCCTATAATTTTGACGTCATCGACGGCGTTTCATACAAAATCGATCTGTCCCAGCCGCCGAAATATGACGCCAAGGGTGGGGTGGCGAATGCCGGCTCCAATCGCATCGTCGAACTGAAATTCGATGGAAAACCGATTGATCCGGCGGCGAAATTCGTCGTCGCAACCAACAATTACCGGGCCGGCGGCGGCGGCAATTTCCCCGACATCAATGCCTCGAAGATCATCTACGAGGCACCGGACACCAACCGCGACGTCATCGTTCGCTACATCGTAAGCCAGGGCACGATCAACCCGTCGGCGGACGGCAACTGGTCGTTCGCGCCGCTGCCAGGAACCAGCGTCATGTTCGAGACAGGCATCAAGGCAAAGGACTTCATTGCCGATCTGAAGTCGCTGAAGATCGAACCGGCGGGCGAGGGTGAAGCCGGTTTTGCTAGATATCGCATCCTGCTCTGATCCAGCGGCCGGACCTGTCTTTGCCCGCGTCCCCCGCGCGGGAGCCGCTTGTGCGATGGCATCATCGCATCTCCCGGTAGCTCCCGTTGGGACTGCCGGGGTATGGCATTCTGTTTGAAGGCTGATCGCGGCCTGCCGCTGGCAATGCAAAGCCGCGTCTGTGACGGGAGTGTTGTGAGTGCGTCCTGTGGGGTAACTGCTGGTACACTGACACGGACACTATAAATAGGACCCGCATCGCGGCAGGGATGCGGGCCTGTTCCCTGGCCGCACGGCGTCTGCAGGCCCTGGCGACGAGTGCGGACTTACGCCTTGTAGACTACCTGGCGCACATCGATGTAGCTGGCGCGAAAACCGGCTTCGCAATAATGCAGATAGAACTCCCAGAGTTTCTTGAAGCGGTCGTCGAAGCCGAGCGGCACGATCTTCTCCCATGACGCCCGGAAGCGATGCCGCCATTCGGCCAACGTGCGCGCATAGTCGTCGGGAAACACGCGTTCGCGCAGATGCGCAAGGCCATGGTCCTTGCCGAGCGCCTTCAGGATCGACGGCGTCGGCAACATGCCGCCTGGAAATACGTAGCGCTGGATGAAATCCGGCCTGGCACGGTAGGTGTCGTAGGCGGCTTCGTTGATGGTGATGATCTGCAGGCCCGCAGTGCCGCCTGGTTTCAGGCAGGCCTTCATCTTGGAGAAGAACACGGGCCAATATTTCTCACCGACCGCCTCGAACATCTCGATCGATGTAATGCGGTCGTAAGTGCCTGTTTCGTCGCGGTAATCCTGCAGTTTGATATCGACCTTGTCGGCAAGCCCGGCCTTGGCGATACGCGCCTTGGCGAAGTCGTGTTGCTCCCGGCTGATCGTCAGCCCGGTAACGCGGCAGCCGATTTCGCGTGCGGCGAATTCGGCAAAGCCGCCCCAACCGCAGCCGATCTCCAGCACATGATCCTTCCCACCTATACCCGAATCCCTGGCCAGCGCCCGATATTTGGCAGCCTGGGCGCTTTCGAGGTCATTGGCGCCGTTCGCATAAAGTGCGGAGGAATAGGTCATGCTCGGGTCGAGCCATTCCCCGTAGAAGGCGTTGCCGAGATCGTAATGCGCGGAGATGTTGCGTTTCGACCCCGAACGCGTGTTTTCGTTGAACCAGTGGCGGATGCGCTGAACCGTGTTGATCAGCCAGTTGGCTCCGCCGGCAACCTTCTCGCCGACGACCGAGTTGACCACGAACAATTCGAGGAAACTGGTTACGTCGGGGCTCTCCCAATCACCGTCCATATAGGATTCGGCAACGCCTATCGTACCACCGGAAAAGGCGCGGCCCGGCAGGCGCCAGTTCTTGAGTACAAGTTCGGCGTGGGGGCCTGGCGCCTTGCCGCCGACCAGAACGGCGCGGCCGTCCGGCATCCTGACCTTCAGCGAACCGCGCGGCAGGTTCATCGCCGCCGACAGCACCATGCGTGCCTTGGCCGGGAGGCCCTTGACGATCTCGGCGAAATTAAACTCGTCGAGCTTGACCGCTTCGTCCGACCCCATGCCAGGATGCTTCTTGTGAGCCATGTCCCCACCCTTTCGCGGCGCCTGTTGACGATCGCCGGCTCCGTCTCTCGCAGTTCATTCGCCAGGTTCGAATGCCGTGCCTGATCCTGGCAGCTCATCGGATCGGTCACATGCGGGTCCAAACAAAAGCGCATGCCCTTTTTTGACCAGAGCTTCAGCGCTTCCAGCGAATTCCCGCGACAATCTTCCATGCCATGAAGGGGAACTTCAAGAGGCAGGCCGCGAGCTGGGCTGTGCCACGTGGCGTCTGGCATCTGTTCGCCGTGCATCGACTTGTTGTTGCCAGGCCGCAGACACCGTCAGGGCGTGCTGAACGGCTCCTATCCGCAGCCTGTTTGGAGTGCAGGATTGGCGCCGGCGGCGATTGGATAGATCAAAAAAGTCTATGTCCGCCGCAGTGCCTTTGCGATAGCTTTAGCCATGCGTTACGTAATCGTCATTGCGGCAATCGCGTTTTTCCTGATCTGGGACGGTCTCTACAATCAAGGCCGGTATCTCGACATCACGGTCAGGGAGATTTCCCATGTGACGCGCTACGTCACCGGCAAGGCCTAGTATTCCCTCCAAGGATAGCAGCCAGGTGCTTCACCCGAGGTGTCCGTCGCCGTGAGATGATGTTCTCGGCCTGTCCGGGGCGCGTCGCAAGGACGCGTGGCGCCACGAACGGTTGACGCGAAGAGACCGCCGTCACAAAAGACCCCGGCATTCAGATCGAGGAGGCGGGATTGATCCGGCATATCGTTTTCTTCAGCGCGAGGCGCAAGGAAGATGTGGAGGCAGTGCGTACCGGGCTGTTGGCCCTCGGCAATATTCCGCACTCCAGTCTCTTCGAGGTCACTTTGAACACCAAGGTCGATCCGTTGTCGGATGAAGTCGACGTCGTCGTCTATGCCGAGTTCGCCGACGACGCAGCGCTCGCCGCCTACAAGGCGCATCCGCTTTATGCGCAGACCACCAGCAAGGTGAAACCATTGCGCGAACTGCGCTATTCCGCGGATGTCGTAGCCGGCGGCTGATCGAGCGTATGCCTCGACAGATGCCGTTTGCGGCGCTCATGGGGCATCCTGGACGTCAATCCCCAGGGGCGGCAGAGGAGAGGCTACGTCTGGCGCCGCCATGGCGGGGATTGCAATCACGTCTTGAACCGTTTTGCGGAATGATGCACATCGCGCCTGCATGACCCGAACAACAGCAGCCGGCATTCATCCGCTCGATCATCTGGTGCTGCCGACGCAGAGCCTCGATGTGGCCCGAGCCCGGCTCAGTTCACTTGGCTTCGTCGTCGCTCCGAACGGCATTCATCCCTTTGGCACGGAAAACTGTTGCGTTTTCCTGGCCGACGGCACCTATCTGGAGCCGCTGGCGATTGGCAGTGAACTGGCAGCAATTGATGCGGTTGCCGCGGGCAATGTCTTCGTCGCGCGCGACCGCCTCTATCGCGACAGCCGCGGCGATGAGGGATTTTCTGCTGTGGTTCTGGGTACCGACAGTGCCGATGCCGATCATGCGCGCTATGTCGAGGCCGGACTGTCGGCGGGGGACACGCTGAGCTTTTCACGCGCTTTTACCGACACGGCGGGCCGAAGCGATACCGCATCGTTCAAGCTTGCCTTTGCCGCGGCCCAAGGCCAAACGGACGCCTTTCTTTTTGCCTGCCAGCGGATCAATGCGCCTGATGTGGACCGCAGCGCTTTGCAGGCCCACGCCAATGGTGCCATTGGCATTGTGGAAGTGGTGGCGATCAGCGACCAACCGGCCGAACAGAATCGGCTGATTTCCGTGGCGGTGGGGAGTCCCGCCGCCAGTGAGCAGGGCCGTACGTATCACTTGCCGAATGCAATCCTGAGCGTAGTCGATCCCGCGTCCTTCATCGCGCGCTTTGGTGTTTCGGCCGGTTCACCCACCAAGCTTCGCTTTGCCGCGGTCGTCTTTGCTGTCCGCAGCGCGGGTGCCATGTCGAGGCTGCTTGCAGCCGGTGCCATCCAGCACGATATAGCAGGCACTGACATTGTCGTGCAGCCGGCGTCCGGGCAGGGCGCCGCTTTCGTTTTCCGGGAGATCCAATGAGCAACCCCCTGGCGCCCAATTCGTCGGTAACCGTCGGCAATGTCGTGTTCGACAACAAGGCAGCCCTGGCGCTGATCGCCGGCCCGTGCCAGTTCGAATCGCGCCAGCATGCCTTCGACATGGCCGGCGCGCTGAAGGAGCTGACCGGCAGGCTCGGCATCGGCCTCGTCTACAAGACCAGCTACGACAAGGCCAACCGCACGTCGCTGTCGGCGACGCGCGGCGCCGGTATCGACGCCGCACTTCCCGTCTTCGACGAGCTGCGCAAGGAATTTTCGCTTCCGGTGCTGACCGATGTCCACACCGAGGAGCAGTGCGCGATCGTCGCGCCGCATGTCGATGTGCTGCAGATACCGGCTTTCCTGTCGCGTCAGACCGACATGCTGGTCGCCGCCGCCAGGACGGGCAAGGTGATCAATGTGAAGAAGGGGCAGTTCCTTGCTCCCTGGGACATGAAGAACGTGGTCGGCAAGATCACCGGTTCCGGCAACCCCAATGTCTTGACCACTGAACGCGGCGCGTCCTTTGGCTATAACACGCTGGTGTCGGACATGCGCGCTTTGCCGATCATGGCCGAGATCGGCGCTCCGGTGATCTTCGACGCCACGCATTCGGTCCAGCAGCCGGGCGGGCAGGGCGGATCGTCTGGCGGAGAGCGCCGCTTCGTCGAGACGCTGGCCCGCGCGGCCGTCGCCGTCGGCGTTGCCGGTGTCTTCATCGAGACCCACCAGGATCCCGACAATTCGACCTCTTCCGATGGGCCGAACATGGTGCCGCTCAAGGACATGCCGGCGCTTCTGGAAAGGCTGATCGCATTCGACCGGGTGGCGAAGGGCCGCTGAGCCGGCGCTTCCTGGCGGTGCTTGTGGTTGAAAGGGGCCGGTTGTACGCTTGGCCGGCAAATGAGCGTCCTGGCAGGAGGAAAGCCATGTCCGTCGCCCGTGTCACCGAAATCACCTCATCGTCGAAGAAGAGTTTTCAAGACGCCATCGAGAAGGGAATCGCCCGCGCCTCGAAAACCCTGAAGAACGTCGAGGGCGCCTGGATTCAGGATCAAAAGATCGTCGTCGCGGGCGGCAACATTTCGGCCTATCGCGTCAACATGAAGGTGACTTTCATCCTGGCGGAGTGACCGGGCCGCAGCCGAAAAAAGTCGGGAACTTTCGCTCTCGCCCCTCATTGTCAAGCAGAAATCAACGACAACGAGGAGCATGATAATGACGACCCAGACAGGCCATACCGAAGCCATCGCGGCTTCACGAGTCATCGGCACATCGGTTTACAATACCGAGGGCAAGAGCATCGGCAGCATCGAGGACATCATGCTCGACAAGACGTCGAATGGCATCATGTTCGCGGTGATCGGGTTCGGCGGCTTTCTCGGCATTAGCGAGAAGTATCACGCGATCCCCTGGGCGAGTCTCGACTACGACGAGGACATGGGCGGCTATGTGGTGCCCTTCTCCAAGGAGCAGCTGAAGGCGGCGCCTGCCTATTCGATCAACGAACTCGCCGGCGCTGATGGGGAACGTGCACGCGACGCATCCTATGAGTATTACAAGGTCGCGCCCTATTGGCATTGATCGCACAAATAGGGAAGGGCTCCGTTTCGACGGAGCCCTTCCTTGTTTCAACGCAACGCCTATTCGCTAATGTGCAAGGCCGGCAAAGCACCGGCCTTCGGCTGTGACGGCTGATTGTCGCACGACGTCAGGAATGCAGCCGCGATCAGAAACAGACTGACAATACCGCTCAACTCAGACATGGCGAAACTCCTCCTGTTTCGCCCCGCGCGACAACAGCCATAGCCCGGAATGCGCGTCTGACGGCATGACTTATGATGACAGAGATTTGCGCTTCGTGAATCGGACGGGCGGCACTATTTGGCCATGGCCCGATTGCCTTTTGCGTCGCTTTGGCTAAGACGGGCGCGACCTTTCGTCAGATCAATCGGGGACATCGCAATGACCGCCATCATCGATATTGTCGGGCGTGAAATCCTGGACAGCCGTGGAAACCCGACCGTCGAGGTCGATGTCGTGCTCGAAGACGGTTCGATGGGCCGTGCGGCGGTGCCGTCGGGCGCCTCGACCGGGGCGCATGAAGCCGTCGAGCTTCGCGATGGCGGCGCCCGTTATCTCGGCAAGGGCGTGCTCAAGGCCGTGGAGGCGGTCAATGGCGAGCTGTTCGAGGCGATCGGCGGCATGGAAGCCGAAAACCAGATCCATATCGACCAGACCATGATCGAGCTCGACGGCACGCCCAACAAGAGCCGGCTCGGCGCCAACGCGATCCTCGGTGTTTCACTGGCGGTTGCCAAGGCCGCGGCCGATGCGGCAGGCCTGCCGCTCTACCGCTATGTCGGCGGCACCAAGGCGCACATCCTGCCGGTGCCGATGATGAACATCATCAATGGCGGCGCGCATGCCGACAATCCGATCGACTTCCAGGAGTTCATGATCCTGCCGGTCGGCGCGCCGACTTTGCGCGAAGGCGTGCGCTGGGGTTCGGAAGTCTTCCACACGCTGAGGAAGAAGCTGAAGGATGCCGGCCACAACACCAATGTCGGCGACGAGGGCGGCTTTGCCCCGAACCTGAAGAGTGCGCCGGTAGCGCTCGATTTCATCATGGAGTCGATCGAGAAGGCCGGCTTCAAGCCGGGCGAGGAGATCTCGCTCGGCCTCGATTGCGCAGCGACCGAGTTCTTCAAGGACGGCAACTACGTCTATGAGGGTGAGAAGAAGACGCGTGATCCAAAGGCGCAAGCCAAGTACCTTGCCAAGCTCGCCGCCGATTATCCGATCATCTCCATCGAGGATGGCCTGGCCGAGGACGACTGGGAAGGCTGGAAATACCTGACCGACCTGATCGGCAACAAGACGCAGCTGGTCGGCGACGACCTGTTCGTGACCAACACGGCGCGCCTGCGCGACGGCATCCGCATGGGGGTCGCCAATTCGATCCTGGTCAAGGTCAACCAGATCGGCTCGTTGACCGAAACGCTCGACGCCGTCGAAACCGCGCACAAGGCCGGCTACACCGCCGTCATGTCGCACCGCTCCGGCGAGACCGAGGATTCGACGATCGCCGATCTCGCCGTCGCCACCAATTGCGGACAGATCAAGACGGGTTCGCTGTCGCGCTCCGACCGCATGGCCAAGTACAACCAGCTTATCCGTATCGAGGAAGAGCTCGGCAAGCAGGCGCGTTATGCCGGCAAGTCGGTCATTAAGGGCTGAGCCGCGGCAAGCGAGTTCGAACAGCGGATGTAAAGGGCGGGGTCATTCCCGCCCTTTTTCATTTCAGTGTCGCTGGCTGGGCATCCGTAACCGTCCGTTAAGCACAATCGGGCGAAAAAGATCGCGAGCCGCTTGAGTTCGCGGCCGCGAGGGAACGGGCGATGTGGACGCGTCAGCACAAGCAGAGAAATACCGGCCGGCTCATCATCCCCTCGCTTTGTGTGGTGTTCCTGGCCTATTTCGGCTTTCATGCCTACCATGGTGAATTCGGCATCAACTCGAAATATCAGCTCGAAGCGCAAACAGTTGCGCTGCAAGCCCAGCTCGACGCCATCAAGGCGCGCCGGATGGAACTCGAACGGCGCGTTCGGCTCATGCATGACGGCACCCTGGAGAAGGACATGCTTGACGAGCAGGCGCGCAAGGCGCTCAATCTGTCCCAGGCTGATGAAATCACCATCATGTTGCCGGCTTCGGCGAAGTAACTGAATTTCAGTTAATCGCCGATATTTTCAATGATTTTAGCCGCTTAGCTGCATGCCAGCCATGCAATTTCGACATGGCGGAACGCCTTCTCACGTGTTAGCCTTGCGTAAATCGGTGGGGAGAGCTGATCTTCCCGGGGGCGGATTTCATCCTGCCCTGATGTCCGCAAAGAGACGCCAACAGGGAGTGATGCATGGCCACCGCCGCCAAAAAAGCGCCTGCCAAATCGAAATCCGACGGTAAATCGGGGCTTTCAGCGCCCAAGCCGGTTGAATTCACCAAGGACGAAGAGCTTGCCGCTTACCGGCACATGCTGCTCATCCGCCGCTTCGAGGAAAAGGCCGGCCAGCTCTACGGCATGGGCTTCATCGGCGGCTTCTGTCATCTCTATATCGGTCAGGAAGCTGTCGTCACCGGCATGAAGATGGCGCTGATCGAGGGCGATCAGATGATCACCGCCTATCGCGATCACGGCCATATGCTGGCTATGGAGCTGTCGCCGCGTGGCGTCATGGCCGAGCTGACTGGGCGCCGCGGTGGCTTGTCGAAAGGCAAGGGCGGCTCCATGCACATGTTCTCCAAGGACAAGCATTTCTATGGCGGCCACGGCATTGTCGGCGCGCAGGTTTCGCTCGGCACCGGTCTCGCTTTCGCGAACCGCTACCGCGACAACAAGAACGTGTCGTTGACCTATTTCGGCGACGGCGCCGCCAACCAGGGCCAGGTCTATGAGAGTTTCAACATGGCCTCGCTGTGGAAGCTGCCGGTGATCTACATCATCGAGAACAACCGCTACGCCATGGGCACCTCGGTTTCGCGCTCTTCAGCCGAGACGGATTTTTCGCATCGCGGCGCTTCCTTCAAGATTCCTGGCATCCAGGTCGACGGCATGGATGTGCGCGCCGTCAAGGCCGCCGGCGATCTCGCCGCCGAATGGTGCCGTGCCGGCAACGGTCCGCTGATCCTCGAAATGCAGACCTATCGCTATCGCGGCCACTCCATGTCCGACCCGGCGAAGTATCGCTCGAAGGAAGAAGTGCAGAAGATGCGCTCCGAGCATGACCCGATCGAGCAGGTCAAGGCGCGGCTGATCGAGAAGAAGTGGGCGACCGAGGACGAGTTGAAGACCATCGACAAGGAGGTTCGCGATATCGTCGCCGATGCCGCCGAATTTGCCCAGAACGATGCGGAGCCGGATCCGTCCGAGCTCTGGACCGATATCGTATTGTAAGGGGGCCAGGACATGCCGATCGAAATTCTCATGCCCGCTCTCTCGCCGACCATGGAAGAGGGCAATCTTTCCAAGTGGTTGAAGAACGAGGGCGACAAGGTCGTCGCCGGCGACGTCATCGCCGAGATCGAGACCGACAAGGCGACGATGGAAGTCGAAGCCGTCGACGAAGGCACGCTTGCCAAGATCGTGGTTCCCGCCGGCACCGAAGGCGTCAAGGTCAACGCCGTGATCGCCGTGCTTGCGGTTGATGGCGAAGACGTCGACAAGGCCGGCGAAGGCATCGGTGAAGAGGAAAAGCCAGCCAGGGCTGAAGCAGCCGCGCCCGCGCCGGTTGCCGCCAAGAGTGAGGCCGCGGCCCCTGTCGCCGCGGCGCCCAGGGCTGAAATCGCCGCCGATCCGGATATTCCGGCCGGCACCGAGATGGTCTCGACCACGGTGCGCGAAGCGCTGCGGGACGCCATGGCCGAGGAAATGCGCCGCGACGGCGACGTCTTCGTCATGGGCGAGGAAGTCGCCGAATACCAGGGCGCCTACAAGATCACGCAAGGGTTGCTGCAGGAATTCGGACCCCGGCGCGTCGTCGACACGCCGATAACCGAGCATGGCTTTGCCGGCGTTGGCGTCGGAGCGGCGATGGCCGGGCTGAAGCCGATCGTCGAGTTCATGACCTTCAACTTCGCCATGCAGGCGATCGACCAGATCATCAACTCGGCTGCCAAGACCCTCTATATGTCCGGCGGCCAGATGGGGGCGCCGATCGTATTCCGCGGGCCGAACGGTGCCGCGGCCCGCGTTGCCGCCCAGCATTCGCAGTGCTACGCCGCCTGGTACAGCCACGTTCCCGGCCTGAAAGTGGTGATGCCTTACACCGCCGCCGACGCCAAGGGTCTGCTGAAGGCCGCGATCCGTGACCCCAACCCGGTCATCTTCCTCGAGAACGAAATCCTCTACGGCCAGTCCTTCGACGTGCCGAAGCTGGATGATTTCGTGCTGCCGATCGGCAAGGCGCGCATCCACAAAACGGGCAAGGACGTTACCATCGTCTCGTTCGGCATCGGCATGACCTACGCGGTCAAGGCCGAAGCGGAATTGCGTGGCATGGGCATCGACGCCGAGATCATCGACTTGCGCACCATCCGTCCACTCGATCTCGACACCGTCATCGCCTCGGTCAAGAAGACCAACCGGCTGGTCGTGGTGGAAGAAGGCTTCCCGCAGAACTCCGTCGGCGACCATATCGCCAACCAGGTGTCGCAGCGCGCCTTTGATTTCCTGGACGCGCCCGTGATCACGATTGCCGGCAAGGATGTGCCGATGCCCTATGCGGCGAACCTGGAGAAGCTGGCGTTGCCGAATGTCGGCGAGGTCATCGAGGCCGTCAAAGCCGTTTCATATCGCTGAACCGGGCGGGAGGACAAAATGCCAATCAACATCACCATGCCGGCGCTCTCGCCCACGATGGAAGAGGGCAATCTTTCGAAATGGCTGGTCAAGGAGGGCGACAAGGTTTCGCCCGGCGATGTCATTGCGGAGATCGAGACCGACAAGGCAACGATGGAAGTCGAAGCCGTCGATGAGGGAACGGTTGCAAAGCTCGTCGTCCCCGCCGGCACGGAGGGCGTCAAGGTCAACGCGCTGATCGCTGTGCTCGCCGCCGAGGGCGAAAATGCAAGCGCTGCCGCCAGGACCGGTGGTGGTGCCGCGCCAGTGAAAGCCGAAGCAGCGAAGGCGGATTCTCCCAAGACAGACGCACCAAAGGCCGAGGCCCCGAAGTCTGAACCTGCCGTTACCGCACCAAAGGCGGCTCCGACCGGCAATGGTCATGCGGCCGGCGAGCGCACCTTTGCATCGCCGCTTGCCCGCCGTATCGCCAAGGAGGCTGGCGTCGATGTCTCGGCCGTGACCGGCACCGGCCCGCATGGCCGTGTGGTGAAGGCCGATGTCGACGCCGCGATTGCCGGCGGCGGTGCCAAGGCAGCCCCTGCGGCTAAGGCTCCAGCTGGCGCGCCTGCTGCTGCCTCAGCTGCCCCAGCGCCGAAAGCGATGTCGGACGATCAGGTGCTGAAGCTGTTCGAGGAAGGCTCCTACGATCTCGTCCCGCACGACAATATGCGCAAGACCATCGCGCGGCGGCTGGTGGAGGCCAAGACCACCATCCCGCATTTCTACCTGACGCTCGATTGCGAACTCGACGCGCTGCTGGCGCTGCGCTCGCAGCTCAATGCGGCCGCACCGACAAAGAAGACCGATAAGGGTGAGGCACCCGCCTACAAGCTCTCGGTCAACGACATGGTGATCAAGGCCATGGCCATGGCTCTGAAGGCGGTGCCGGACGCCAATGCCTCGTGGACCGAGAGCGCCATGGTCAAGCACAGGCATGCCGATGTCGGCGTTGCCGTGTCGATCCCGGGCGGGCTGATCACGCCAATCATCCGCAGGGCCGACGAAAAGACGCTGTCCACCATCTCCAACGAGATGAAGGATCTGGCCAGCCGTGCCCGCAGCCGCAAGCTGAAGCCCGAAGAGTATCAGGGCGGCACCACCGCGGTGTCGAACCTCGGCATGTTTGGCATCAAGGACTTCGCCGCAGTGATCAACCCGCCGCATGCGACGATCCTGGCGGTGGGTGCCGGCGAGGAGCGGGCGGTGGTCAGGAATGGCGAGATCAAAATCGCCACGGTGATGTCGGTGACGCTGTCGAC
>NZ_VFVA01000031.1:0-68046 GCF_006442155.1 Mesorhizobium sp. B2-4-14 | reverse complement strand
CCCTCCTTGTGGGGGAGATGTCCGGCAGGACAGAGGGGGGCGCTGTCCCGCCAGCTTTCGAAAACCGCTTCAATCCCCCCGCAGGTACCCCGCCAGCGCCACTGCATTGTTGTGCGCCTCGTCATGCGCTCCGTAGAGCAACGTCACCCGGCCTTTATCAAGCAGAGTGCGCAGCACCGTCACCGCATCGTCATTGTTATCCAGCTCGGCTCGATACCGCCGCTGAAACTCTTCCCAACGCGCCGGCTCATGGCCGAACCATTTGCGCAGGTCGTCGCTCGGTGCGATGTCCTTCAGCCATAGCGTCAGCGCGGCGTCCTCCTTGCTGACGCCGCGCGGCCAGATGCGGTCGACCAGGACGCGTTGGCCATCGCCGGGTTCCGGCGTTTCATAGACGCGCTTTAGCTTGATGTCGAAGGCCATCACCCCTCTGCGGCTCGCTCAGGCCCACTCACCTTTGCGCATCACCGGCACGCGGCTGCCATCCTTGTTGACGCCGTCAATGTCGATCTTGTCCGAACCGATCATCCAGTCGATGTGGATGAAGCTCTTGTTGCCGCCACGCGCCGCGATCTCGTCCTGGCTGAGCGAGGCGCCATTGACGAAGCATTTCGAATAGCACTGACCGAGCGCGATGTGGCAGGCGGCGTTCTCGTCGAACAGCGTGTTGAAGAACAGCAGGCCGCTGGCCGAGATCGGCGAGGAATGCGGCACCAGCGCCACTTCGCCGAGGCGGCGTGCGCCTTCGTCGGTGTCGAGCACTTTCTTCAAGACGTCCTCGCCCTTGGACGCCTTGGCCTCGACGATCCTGCCTGCCTCAAAACGCACCGAGATCTCGTCGATCAGCGTGCCCTGGTAGGACAGCGGCTTCGTTGAGGAGACATGGCCTTCGACACGCCTTGCATGCGGCGTGGTGAAGACTTCCTCGGTCGGGATGTTGGGGTTGCAGGTGATGCCGTTCTTGGCCGTCGAGGCGCCGCCCATCCACTCATGGCCGTCTGCCAACCCGACCGTCAGGTCGGTGCCCGGTCCGGTGAAGTGCAGGGCGTGGAAATTATGGCCGTTGAGCCATTCAGTGCGGCCGCGCAGCGCTACGTTGTGCGCCTTCCAGTTGCCAATCGGATCCTCGACATCGACGCGCGAGGCGGCGAAGATAGCGTCGGCGAGCTTCGCCACGGCGACATCGTCGGCGTCGTCCGGGAAGACTTGCCTGGCCCAGGCCAGATCGGGATAAGCGATAATGTTCCAGTTGATGTCGAAGCCGGTGATCTTTTCCAGCGCCGGCTGGTAGGCCACCGAATTGGCCTTGTTGGCGCGCGCCACCTTGGCCGGGTCCTGCGCCGACAGCAGCGAGGGATCCTCGCCGCGCACGGCAAGCCGGGCCGCATTGTTGGAGAAGGCCTTCGCCATGCCCTCATACAACCAGCCGGCGGCGCGGTCGAAGCCGGCATCGGCGCCGAAGCGGTAGCGCGCCAGCGTTATCTCGTCATCGTTGAAGATCGGCGTCACCAATCCGGCGCCGGCCTTGTAGGCATGCTCGACGATGCGCCTGGTCAGCGGCAGCGCCGCGATCGACGAGGTCAGCACCAGATCTTGGCCGGGCTGCAATTGCAATCCCACCTTGATGGCGACTTCCGCCAGCCTGTCGAGCTTCACCGGGTCGATCGTTGCGGAAACGCCGCGCGAATGTGTGGTCATGATCCTGCCTGTCGTAGTGGGATGTCTCGTTCAACATAGACCGGTGCCACGCCGCTTTCCACCGCGTTCGTGCCAGCGGGTCCTGCAGTCGCCGATCCGAACTGCGCCATCGTCGCCTCGATCTCTTCCTTGATCCAGACCTTGAAGTCCCGGACCTTGCGGCTTTCGGTCTTGGCTGACGAGGTGACCAGCCAATAGCCGAGCCCGCTCTGGGCGCGGACCCCGAACGGCGCCACCAGCCGCCCGTCGGCCAGTGCATCGGCCGTCAGCAACTGCCAGCCCAGCATCACGCCATGGCCGGCGATCGCCGATTCCAGACACAGCATCGGATCGGTAAAGCGCGCGCCTTTCTGGAAGGTGACGGGCGGAACGCCGGCGGCGGCGAACCAGCTTTCCCAGTTGATCATCGCCCGTTCGTCGGTGATGGCGCAGGTCAGCGCCAAATCTTCGATCGATTGCAATTTGCCAGCGATCGATGGCGCGCAGACCGGGAAGATCTCCTGCGCCAAAAGCAGTTCTGCTCGCCCGCCCGGCCATTTGCCGTCGCCAAGCCGGATGGCGATGTCGATGTCCGAGTGATCGAGATCGGTGAGCCGCACCGAGGCGTCGATGCGCAGCAGCACGTCGGGATGCCGGGCGAAGTGGCGCGACAGCCGCGGCAGCAGCCATTTCGAGGCGAAGGCCGGTGCCACCGAAACCACCAGCGTGCATTGGGTCGCTTCGTCCGCCATCGCCACCGCGTGGGCAAGCTCGCGAAACCCCGCGCCGAGGCGGGTGGCGAATGGCGCCGAATTCGGTCAGGACCATGCACGGTCCGCCGCGCCGTCAGCCTGAACGGCACGTCAGCGAGTTCACGCTGCGACATGGCGTTCAGCACTGGATGCGACAGCGGGTCGGTCAGCCACCTCTGCGTATCGCGGTCGCAGAGTGGCTCATGCGACGCATTCGCCGGCGAACATCACCTTCAGCGACGACAGCATCCTCAGCATTTCCGGCTCCGCGGGTCTGTCTCTCCTCAACAAGGTCTGTCGTTTCGGTCTGTCTTTCAATTGAGATTCCGGTCGGATCGGTTTAGAAAAACTCAAATGGCCATGCTCAACCGCGTCCATCTCAATGGGCTTCGCGCCGTCGAAACCGTCGCCCGTCTCGGATCGCTGGCGGCGGCCGCCGGCGAGCTCAACGTTTCCGTCAGCGCCGTCAGCCAGCAGATAAGCCGCACCGAAAAGCAACTCGGCCAGGCGCTGTTCGAGCGTACGGCGAGCACATGAGACCGCTTCATTTCGCGTCGGTTTCCGTGGGCGCTGCTGAGCGGACGTCGCGCGTTCGGGATCATGCAAAAGTCAAGCGGAGCATGGCGCGCTGAGGCCCCGCTGGCCCAATGAAAGGCGGATTGTTTCGGCGGTCGCTGCATTTATTGTGCGCTGCAATGAAATCGGCCAACTCCACAGCGCTGCGCTTCGCCTTCGCAGGCATGATTGCCATGGCCGTCGCCATGGGCATCGGCCGTTTCGTTTACACGCCGATCCTGCCCGGCATGATGGAAGAACTGCATCTGTCGCCGGCCAATGCCGGGTGGATCGCTTCCGCCAATTACCTCGGCTACCTTGTCGGGGCGCTTGCCGCGGCTGGCGGCTGGGCGCATGGGCGCGAGCGTTTGCTGATGCTGACAGGTCTTGGCGCCAGCACCGTGCTTGCCGCGCTGATGGGGCTGACCGACACAATGGTCGCCTTTCTCGTCATCCGTTTTCTGGCGGGTCTCGCCAGCGCCTTTGTCATGGTGTTCATGGCCAGCATCGTTTTCAGCCATATTGCCGCCGCCGGTCGTGGCGACCTGCAGGCCTGGCATTTTGGCGGCGTCGGCCTTGGTATCGCGATATCGGCGGCGATGATGGCGGTGCTGGTCACCGGGCATGCCGGCTGGGCGGCCGGCTGGCTCTGGTCTGCGGCCATTTCGGCATGTGGTTTCGTGGTCGTCGCGCTCCTGGCAAACGAGGGCCCGCTCGCCAATGGCGAAACCACCCGCGAGTCGGCACTGCCGAAAGACCGGTCGCTGATGAAGGTCATCGTCGCCTACGGCCTGTTTGGGTTTGGCTATGTGGTGACCGCGACATTCCTGGTCGCCATCGTGCGCCAAGGCGGTGGCAGCCGCGTTTTCGAGGCCATGGTATGGATGGTCGCCGGCCTCGCCGGCTTTCCCTCGACCTGGCCCTGGCAGAAGATCGCCACGCGGATCGGGCTCTATGGCGCCTATGCGCTGGCGTGCTTCATCGAGGTGATCGGCGTCACCGCCAGCGTGGCGCTTGGCGGATATTCGGGGCCATTGCTTGGCGGCCTGCTGCTCGGCGGCACCTTCATTGCCATCACCGCGCTCGGCCTGCAGGCAGCGCGGCAGCAGGCGCCAAGGGCGCCCCGGCGCATCTTTGCCTTGATGACGGCGTCGTTCGGCCTTGGCCAGATCATCGGCCCCATCGCCGCCGGGTTTCTGGCCCAGATGTCAGGCGATTTCTTTCTCGCTTCGATCGTCGCCGCGGCCATGCTGATCGTTTCCGGCGTCATCACCTGGTCGGCCGCGCCAAAATCGGGTAGTGTCTCAGTTTGAATTTCCAAGCAGGTACTCAAACTCCCATTCGCCTAAGCGGGAAAGCTGGAAGGCGATATCGTTCCACGTCTCGCCCTCAACCGCACAACGTTCGCTCAGGAAACTCTCCAGCTCTAGATGATCGAACCTAGGCATGAAGATTACGCCGCCGCCTGAAAAGACCTTTTCTGTCTGGGACCGCAGAAACCTATTTGTCGAGCAAACCGTTGCCGTGAACGCGTCTGACCCTTCCTTGCCTGCTTCGCCAGCGTAGAAGTCTATTTCAACCAAGAAGTCAGCGGGATCGTCTGGAAGCCAAGTGGCCGGGTCTTCCCCCAATATGGCGGAGTTTGTAAAACGGTAGCCTCTGTACTCGGCCTTCATGAGACAGGCACCTTGAGTTTCTTGTACGGTCCGCGCTTGCCCGGTTTCGGCGCGACGGCGTCCATCATTCCGCAGAGATCGTCCATCGACCACAACGTTGCCGACACGCCAGCGGCCATTGCCGGCGACATTTTCAGCGTCTTGTGAACGCGGATGAAGTTGTACCAAACCGTGTACAGCGCGACCATATGGACGTGGTTATCGAACTTCTTCGAAAACGCGTTGGTCAAGCGAGTGAAGCGGCGCACCTGCATCCGCATGGTGAGGTTCTGGCGCTCGACGTGCGACGTGCTGACGTGCGTCAGGTCGGGCTGGCCTTCGATGCGGGTCTTCTTCGCGCCAGTGCATACGGCGGGGCTGTAGCGGCGTTCCTGTGGCACCGCCTTGCCTTCCGGCTCGCCATACAATTCAGCTACCGTTGACTGGCGGCAAGGACAACAAAAACCCTACTTAGACCAACGCTTCGCAGCCGCCTTCTTGGCGATCTCTGCGCGCCGCTCTGGCGTCATGTTCTCAGCGCGCTTCTTTCCGCCCCTCGCGCCGAGCGCCTTGGCGGCAGGGTCTTTGCCGTCTTCAACGATTTCGTCGGCTTCCTCGCCTGTTGCAATGCGCATGACGCGGACGGCGTTGCCGATCACGTCGGCGGGCCGCTTCTGGCCTTTAGGTCCGGTTGGCATTCTCTAGTTCTCCGCGTGGCTAAAGACGACAGCGCCGTTGTCCTTGCGAACTTCAACGCATACGACGCCATCGTCACCCCTTCGGGTCTGGAACATGGCGATTGCATGATCTTTGGCCGTCTTCTCAGCGTCAAAGGTCACCTTGTCGATGACGCCCCGTCTTCCATACCAGATGACAGTGTAGGCCACTGAAGCTCCCATGCTTTCCGCTAAGCATATGGGGCTTACCGCTTTAATGCCAAACCTAAAAGCGGTATCGCGGGATTTCAAACTGAGACACTACCCAAAATCGCCATGATTTGTGGTCTTGCTCTGTGCCGGGTATCGGGCAGGCATTTTCTTTCCCCCTAATGTGTGACTTTATGCCCGCCGTCATCAGCTGATTTGCGCATCGATCGAGGAATTCGCCCCAGTGTTCGTATCCTTCTTCCCGCAGCCGAAGCTCTTCTTTTCTTCGGCCGCCGTCTGGAGCCTTGCGGCGATCCTGTTCTGGTTTTTTGGTGGTGAGCAACTGGGAGCTGTGTTTGGCCTGCCGCCAGCCGCTGCGGGGACACCACCAATCATCGGCATCGCCGTTCTGGTGTCGAAGCCGTTCCTCTGGTTCTATATTTATTTCGTGGCATGCGTGGCCATCTTCTACGCGTTTTGGACCTGGTACTCGCCGCATCCATGGCAGAATTGGTCGATCCTGATGACCGCGGTCATCCTGTTCTTCATCTATTTCAATGTGCAGGTCAGTGTCGCCGTCAACGCCTGGTACGGACCTTTCTTTGATTATGTGCAAGGGCTGATGTCGGGGACGGGAAAGTCTACCAATGGCGAGTTCTACACCGGACTGGCCGACTTCTCGTGGCTTGCGCTGGTGGGCATGAACGTGCAGGTCGTCAATGCCTTCATCGTCAGCCACTGGATCTTCCGCTGGCGCACGGCGATGAACAACTATTTCATCGAGAACTGGACCAGACTGCGCCATATCGAGGGCGCCTCGCAGCGCATCCAGGAAGACACGATGCGGTTCTCGCAGATTATGGAAGATCTCGGTTCCAGCTTCGTCCAGTCGATCATGACCTTGATCGCCTTCTTGCCGGTCATGATCCAGTTGCAGGCCCACATCAGCGAATTGCCGATCGTCGGCGCGATCCCGCAGCCGCTGGTCGTCGCGGCCCTTGCCTGGTGTCTGTTCGGAACGATCTCGGTGATGATTGCCGGCCTGAAGCTTCCGGGGCTGCAGTTCCGCAACCAGCGTGTCGAAGCCGCTTACCGCAAGGAGCTTGTTTATGGCGAGGATCACGCGGACCGGGCGCAACCCGCCACCACGGCCGAGCTGTTCGCCAATGTCCGACACAACTATTTCAGGCTCTATTTCCACTACATCTATTTCAACGTCGTCCGGTACACCTACTTGCAGGCCGACAACATTTTCTCCCTGCTGATCCTGGGCCCTTCGCTGGTCGCGCACAAGATAACGTTCGGCGCGCTGAACCAGATATCGAATGCGTTCGGCAAGGTGACGGGCTCGCTGCAGTTCCTGCTCACCTCCTGGTCGACCATCGTCGAGCTGCAGTCGGTCCACAAGCGCCTGCGCGCCTTCGAGGCGACGCTGGAAGGCGCGCCGCTACCTGACATCGACCAGCGCTATCTCGCAAGACAGGGCGCCGAGGACCCGGCTTGAAAAAGATTGGATATTGGTGCGAAGCGTTGGCGGTTCAGCCGCCAACCGAGCCCTTTTTTCGGCCTCCGCCCTGCCGCTCGACATAGTCGCGGAAGCTGATGCACTCGACATCGGACTTGACGCAGACCTCGCCTGCAAAGCGCTCCAGCGCATTCCAGTAGGCGCCGTCATTCATCAGCGTGAAGTGGAAGCCGAGCTCAAACGGAATGCGCTTGCCCTGGTATTGCGCGTCGAAGGCCGCGCGGAAAGCGTCATAGGTCCGGTTGGCGAACTCGTCCGCCTGGCTTGGCCGTTCGAAGCCGCCCGAGTGGCGGACATAGAGGTTGTAGTCCATGGCGATCACTGGCCGCGATTTCGGCCCTTCCGGGATCTGCGGCAGTGAAAAGCGGGTGATGCCGCCGACGGTCGGTGGCCGGGCAGGGCCCTGTGAGACGCCGCTGGCATCGAACTGGTAGCCGGCGGCGGGCAACGCTTCGTAAAGCGCCTTGCTGGTCGACAGATAGGGGGCACGGAAGCCAACCACCGCATGCCGCGCGAAGTTTTGCCAGCCTCCCGGTTCGGGCGTGATGCCGTTGATCGTGTAGGCGTTCTCGAGAATATGCTCGAACGAGGCGAACTCTTTCAGCCAGTCGGCTTTGCTCCAGTCCTTGCCATCGAAATGGCCACAGGCGTGGCTGGCGATGTCATGGCCCTCACGGGCGGCAAGGCCGATCTGTTCGAGCCGCTCGGCCACTTCCTGCCTGGAGGCGGCAAAGCCGATGTTGGATTTGCCGGCCGACTTGCCTGGTGCGGTGTATTCCTTGCGCGTCTCTGGCGACAGCAGGAAGACGCAGGATAGAAAATAGGTGAAGTGCGCGCCTGTGCGTTGCGCCAGCGCCCGGCTGCGCTTCCACTGCGAGACATCGCGGGCGCTGTCGAAGGAGATGATGACGATCTGCTTCGGTTTTGCCGGCAGTGGCGGCGCGGGAGGATCGGCCAGAGCCCCGCCGACAGTGGCGAGCGAGAACGCGACAACGCGACACAAACAAGACATAGGCAAATTTACAGGCTCCGGTCGGTCAGAAAGCCGGCTATCGCCCAAATGTGGCGCGGGTGCGATTGGCCTTTTCGTCCGTTTGCCCTGGCAATAGGCGATTTTCCGGTCGAACCCCTTCCATGCCGACAAAATTTCGCTAAAACGCGGGCTCATGAACCGCCCCGGCCCGGGGCAGGAATGGTTTGATTGATGTCCGACGACAGTTTTATCCGTGAAGTCAACGACGAGATCCGTCGCGAACAGGCGCAGGCGCTGTGGGACCGTTTCGGCCCGGCCTTGCTTGCCGTTGCGGTGCTCGTGGTGCTCGGCACCGCCGCCTTCGTCGGCTATCGCTATTGGGACGAGACACGCGCCAACCGATCCGGCGACGCCTTCTCGCAGGCCTTGAAGCTTGCGAACGACGGCAAGAACGACGAGGCACTGGCTGCGCTCGATCAGTTGGAGAAAGATGGCTACGGCGCCTATCCGCTGCTTGCCCGCATGCGCGCCGCGACCGTCAAGGCGAACAAGGGCCACGTCGATGCCGCCGTCAAGGATTTCGACGAGGTCGCGGCCGACACCGCCATCCCCCAGGGCATTCGCGACATGGCGCGGCTGAGGGCAGCACTTCTGCTTGTCGATCACGGCTCTTTCGCCGATGTCTCCAGCCGCGTCGAGGCGCTGACATCGGACACCAACACGCTGCGTCATACCGCGCGCGAGGCGCTCGGCCTTGCCGCCTGGAAGGAAGGCAAGACCCAGGATGCGTTGAAGCTGTTCGACCAGATCGCCGCCGATGACGGCGCCCCGCGCAACACGCGCGAGCGGGCGACCTTGATGTCCGAGCTGATCCGCGGCTCGGGCAACGCGTCGTGATTTCGGATGACGTTCAAGGTAGCCATCATCGGCCGGCCTAACGTCGGCAAATCGACTCTTTTCAATCGGCTGGTCGGAAAGAAGCTGGCGCTTGTCGACGACACGCCGGGCGTGACACGCGATCGCCGTGTCCATGCCGCCAAGCTTTACGACCTGCATTTCGACGTCATCGACACCGCCGGTTTCGAGGACGCCGGCGCCTCGACCTTGCCCGGACGCATGCGCGCGCAGACCGAGATCGCCATCCGCGAGGCCGACCTGATCTTCTTCACCATCGACGCCAAATCCGGCCTGCTGCCGGACGACAGGACCTTTGCCGAGATCGTGCGCAAATCCGGCAAGCCGGTCGTGCTGGTCGCCAACAAGGCCGAGGCGAAAGGCGCGCAGGGCGGCATGCTGGAGGCCTGGGAACTCGGCCTCGGCGAGCCGATCCCGGTCTCGGCCGAACACGGCCAGGGCCTGCCGGATCTCCGGGATGCGGTGATCGCAGCACTTGGCGAGGAGCGCGCCTTCGGCGAAGATGATGAGGATGACGAAGAGGTCGCCGCCAGCGAAGTGCTGATCGGCGAGGACATCGCCGATCCAGACGCCGAGGATGCGCCTGCCTATGACGACACCAAGCCGATGCGCATCGCCGTCGTCGGGCGTCCGAACGCCGGCAAGTCGACGCTGATCAACGCGCTGATCGGCGAGGAGCGGCTGCTGACCGGGCCGGAAGCCGGCATCACCCGCGATTCCATCTCCGTCGATTGGGACTGGCGCGGGCGGCGGATAAAACTGTTCGATACGGCAGGCATGCGCCGCAAGGCCAAGATTCACGAAAAGCTGGAAGTGATGTCGGTGCAGGATGGCTTGCGCGCCATCCGTTTCGCCGAGATCGTCATCATCGTGCTCGACGCCACCATTCCCTTCGAGAAGCAGGATCTGCAGATCGCCGACCTGATCATCCGCGAGGGCCGGGCGCCGGTGATCGCCTTCAACAAATGGGACCTGATCGACAACCCGCAGGAGCTGCTGGCGGAACTGCGCGAGAAGACCGAGCGGCTGCTGCCGCAGGTGCGCGGCATTCAGGCTGTGCCGGTTTCGGCCGAGACTGGACGCGGCCTCGACAAGCTTATGGACGCAGTATTGAAGACCCACAAGGTCTGGAACAGCCGCGTCTCGACCGGCAGGCTCAACCGCTGGCTGGAAGCCATCCTGGCGCATCATCCGCCGCCCGCCGTTGCCGGGCGCCGGCTGAAGGTCAAATATGTCACCCAGGCCAAGACGCGGCCGCCGGGCTTCGTGGTCCAGTGCTCGCGCCCGGACGCGATGCCGCAATCCTACGTGCGCTATCTCTCCAACAGCCTGCGCGAAGCCTTCGACATGCCCGGCGTGCCGATCCGCATGGCGCTGCGCACCTCGGACAATCCGTTCGCCGGCCGGGCCAAGAAGCGCGGCTGAACCTCGGCGCCGATCAGGCCACGGCCCGCAGGCCGGCATCGCTGGCCCTCGTGCTTTCCGGCAATGCCTGTCGCGCCGCTTCCATCAATATGTCTGCGAGCCGACCGCAATTTGCGCGCTGATTGCCTCGCCGATCTTTCTGCGTCCGACCTGAGTGCTCCGCCGCAAAACCGCCCGACTTCGAAACCACGACCTTGAGCCGACTGAGAAAACCCGATCAATCCCGTTAACGTCCCATCAAGGTTAATGCATCATTTTGCTCTCCAGTGGGGTCAGTAGCGTTCCTGGAGAGAGTTCCGTGCATCGACGTATGTTGAAGCGGCTTGTTGCCGCCGCCGGTGAGAAACGCAGCTTCGTATCCCCGCTCATCATCGGTCTCGGCATCTGGATAGGCTTCCCGACCGTCGCCGCCTACCAGGATGTGACGAGCCTGGTGTCCGGCCTTGAGGCACCGACCGCGCGCTGGAATTCCTATGTCGAAAAATCCGTTGCCGGCTCGGTTCATGCCGCCGAGATGCCGTTCGTCGATTCTGATAAAACCGCGTCGCTCTCCGGTTCCGGCGTGCGCCTTCCCGGCGTCGGCTCCGTCTCGTTCCGGGGCAAGGGCGGCAAGGTAAGCGCGACGCCAGACGAGGACCGCGTCGTGCGAGCCGACAAGAAGGGCCGCATCGTCCAGGTGTCTCCCGTTGCACCGCCGAAGAACTTCAACGCCGGGTCGATCTTCCAGCGGACCTCCTCCCTGATGCGGCCGACCATGGACAGCGGCCTGAAGATGGCGTTCGCCAAGCCGCAGATCAAAGGCAAGGAAATCCAGATCGCCTCGGAATTCCATGCGCGTGAGGACAAGAAGCCGGATCCGGGCGTGCCGGCCATGCTTGCCGCCCTGGTCAACAACTCCCATCCGGATGTGCTGGCGACCGCCTATGCGCAATCCGCGCCGGACTACGCCAAGGCCTCGCCCTTCGAAGCCCTGCTTCAGGACGAACAGCCCAACAGCGGCCGCTTCATTCCGCCGATGGCCAAGGGTGACCATTGGTGGATCCAGAACCCGCTTCCAGCCAGCGTCTTCTCCAAGCCCGAGCAGAAATGCCTGGCCAATGGCATCTATTTCGAGGCGCGCGGCGAATCCGTGCGCGGTCAGGCCGCTGTCGCCCAGGTCATCCTCAACCGCGTCCGCAACCCCGCCTATCCCAATTCGATCTGCGGCGTCGTCTACCAGAACGACAGCTGGTTCAACCGTTGCCAGTTTTCCTTCGCCTGCGACGGCAGGAAGAAGCGCATCGACAATCCTGTCGCCTACAAGACCGCGCAGGACATCGCCATGGCCGCCACCGCCGGCAAGATCTTCATCCCGGAGGTCGGATCATCGACGCATTACTACGCCCAGTACGTCCATCCGGGCTGGGCGCACACGATGCAGAAGATGACCAAGATCGGCCTGCATATCTTCTATCGCACCCATGGCGGCGGCTGGAGCTGAGGCCCCGGCAGATCGCCGATCTTTTCATGCGCTTGTGCGGCTGATTGGGGAGCCATTGCAGGGGGGATTCGTGCAACGCATCCCCATCCTCGTGGCGGGCACGATGTCGCACCTCTCTAATAGATTGATTTTATTACCTAAAATACATGACAATGAACTTCCGCCCGTGGCTTGACGGGCGCAAACCCTCTAACTATGTTGCCGGCGACTTTAGAAGCGGACGGACGGTGACGGTCTGACCGGGCAGGGGGGTTACGATGGCCGATAAAAGCGGGCCAGACGGAACCGGAGAAACCGGCCGCGGCAAGCAGCATGAAGCCGGCATCCGCGATGACGATCTTGAGCGACGTCGGCGTGAACTTGAAGCATCGCTTGCGACAAGGCTGCCGAACCGGCGCGAGGGGAAAGACGACGCGAAAGCGGGCAGTGCGGCCGGTTATGGCCAGGCGGTCAAACTCTCCAGTGAATTTATCGCTGGCGTGGTGGTGGGCGCCGGCATCGGCTGGATCATCGACCGTATGGCGGGGACATCGCCGTGGGGTCTGATCGTTTTCTTGCTGCTGGGTTTTGGCGCCGGCGTGCTCAATGTCATGCGTTCAGCGGGCGTTGTGGCGGAATTCGGACAGGGCGACAAATCGCGCTCTGACCGGGACGACAGCAAATAGCCGCTCTCGCGGCAATGGTAATTTGGCCGTACGCGGCATTGACGGGGTTAGAACGTGGCAGCTGACAAGGTCGATCCGATCCACCAGTTCCATATCATCAAGCTGATTCCGATTAATATCGGCGGCTACGACCTGTCCTTCACCAATTCGGCGCTGTTCATGGTCGCGACCGTGTTCGTGGCGGCGGCGTTCTTGTTCCTGACGACGTCGAGCAGGAGCCTGGTTCCCGGCCGGCTGCAGTCGGTCTCCGAAATGGCCTATGAATTCGTCGGCAACATGTTGCGCGATGCCGCCGGCACGCAGGGCATGAAGTTCTTCCCGTTCGTGTTCTCGCTGTTCATGTTCGTGCTGGTCGCCAATCTGCTCGGCCTGTTCCCCTATTTCTTCACCGTTACCAGCCATATCATCGTGACCTTCGGCCTGGCCATCCTGGTGATTGGCACCGTCATCGTCTACGGCTTCATGAAGCATGGCCTTGGCTTCCTGAAGCTGTTCGTGCCGAAGGGCGTGCCCCTCGTGATGATGGTGCTTGTTGTTCCGATCGAGGTGATTTCCTTCGTATCGCGCCCGGTCAGCCTCTCGGTTCGTCTGTTCGCGAACATGCTCGCAGGTCACATCACGCTGAAGGTGTTTTCGGGATTTGTCGTCAGCCTGAGCGCGCTGGGTGCGCTTGGCGTTGCGGGTTCGATCTTGCCGCTGGCCATGGCAGTGGCGTTGACGGCGCTGGAGCTGCTCGTGGCGCTCTTGCAGGCCTATGTCTTTGCGGTGCTGACCTGCATGTATCTGAACGACGCCCTGCATCCTTCGCACTAATTCGAGTTTCCGGCATGGCTGCCGGATGGAATCGCAACGGAATTTTAGATCCAAAGGAGTTGAACAAATGGACGTGGAAGCAGCAAAGTACATCGGCGCCGGCATCGCTTGCTTGGGCATGGGTGGCGCGGGTATTGGCCTGGGCAACATCTTCGGCAGCTATCTCTCGGGCGCGCTGCGCAATCCGTCGGCAGCCGATGGCCAGTTCGGCCGTCTGATCTTCGGTTTTGCCGTGACCGAAGCTCTGGGCATTTTCTCCCTTCTCATCGCGCTTCTGGCCCTGTTCAAGTAAGCCTTGCGCCATCTGGCCCAACGCCACGGCGTTCGGGGCTTGAATTTCGGGGATAGTCCATGTTCGTGACATCTGCCTTTGCGCAAGAGTCCGCGCCTGCCACCACGGAAGGCGACACGCATTCCGGTACCGGCGTGCCTGCGGAAGCACACGGCGCGTTCCCGCCATTCGATCCTGCGACGTTCCCGTCGCAGCTTCTGTGGCTGGCGATCACGTTCGGGCTGTTCTACCTCTTCCTGAAGAGGGTGGTGATGCCGCGTGTCGGCGGCATCATCGACGTCCGCAATGACCGCATCAGTCAGGATCTCGACCATGCGGCCAGGTTGAAGGGCGAGGCCGACGCTGCCGTCGCTGCTTACGAGCAGGAACTGGCGGAAGCCAAGAAGAACGCCAACTCGATCGGTCAGCAGGCCAACGATGCGGCCAAGGCGGAAGCCGAGACCGCTCGCAAGAAGATCGAGGCCGCCCTCGATGCGAAGCTTGGCGAGGCCGAGGCGCGCATTTCTTCCATCAAGGCCAACGCCATGAAGGAAGTCGGCACCATTGCCGAGGATACCGCTTCGGCAATTGTCGAGGCACTTGTCGGCGGCAAGGCCAGCAAGGCCGAGATCGCGGCCGCGGTCAAATCCGTGGCCCGGTGAGGAGCGCATCATGGACGCTACATCTCTCGCAACGCTTTGGGCCACGATTGCCCTCGTCATTTTCGTGGCCATTGCCATCTACATCAAGGTGCCCGGGCTGATCGCCAAGGCCCTTGATGCGCGCGCCGCCAGGATCAGCAGCGAGCTCGACGAGGCACGCAAGCTGCGTGACGAGGCCCAGCAATTGCTCGGCCAGTACCAGAAGAAGCGCAAGGAAGCAGAGCAGGAGGCTGCCGCCATCGTCGCGGCCGCCAAGCGCGAAGCCGAACTGCTCGCCGCCGAGGCGCACAAGAAGACCGAGGACTATGTCGCCCGGCGCACCGCGCTGGCCGAACAGAAGATCGGTCAGGCCGAGCGTGAGGCGATCGGCGAAGTGCGTGCCAGCGCCGTCGACATCGCCGTCGAGGCCGCCCGCGCGCTGCTCGCCGCCAAGGTCGACGTCAAGGCCGGGGCCGACCTGTTCAAGGCTTCGCTCGCGGATGTGAAGGCCAAGCTGAACTGAGCGGTTCTTGAACCGCAGACATGAAGCCGCCCGGGCAACCTGGCGGCTTTTTTGTTGTGCGCGGATAATCTCCCCCGTTCCGACCGCGAGATCGACTGCGAGGAGGCAATGGAGTCGCCGCCTTCGAAGGTTTCGGCGAGCGTCCTACTGTGGTTGGCTAATATCGCGCGGCGGGTGCCCGGTGACTCGGCTGAACACCCGCGAGAAGGCGGCCGCGCTGTCGTAGCCGACCTGTGCTGCGACGGTCTTGACAGGTTTGCCCTTACCAAGAAGCTGGCGCGCGATCGTGATGCGCCAGACCGTCAGGTATTCAATCGGTGGCCGACCGATCAGCTTCCGAAAATGCTCGGCGAAACGCGTGCGTGACATGCCTGCGACTTCGGCGAGCTCCTCGAGCTTCCAGTGCTTCTTCGGCGCTTCGTGTATGGCCGTCAGCGCTTTGACGAGACGTGGGTCGGCGAGCCCGGCGAGAACGCCGGTTGAGACAACGCCGCATTCGATGACGTGTCGCACGATCAGGATCAGGAGATACTCGAAGAGCCGGTCGAGCGCCGTCTGGCGGCCACCGCCTTCCGCGAACGCTTCGCCGACCAGCAGGTCACAAACCGGCCGCAGCGCCGGATGCTCTGCGAGCGGCAGGACCACGCAGTCTGGCAGGCCAAGTGCAATGGGATTGCCCTCCGCACCCCCGAGTTCGACGGTTGCGCAGACGAGGTCGGCCCCGCGCATGGAATCAACCGCGAAGTCATGGGTCCGCCCACGCGGAAAAAACAGCAGGGTTGGCTCAAGGAATTCGAGATCGGCCTCTCCGCTTCGGCTGACCCTGAGCTCGCCAGCCTTGAGCATGTGCAGATGACCCACACCAGTGAATTGCAGCGCTTGGCAGAGCGTCCCGGTGAAGAACGTCTGAGCGGTTGGCGTGACATGGGTAAAGAGGGCGGCCAACGGGTCCATTGGAACGATCAGCAAAGTTATTGGCACCGAAGAGTACCTGGAGTGCTGCATATAGGAGTGGCGTGCAATCAACACAAGGAACTCTGACATGCCCCGTATCGCTCCTATCGACACTGCCCATGCCGACGCTGCCGTCCAGACCACGCTGGCGGGAGTCAAAGCCAAAATCGGCATGGTGCCGAATCTTTTTTCCACCTTCGCCCAATCGCCCGCCGTGCTGAACGGCTACCTCGCTTTGTCCGATGCCCTTGGCAAGGGTGTGCTCACGGCGAAGCAACGCGAGATCATTTCGCTCGCTGTCGGGCAGGCGAATGAATGCTCTTATTGTCTCTCAGCCCATACGCTGATGGGCAAGGGCGCAGGCTTGTCCCCGGAA
The DNA here is from genome assembly GCF_006442155.1 of Mesorhizobium sp. B2-4-14. Taxonomy (NCBI): domain Bacteria; kingdom Pseudomonadati; phylum Pseudomonadota; class Alphaproteobacteria; order Hyphomicrobiales; family Phyllobacteriaceae; genus Mesorhizobium; species Mesorhizobium sp. B2-4-14. Next base: position 51,980 of record NZ_VFVA01000031.1, on the reverse strand, counting down.
GGTATTCGCAAAGCCCGCGAGGGCAGCGCTGAAACCGCGCTGGACACGGCCGTTGTCTCATTGGCGCGTCGTCTCATCGACGTGCGGGGGCAGGTCCTGGATGGGGATCTTGTCGCAGCGCGTTCGGCCGGTCTCGGCGATGCGCACATCGTCGAGATCGTCGCAAATGTCGCCATCAATGTGTTGACCAACTACACCAACAACGTCGCGTTGACGGAGATCGATTTCCCCAAGGTCGACGTCGAACTGCGCTCTGCCGCCTGACCCGATGGGCGCGGCGCACAACCGGTCCGGCGCCGCGCCCGTTTGCCCCAAAACCTTCAAACGCAATCGGAGAGTGTCATGAATTTTCGTTTCGTCACAAAGACCGTTCATGCCTTCCTCGACTATCCCGTTGCGCTGAGCCTGGCGGCCACGCCGTTCCTGCTCGGACTTGGCCGCGGCAATCAGCCGGCGCTCTGGGTGTCGGTCGCAGCCGGCGTGGCCGCGTTCATCCTGACCCTGTTCACCGATCACAGGACCGGTGTGTTCCGTGTGCTGCCATATTGGCTGCATTTGGCGGTTGACCGTCTCGTCGGAATTGTCTTCGTCGCAGTGCCCTTCGCGCTCGGCCTCCAGGGTCTGGACGCCTTCTACTACTGGGCAAACGGCGCTGCGGTTCTCCTGGTCACCCTCCTATTCAACGCTCCCAAGGGTGAGAATCGCGCGATGGGGACGGTGCACACCTGAAAGCTGGTGGGAAATCACTGGACAGCGGCCGAGTTGTCTTGGGCCGTTGCTGCTGTGACAAGGTCGGCGCTAAGCCTAAGCCTTGGCGGTACATCCTATGAAATCGCGACCCCTGCCGGTCAGCGCCGGTCGATCCCGTTATTGGCTAAGCGAAACCAGAAGCAGCCATTCGGCTGTGCGTTATGCGGGAAGTGACCGATAGCGGACTAAGTGTTTAATCCAACCCAGCGAGGACCTCTTCTTCAATGACCTCGGCACCGCCCAGCCTGAATGGCGCGAACGATACGCGGTGAAGTCGCGCGACCGGGCCATGCGCCTCGATCGCCGTGCGATGCCGGGCCGTGGCGTAGCCCATATGGACCTCGAACCCGTATCGTTCGTGGTGGTGGCCGCAGCCGCACATCATGCGGTCGCGCATCACCTTGGCAACGATGGAAGCGGCCGCGATCGACTGCGAGCGCTGATCGCCCTTGATCAGCGCGCGCCCGTCGCACGGCAGTCCCGGCGGCACGTCGCGTCCGTCGGCGAGCGCGAGCTTGGGTTTTACCGGCAGGCCGACCAGGGCACGGCGCATCGCTTCCAGGCTCGCCTTGAGGATGTTGCTGTTGTCGATGCCTTCAGCGCTGATCGACGCCATCGAAACCCCAAGCGCCGAACCGATGATACGCAGGAAAAGCGCTTCGCGCTGCAAATGGCTCAGCCGTTTGGAATCATCTAGCCCTTCGGGGATATTGACGGGATCGAGCACCACCGCGGCGGCGACGACCGGCCCGGCCAGCGGGCCACGGCCGGCCTCATCCATCCCCGCGACCGGCCACAGGCCGTCGGCCATCGCCTTCGTCTCGAAGGAGAAATCGGGCTTCTCGACGATTTCGAAGAGAAGCGGAGAATCGGAACGCGCGCGAGCCATGTTGCGGCGAGGTTCGCATCGGCTCCGATTCTCCGCAAGTCCCTCCGGGTCGGGTGGGGCGCCGGACCGGGAGGGCACCGTCTGCAGGCCGGGGCAGGCCGGACGGGATTTTTTGCTTGGCAGCAATGAAACTGCCGCAGCGCTTTGGGATCTTCAGAGCAGCATCAACTGCTCCTGGTCCTTTCCGGCAGCGACGAATTGGTCGGTCCGCAGGGTGCGCCGTTCGGCGTTGAGTCCGAGTCGTTTGGCGGTGATCTCGAAGCGGCGGCCGATCTGCCAGGCATAGGGTCCGGCGCCCTTCATGCGCTTGCCCCATTCCGAATCATAGTCCTTGCCGTCACGCATCGAGCGGATCAGCGACATCACGTGGCGATAGCGGTCGGGATAGTGGCGCAGCAGCCAGTCCTTGAAGATCGGGCTGACTTCCAGCGGCAGGCGCAGCACGACATAGCCCGCCTCGCGCGCGCCGGCGGCACGCGCCGAATCGAGGATCCGTTCCATTTCCTGGTCGGTAAGACCGGGGATGATCGGCGCCACCATCACCGAAGTTGGAATGCCGGCATCCGAAAGCTGCCTGATCGCTTCTAGCCGCTTGGACGGCGTTGACGCCCGCGGCTCCATGGTCCTGGCCAGCATGCGATCCATTGTCGTCACCGACAGCGCCACCTTGGCGAGCCCACGTTCGGCCATGCGCGACAAGATATCGATGTCGCGCGTCACCAGAGCGGACTTGGTGACGATGCCGACCGGATGGCCGCGCGCTTCCAGCACTTCGAGGATCTCGCGCATGATCCGGTACTGCTTCTCGATCGGCTGGTAGGGGTCGGTGTTGGTGCCGATGGCGATGGTGCGCGGCTGGTAGCCATCCTTAGACAGTTCCTTGTCGAGCAAGCGTGCCGCATCCGGCTTGGCGAACAGCTTGGATTCGAAATCCAGGCCAGGCGACAGGCCCATGAACGCGTGTGTCGGTCGCGCGAAGCAATAGACGCAGCCATGCTCGCAGCCGCGATAAGGGTTGATTGACCGGTCGAAGGAGATATCGGGCGATTCATTGCGGGTGATGATGGTGCGCGGTTTTTCCACCTGCACCTCGGTCTTGAACGGGGGCAGTTCCTCCAGGGAACTCCAGCCATCATCGAAAACATGCCGGCTGACAGGTTCGAACCGGCCGGACGGATTGATGCCCGCCGACCGGCCGCGGTTGCGGTCCGGACGGATGCGCATGCCGCTCTGCTCGATCATCGCATTGGCCATCTCGGCTCTTCCTGCCCCAAAGGCGGCAATGTCGGCACGCATGATCGGTTCCATCTTTGCCCGCTCCCAAGGAGTGTCCATGTTGTGTCGAATCGCTCTGCTCATGAAATTATTCCTATTTCGCCTATGAGAACAAAGCAAGAACTTTCTATGTTGCGTTGCAAAACTGGCGCTGTGCGCGGGTTTCCGCTATTCGGCTGACATGCTCAGTGTTCTCATCGAAACCCGCAATGACGAGGAGGCTCTTGCCCGCACGCTCGGCTCGTTGATTGGCGGGGCGGTCGAGGGCGTGGTGCGCGAGGTCGTCGTCTGCGACACAGGTTCCACCGACCAGACGCATTATGTCGCCGAGCACGCCGGTTGCCAGTATGTGGCGAGCGGCGGCATCGCCGCCGGCATCCGGCAGGCCAAGGGTGATTGGCTGTTGCTGCTGGAACCGGGCTCACGGCTGGTGGAGGGCTGGATCGAGGCGGTCGTCGTCCACACGGCCAGGCAAACCATGGCGGCGCGCTTCTCACGCGCGCGGGGCAGCCGCGCGCCGTTCCTGGCCCGCGTCTTTTCGGGAAACCGGGCGCTCGCCGAAGGGCTGGTGATCAGCAAGCGTCAGGCCGCGTCCCTGTCGAAGAACGCCGGCAGCGCCGCGGCTCTTGCGCGCGGCCTGGCGACAAAGAAACTCGACGCCGAGATCTGGGTCGCCCCGGCCAAGCAGGAACACCGCTCTTCGAAGTGATATTTTGCAACGGCTGTTTCGCATTGCAGAAAATGTGACGCGGGTTAGCGGAGGCGCCGCTGCCGTTCCGTTTTTGGAAATGGCGCTTGGAAAGCCATTCAGCCTTTGGTTTTCATGGAGCGGCTTTTCCGCGCCGCAGATGCTCGTCCAGGCGCGGCATGATCTCGACGAAGTTGCAGGGCATGTGCCGATAGTCGAGTTGCGCCTTGAGGATGCCGTCCCAGGCGTCCTTGCAGGCGCCGGGCGAGCCCGGCAGCACGAAGACGAAGGTGGCGTTGACGACGCCGCCGGTCGCCCGGCTCTGGATCGTCGAGGTGCCGATCTTGTCGTAGGAGATGCGGTGGAACACTTCCGAAAAGCCGTCCATACGCTTTTCGAAGATCGGCTCCAGCGCCTCCGGCGTCACGTCTCGGCCGGTGAAGCCGGTGCCGCCGGTGGTGATGACGACGTCGATCCCCGTGTCCTTCGACCAGCCAAGCACCTTGTCACGGATTTTGTCACGGTCGTCGGTAACGATATCGCGGGCGGCCAGGATGTGGCCGGCCTCGGTGATGCGGTCTGCCAGCGTCTGGCCGGATTTGTCGTCGGCGAGGCCGCGCGTGTCCGAAACGGTCAGCACCGCGATGCGCACGGGAATGAAAGAACGGCCCTCGTCAGTCGTGGCCATCTCACTCAGCCTCCGATGTCATGCTGCGCGTTGCCGCGACGAACCAGTCGGGCTGGCGGCTTCGGATCTCGGCGGCCGCGCGCTTGGCGACATTGCCGGTCTCGAACAGGCCGAAACATGTCGCGCCCGATCCGGACATGCGCGAAAATCCTGATCCGGCCTTGTTCAGCCATGAAAGCGCCCTGCCTATGGCGGGCTGCATGGCAACGGCCGCCGGCTCGAGATCGTTGCGGGTGACCTCCAGCCAATTGCGCAGGCTGTGAAAATCGATGCTGCGCGGCAACGGCGGCAATGGCTCGTTGTCGCGATGGGAAAGCGCCGCGAAGACGTCCGCCGTCGGGAGCGGCACTCCAGGATTGACCAGCACCAGTCCCAGCGCTGAAAAGTCCGGCACCATCGACAGTTCGTCACCAATGCCGCGCGCCACCAGCGGCTTTGCCGCCAGGCACATCGGTATGTCGGCGCCAAGCGAGAGGCCGATCCGCGCCAGTTCGGCGCCATCGATGTCCAGGCTCCATGTCCGTGCCAGCCCGCGCAGGGCCGCCGCCGCGTCGCTCGATCCGCCGCCGACGCCGGAGGCGACCGGCAGGTTTTTCTCGAGCCTGATGACGACGGGCGGAGTTCTTTCGGATGCAGCCGATTTCCGCAAGGCATCGCGCGCCTTGAGTACGAGGTTGCTGTCGTCCAGGGGAACTGCCGGCGCATAACGGCCGGACACGATGAAATCGTCGCTGTCGGCGAGCGCGATCTCGACCCGGTCGCCAAAACGCGTGAACACTGCCAGGCTTTCTATCAGGTGATAACCGTCGGGGCGCCTGCCGGTGATATGCAGCGCCAGATTGATTTTGGCATGCGCATGCCAGGTGCGCGAACCGATGTCGGTGTCCACGGCGTCAGTCGTATGGGGGATGATGTTCAGTCCTTGGCCAGCCGGTATTCGCCGGTCTTCGGATCCTTGACCAGCGTTCCCATCGCGCCGTTGGCCGCCTGCTTTTCGGTGCGCCGCACCTTGGCCGTCACGCGTTCGGCTTCCCTGACGAAAGTGCGGTAGCCGAAATAGGCGGCGACGGCAACGACGGTGAAGAAAATGATCTGCGGCATGTCAAAACTCCTCCCACGCTGGGCCGGCGAATGCGACCGGTCGGGTCGGTTATGCATGTTGTCCAAAAGTGTGTTCGGTTTCGGGAAGACAACAATGCATTAGACTTCAAGCCTTCATGCTAGACGGTTTTACCGGCTTTTCAAAGCCCGAAGCGAGCCCACAATGCGCGCTCTTCCGCCGCATCGATGACGCCGCTGGCGGCCGCGGCGGCGATGTCAGGCGCCGAAAAGCCCTTGCTTGAGCCGAACAGGCCGAAGCGGCCGAGGAAACCATGCGGCGCCGACACCAGTCTGAGTTGCGTCTTCGTCCCGAACCGGGTCTTCAGCACCGTGCGCATGTCGCCGAGCGCGTCGACGAGGCCAAGCTCAAGACCCCTTTTGCCGGTCCAGAACAGGCCGGTGAACAGGTCCGGATCGTCCTTCAGCCTGGTACCGCGCCGCTCCTTGACGAGATCGATGAACGTGCCGTGCACCTCGAGTTGCAGTGCCTTCAGCCGCTCGACGTCTTCCTTCTTCTCGGGCTTGAACGGATCGAGCACCGCCTTGTTCTGGCCGGCGGTGTAGACACGGCGCTCGACGCCGATCTTCTTCATCAGCTCCGGAAAGCCGAACGAGGCCGAGACGACCCCGATGGAGCCGACGATGGAGGACGGATCGGCGAAGATCTCGTCGCCGGCGACCGCGATCATATAGCCGCCCGAGGCCGCGACGTCCTCGACGAAGACCAGCACCTTCTTGTTCTTTTCGTTCGCCAGGTCGCGAATGCGCTTGAAGATCAGCCGCGACTGCACTGGCGAGCCGCCGGGCGAATTGATCGAGATGGCGACTGCCGGCGCGTCGAACGAAAAGGCCTTCTCGATGAGGCCAGCGGTGGAGGCCAGCGACAGGCTCGGCCGGAACGGACCGCCACCGGCCATGATGGTGCCATGCAGCCGGATGACCGGAATGGTGACGACGGTGGAGCGCCAGGATTTCGGCAGCAGTCGGTTGAAAAGACGTTTCACGAGAGGACGGTCTCCGGTCGATGGTTGCAGGCATGTAGGGATTTCCCGGCCAACGGCAATGTGGCGGCCAGGAATAGCTCAATCTCCAAACAGCGAGGCGAGACCATTGGTGATCATTTCGCTGCGCTCGTCAGGGCCGTTGCCCGACTGCGCGTGAAGCATCAGCGGCGGGCGGATGGCGAGTTTTCCGCGCGCGCCAAGCGATGCGCGCACGACGATGCGGATCGCAGTCGCGTCGGGGCGAGGGTGCACGGCCAGCATCTCGGCGTCGCCGAAACGGCCGGCGATCGCATCGAGAATGGCGCCGAGCTGTTCGGGTCGCGCGATGACGGCAAGCCCGCCGCGCGGCCTGACCACCGCCGCCGCGCTGCGGATCCAGCTTTCGAACAAGCCGTCTTCCATGACATGGGCTTCCTTCCGCAGGCGCTCTGGCGTGGCGCGGTCCCGTGCGGCGTTGAAGGGCGGGTTCATTATGACGAAGTCGAAATCATTGTCGGCGAGGCCGGCGGCGGCCCGGGCGCGGCCCGACACCGTGACATCGGCGACAAGCACGGCTGCGCGATCGCTGAGATGCGCATTGCCGGGATGGGCAAGCGTGGCTGAGGCGAATGCCGCCATTTCCGGCGCACGTTCGACAAGCACGGCCGCCGCCGCACCCGGGCAGCGCGACAGCACCGCGAGGCCGGCGGCTCCGGCGCCGGCGCCGAAATCGGCGAGGCGTCCGCCAAAGGCGGACGGCACGGAGGCCGCCAGCATCATCGCATCCATGCCGGCGCGGTGGCCGCCATGCTTGGGCTGCACGAGCCAGAACCGGCCGCGATGGAAGGCGTCGACCGTATGGGCCGGTGTGTCCGGGGCGAGGGCGGCTGGCGCGGCCGACATCTATTTTCCGCGAATCTCGTTGGCGATGCCGGCGTCCCTCAGGATGCGCCGCGCGGCGTCGGCCTGCTCGGCGTCGACCATGACGCGCCGCGGCAGGATGCCCAGAGAACCGTCCAGCACGCTCATGTTCTGGTCGGCGACGAAGCAGCCGATGCCGGCATCGCGCATCAGCGATTCGACAAAGGAGATGATGACGGCGTCGTTGGTGCGGATGAGCTCTATCATCGGGTGAAACTCTCAGTTTGCGGCGCTGATGTAAACGGGGACGTGGATTCCCGGCATTTCCAGCACCCTGACTTACCTCTGAGCGACGGCATGGTCGCGGCCCCACCCTATCGACCGCTTGCTGTCCAACCTCGCATCCTCGGCAGAGCCTCGCGCCCTGCGGTACCGGTTGACACGCTGTCATCGCCGCCGCGCCAATTCGCCACTTGCCGTGGCCATGTCCGCCGCCCTAGAGTCACACTGGAACCAAGGGTGCCGTCGCACGCGTTATACCAAGGCGGGAGAGTTGTCGTGGGTGTCGTTCTCAACATGGAAAATGGGAAGCGGGAACCCGCCTCCATCAAGGATCTGATCGATCTAACGGCGGGCGATATGGGGCGCGTCAACGAATTGATCCTGTCCAAGGCCGGCTCCGACGTCGAGATGATCCCGGAGGTCGCCAACCACCTGATCTCGTCCGGCGGCAAGCGGCTGCGGCCGATGCTGACGCTGGCCGCCGCGCAGATGTTCGGCTATGCCGGCGAAGGCCACGTCAAGCTCGCCACCTCGGTCGAGTTCATGCACACGGCCACGCTTCTGCACGACGACGTCGTCGACGAGAGCGGCATGCGGCGCGGCAAGAAGACCGCCCGCATGATCTGGGGTAACCAGGCGAGCGTTCTGGTCGGCGACTTCCTGCTCGGCCAGGCCTTCCGCATGATGGTCGATGTCGGCTCGCTCGAAGCGCTCGACATCCTGTCGAGCGCCGCCTCGATCATAGCCGAGGGCGAGGTCATGCAGTTGGCGGCGGCCAAGAATCTAGAGACGACCGAGGACGAGCACTTCGCCGTGATCAAGGCCAAGACCGCCGCGCTGTTTTCGGCCGCTGCCGAGGTTGGACCGGTCATTGCCCTGGCGACCCGCAATGATCGCGCCGCACTTCGCTCCTACGGCATGAATCTCGGGCTCGCCTTCCAGCTCATCGACGACGCGCTGGACTATGGCGGCACCAGCAAGGACCTGGGCAAGAATGTCGGCGACGATTTCCGCGAGGGCAAGGTGACCTTGCCGGTCATTCTCGCCTACCGGCGCGGCACCAAGGCCGAGCGCACCTTCTGGAAACGCGCCATCGAGGACAATGTCGTCGATGACGCCGGCCTGGAAAAGGCGATCGGCCTGATGACCCGACACGGCGCCATCGCCGATACGATCGGGCGCGCCCGCCATTTCGGCGAGATCGCCCGCGACGCGCTGGCGCCGCTGGAAGAGACGCCGCAGAAATCGGCGCTGATCGACGTCATCGATTTCTGCATCAGCCGGGTGAACTGAGCGGCGTTTCTCCGGAGTTTCCCCGGCATTGTGTTGGGAGAATGTCGGCAACAACGGTCTCGCCGTCTCGACAAGCTGCCATGTCGCAAATTATCTATAAAACATGGCAAAGGGCACGGACGACACCATAGCGGTGCGCATCAGCAAGGCGCTCGCGGACCGCATCATCTCGGGCGCGATCGAGCCTGGTGCCCGGCTGCGCCAGGATCATGTCGCCGAGGAATTCCACACCAGCCATGTTCCGGTACGCGAGGCCTTTCGCCGCCTGGAGGCGCAGGGGCTCGCCGTCAGCGAGCCGCGCCGCGGGGTGCGCGTCGCCGCCTTTGATCTCGGCGAGGTCAAGGAGGTCGCTGAAATGCGGGCAGCACTCGAAGTGCTGGCGCTGCGCCATGCCGCGCCGCATCTGACGTCGGCCATTCTCGATCTCGCCGAGGAAGCCACCAAGGCCGGTGACAAATCCCGCGACGTCAGGTCATGGGAGGAAGCCAACCGCGCCTTTCATCGGCTGATCCTGGCGCCATGCGCCATGCCGCGGCTGCTCGCCACCATCGACGACCTGCACGCCGCGAGCGCCCGCTTCCTGTTCGCGGCATGGCGATCGGAGTGGGAGACGCGCACCGACCAGGACCACCGGGCAATACTGACCGCCTTGCGGCAGGGAAACACCGAATCGGCCGCTGCGACGCTGGGGCGGCATGTCCAATGGATTGGCCGCAAGCCGGTCAGGACGGCCTCGGGAGCGACGCGCGAAGCTTTCGCGATCGTGGGTTGATGCATGTCGCCCGCAAGGGGCCTCGGTTTTTGGCCGAGCGACATCCATAAAACAAGGACCTGAAGCGCGTCGTGACGTGCTTCAGACAGTCTTTGCCGTGGAGAGGCTTGCTATCTCCGGAGAAATGTGGATTCGACAATAGATCAAAAGTCGAAATTATCTATAATTTCCATCGGTCGAAGGAATCCCCATGACAGACATCGCATTCACGTCCCGTAAGCCATTCTTCAGCCCACTCCGGCTCCAGGACCGCTCCCTTGGCTGGCAGGCCGGCGCCGTGGTGCTCGGCACGCTGTTCCTGGCGCTGTCCTCCTACATCGAGGTGCCGATGGTGCCTGTCCCCGTGACCATGCAGACCTTCGCCGTGACGCTCATCGGCGCGCTCTATGGCTGGCGGCTTGGCGCGCTCACCATAGCGGCATGGCTGGTCGAAGGCGCGGCCGGCTTTCCCGTCCTGGCCGGAGGCGCTGCCGGTTTGCAGCATTTCGTCGGGCCGACCGGCGGCTATCTCTTCGCGTTCCCGGTCACCGGCGCGCTGGTCGGCTGGCTGGCCGAGCGTGGCTGGAACGGCAATAGGGTGGTGCTTGCCTTCGCCGCCATGCTGCTCGGCAACCTTGTCTGCCTTGCGCTCGGCACGGCCTGGCTTGCCGTCATGATCGGTGCCGGGAAGGCCATCACTTTCGGCTTCCTGCCGTTCATCGTCGGCGGGTTGTTGAAGTCGGCGCTCGGTGCGGCGACGCTCATGGCGCTTCGCGGCGGCAAGGCGAAGCCGGTCAATCCGTGAAGATCGGGCCATGAAGATCGGGCCATGACGATCAGGCCATGACAATCAGGCTGCGCGCCCATCACCTCCTTTGCCTGCTCACCTATGTAGGCAAGGGATACAGCCCCGCCTTCACCGCCAATTACGACGGGATCGCGGAGCGCCTGAACTGGGGCGAGGACATCCTCCTCGTTTCCGGTCCAGACGATATCTGCGCTCCATTGCTTGACGAGCCTGAACCGCACTGCCTGGGCGACAGCGCGGCCGCACGCGACCAGCTGGCCGCGCAGGACGTGGAGGAACTGCTGGCCCGGTCAATCCATGCCGGCATCCGCCTCGATCTCGATGCCACCATGCTGATACGGATGCGGCAGGCATTTTCGACCGGCCTCGTGCGCACGGCGTGCGGCGGCTGCGAATGGAGCGGGCTGTGCGGCACCATCGCCGCCGGCGGTTATCCCGATACGCGGCTGCAGCGGCCCGTTGACGCGCAAGATTGTCCCTTCTAGCCATGGTTTGTTAATCGGGTGACCCGATTGTGAATTTCATGTGGATTGAAGCGCGACCCCAAAAAGGCCATGCTTTGCCTGGAAAGATCGAGTCTACGTCGATCCCGCTGACGCGGAGATGGCGCCTGGCTGAAAGGGATATGATGCAGCAAGGACGTGCGCGCTGGCTGACAAGGCTGGCAATTGTGACCGGCATGGCGATTTCGGCTTTGCCGGCCTATGCCAAGCAATCCACTGAACCGGTCAAGATCTCGTCGTTCTCCGGCGCCTATCTGGCTGCCAGGATCGCCGAAGGCGACAACGACCTCGATAGCGCCATCGCCTACTACAAGCAGGCTCTGGCCTTTAACCCGGGCGACACCGGCCTGCAGCAAAGCCTGATGCTGTCGCTGGTCGCGCAAGGACGCTTCGACGAATCCCTGGTCTATGCCGACAAGCTCAAGGAAGTGCCCGATGTCGAGCGCTTCTCGCGCCTGGCGCTGGCCGTCGATTCCTTCCACAAGAAGGATTTCACCAAAGCGCAGTACTGGCTCAAGCTATCGCTGGAATCCGATCTGGACCGGCTGATTTCAGGCGTTATGTCCGGTTGGGCGCAGCAAGGCGCCGGTGAGACCGCCGACGCGATGGCATCGATCGACAAGCTGCAGGGACCGGACTGGTTCGGCCTGTTCAAGTCCTTCCACCGCGCACTGATCGCCGACGCCTCCAACATGCCCGAAAAGGCCGAGGCGATCTATACCGCGACGTTGCAGGATACCGCCGCCGGCGGTGCGGCTCCCGAAACCTGGATGCGCAATGCGCAGGCCTATGCCTCGTTCCTGGCCCGCAAGGGCGACAAGGCCAAGGCGATCTCGGTGCTCAACCAGGCCGAGGCGTTTTCGCCGGGCAAGCTGGAAATCGTCGCCTTGCGTGACAGGATTGCCAAGGGCGACAAGATTGCGCCCTTCGTTTCCGGCCCGTCCGACGGTGCCTCCGAGATCCTGCTCGATCTCGCCACCGCGCTCAATCGTGGCGGCGGCGAGCCGTTCGTTCGTCTCTACCTGCAATATGCTCTCGCCTTGAAGCCCGACAGCGATGCGGCGCTTGTGCAGCTTGCCGCGGTCGCCGAGCAATTGAAGGACGGCGAGGGCGCCATCGCGCTTTATCGGCGGATCCCCGATTCTTCGCCGCTGAAGGAGCTTTCGGACCTGCAACTCGGCCTCAACCTTGCCGATCTCGGCCGCCATGACGAGGCGATCACGCATCTCAAGGCATTCGTCGATGCCCATCCCACCGACATGCGCGCCTATCTGGCGCTTGGCGGGGTCTATTCCTCGAAGGATGATTTCCGCTCGGCCGCCAATCTCTACGACAAGGCTGTCGAGGTGCTGAAGACGCCGACGGCGGCCAACTGGAACATCTTCTACCAGCGCGGCATCGCCTATGAGCGCCTGAAGGAATGGCCGAAGGCCGAGCCGAATTTCCGCAAGGCGCTGGAGTTGCAGCCGGATCAGCCGCAGGTGCTCAACTATCTCGGCTATTCCTGGGTCGACATGAATACGAACCTGAAGGAAGGCCTGGCGATGATCCAGAAGGCCGTCGATCTCAGGCCGAGCGACGGTTATATCGTGGATTCGCTGGGCTGGGCTTATTTCCGGCTCGGCAGGTTCGATGACGCGGTGCGCGAGATGGAGCGCGCCGTATCGCTGAAACCGGAAGATCCGGTGCTGAACGACCATCTCGGTGACGCCTACTGGCGCGTCGGCCGCAAGCTGGAGGCCACCTTCCAGTGGAACCAGGCCCGCGCCCTGAAGCCCGATCCCGATGTGCTGGCCGCCCTGCAGCAGAAATTGATGAAGGGCTTGCCGCCGATCGAGTCCAACACGGCGCAGGAAACCCCGAAGGTCAAGCCCGAGCCGGTGCCCGCCCCGAAGGGCTGAGATCGTCTTTTGAATGCGGACGGGGCTCTTTTCAGGGCCCCGTTTTCGTCTGGAAAGGTGTCGATACGCTGCTGTCTCAGAACAGCTTGCGATAGACAACAAAGCCGGACCGTTCGCCGACCTTGTCATAGAGCTTCATTGCCGTGTTGTTGGTTTCTTGCGTAAGCCAGTATACCCGGCCCGAACCGGCGGCTTGGGCGCGCTCATAGACGCCTTCGATCAGGGCGCGGCCGATGCCCTTTCCACGCGAGGCTTTCGAGGTGAAAAGGTCTTGCAGATAACAGTTCGGCGCGATCGCCGTCGTGCTGCGGTGGAGGAGATAGTGCACGAGGCCGAGAAGCCGTCCGTCGCTTTCGGCAACCAGGGCATGGACCGGCTCATAGGCATCGAAGAAGCGCGACCATGTCATCGCCGTGATCTCGCTTGCCAGCGCCGTCTCGGCCGAGCGGCCATAAAAGGCATTGTAGCCATCCCACAGCGGCAGCCATCGGTCGAAATCCCGCCGTGTGACGGGGCGGACGATGATGGAACTGGGCATGGCTGAACCTGTGTCGCTGTTGTGAGGGATCGAACAGACCTCAGGCTCTCCGAGCCGGCAATGGGCCAGTCCCCTGCAAAACCTTCACTATCATGCGGTACACTCACGCCGGCCTGCATCCGAAACGCCTTGCTTGACGCTTCGCCGCCATGTCTCTAGGACGGGCCGGCAAGAGCATGATCCCAAAAAGTGGGTACCGGTTTTTGGGAAAGATCATGCTCGAACAAATAGATAGAGCCCGTCCCGATTGCGTCGGGATGGAACAGGCTCTAGCCGTTGCTGTCGAGGCCACCGTGACCATTGAAATCCCCGCCCACATGCACCCCAGCCGTTCGTTCCAGGGGCTGATCCTGACCCTGCACAACTACTGGGCCGCCTATGGTTGCGTCATCCTCCAGCCTTACGACATGGAAGTGGGCGCTGGCACGTTTCATCCGGCAACGACGCTGCGCGCGCTTGGCCCCCGGCGCTGGAACGCCGCCTATGTCCAGCCCTCGCGCCGTCCCAAGGATGGCCGCTATGGCGAGAACCCGAACCGGCTGCAGCATTATTATCAGTATCAGGTGATCCTGAAGCCGAACCCGCCGAACCTGCAGGAACTCTATCTCGGCTCGCTGGCGGCGATCGGCGTTGACCCGCTGCTGCACGACATCCGCTTCGTCGAAGACGACTGGGAAAGCCCGACACTGGGCGCCTGGGGGCTCGGCTGGGAATGCTGGTGCGACGGCATGGAAGTGTCGCAGTTCACCTATTTCCAGCAGGTCTGCGGCATCGAATGTGCGCCGGTGGCGGGCGAACTGACCTACGGGCTCGAGCGCCTGGCCATGTATGTGCAGGGTGTAGACAATGTCTACGATCTCAACTTCAACGGCCGTGAAGGCGCCGACAAGGTGACGTATGGCGACGTCTTCCTGCAAGCCGAGCAGGAATATTCGCGCCACAATTTCGAATACGCCAATACGGCGATGCTGCTCAGGCACTTCGAGGATGCCGAGGCCGAGTGCAAGGCGCTGCTCGATGCCGGCGCCCCGGCTTCGAACGACAATCTGCCGATGCACAGGATGGTCTTCCCCGCCTACGACCAGTGCATCAAGGCCAGCCACGTCTTCAACCTGCTCGATGCGCGTGGCGTGATCTCGGTCACCGAGCGGCAGAGCTACATCCTGCGGGTGCGCAACCTGGCGAAGGCCTGCGGCGAGGCATTTTTGAAGACGCAGGCAGGTGGGTTGGCGGCTTAGCCAACTGCTTTCGGGAATACGGCGGAGATCCTGATCGGCGCCACGTTCTGACCGCTTGCGCTGTCGATCGTCCGCAATGCTTGCCGCACGCCCGGCATCGAGAAAGCGCCATGGACCTGCGCGCCGAAACAGGCGCTGAGCGCGAGGATCTGCAGAAGTCTGGATGCCGTTTTCATGGTCGTTCAGCCAATAGTTTCCTGCCTGAGCGTGGGTCGCTTCAGCGCTGCGTTCGGTTCATGGAAATCTTTGATCCAAGGACGGGTCGAACCACCTTGCTCCGACAGTGCGGGCAAAATTTCTGGAAAGGGTGATAGCGGGCAGCCGAGTTGCTATGCGCTCTTTACCTCCCCCTGGATGGGGGAGGTCGCCGCGAAGCGGCGGGTGGGGGTGACAGCGCGATTTCCCATGCCAAAACTCGATCGGTTCAAGCTGCGTTCCGCTCAACGGCTTCGTGCGGCAATGACCGACGAGGAACGCATCCTGTGGCGACATCTATGGCGCATTCCAGTCGAAGGCACCCATTTCCGCAGACAGGCGTCGGTCGGTATCTACTTCCCCGATTTCATCTCACACCGGCTAAAGCTGATCGTCGAAGTGGACGGCGCCCACCACAGCTTCGATGATCAGCAGCGCCATGACGAGCATCGAACAAATGGTTCGAGAGTCAGGGTTATCGCGTCATCCGCTTCTGGAACCACGAAATCAAAAACGAACTGGATTCCGTGCTCGATACGATTTATGCGGCGGTGGAAGAACGAAAATCACACCTTGGCCCGCGAGACGCCGAAGGCGCTTGAGGCTGAGACGCCGCCACCCCACCCCGGCGCTAACGCGCCGACCCTCCCCATCAAGGGGAGGGTGAGGAGCCACCCCGATGCCCGACCTGCTTCTAGAACTTCGTTCCGAGGAAATCCCGGCCCAGCCGCGCGCCCGCAGCGCCGAAGGCGCGAGGATGCGCAAACAGGAAAACGGCATGCGGGTGGAGAGACTGTGATGCCGGATCTTTTGCTCGAACTTCGTTCCGAGGAAATCCCGGCCCGCATGCAGCGCAAGGCGGCAGGGGATCTCAGGAAGATGCTGACCGACGGGCTGGTCGAGGCGGGCCTGATCTATGAGGCGGCGCGCGAGTATTGGACGCCGCGGCGGCTGACCCTCGACATCCGTGGCCTCACCGCGCGCTCGAAAGATATTCAAGAGGAGATCAAGGGGCCGTCGACCACGGCGCCTGAACAGGCGGTGCAGGGATTCCTGCGCAAGGCGGGGCTGGCTTCGATCGCCGAGGCGCATGTCCATTCCGATCCGAAGAAGGGCGATTTCTATGTCGCCCACATTTCGAAGCCGGGCAGGGCGGCCGAAGAAATCATCGCCGAACTGGTGCCGGGTATCATCCGCAATTTCCCCTGGCCGAAATCGATGCGCTGGGGGCCGGCCTCGGCCAAGCCGGGTTCGCTGCGCTGGGTGCGGCCGCTGCAATCCATCCTGTGCTCCTTCGGCCCGGAGACCGAGGAACCGGTCGTGGTCGATTTCGAGATCGACGGCATCCGCTCCGGCAACGTGACCTACGGCCATCGCTTCCTCGCGCCGGGCCAAATCACCGTGCGTCGCTTCGATGACTATGTGAGCAAGCTGGAAGCCGCGAAGGTCGTTCTCGATGCCGACCGGCGCAAGGAGATCATCCTCGCCGACGCCCGCAATCTTGCCTTCGCCAACGGGCTCGACCTTGTCGAGGACGAAGGCTTGCTTGAAGAGGTGTCCGGGCTGGTCGAATGGCCTGTCGTGCTGATGGGCGAGTTCGAGGAGGCTTTCCTGGCCATTCCGGCCGAGGTGATCCGGCTGACTATCCGCGCCAACCAGAAATGCTTTGTGACGCGGCCGCAAGGCGCCGGCGATGCGCTATCCAACCGCTTCATCCTCACCGCCAACATCGAGGCCAAGGACGGTGGCAAGGAGATTGCCCACGGTAACGGCAAGGTGGTGCGCGCCCGTCTCTCGGACGCGCTCTATTTCTGGACGACCGACCAGGGCGATCTGCCTGATCTCGGCGAGCTCGACGCATCGGCGAAGAAGTTCGGCCTCGACCTGAAAAAACCGCTCGACCAGCGCATGGCCCGGCTCGACCATCTCGGCGTCACCTTCCACGCCAAGCTCGGCACGCAGGGCGAACGGGTGGGACGCATCATGCGGCTGGCGGAAGAACTGGCGCCGATGGTGGCGAAGTTGATCTCCCCCCTTGAGGGGGAGATGGCCGGCAGGCCAGAGGGGGTCGCTTCGCATGAAGCGCCTGCGTCCTCTGTCGGCGATAAGGCGTCGCTCCCCGTCGGACCGACCTCCTCTGTCGCCTTCGGCGACATCTCGCCCTCGAGGGTGGAGATGTCCGCGCTCGCACGCCGCGCTGCCGTCCTGGCCAAAGCCGATCTCACCACCGAAGTGGTTGGCGAATTCCCCGAACTGCAGGGCGCCATGGGCCGCAAATACGCGCTGCTACAAGGCGAGCATCCATCCGTGGCTGCCGCCATCGAGGAACATTACAAGCCGCAAGGCCCGTCTGATTATGTGCCGAGCGATCCGGTGTCGGTGGCTGTCGCGCTGGCCGACAAGCTGGATACGTTGGTCGGCTTCTGGGCCATCGATGAAAAGCCGACGGGGTCGAAGGACCCCTATGCCTTGCGTCGCGCTGCACTGGGCGTGGTCAGGATTTTGGTCGAAAACCGAATTCAATTGCGGCTGGCTTCCCTTTTCGCGAGCGCTGGCGCACGTTATTCAGGAAGTGGGGCGGATCAGATAAGCGACCTCCTCGCCTTCTTCCACGATCGCCTGACGGTTTATCTTCGCGACCAGGGCGCCCGCCACGACCTCATCGACGCGGTGATCACCCCGCAGTCCGACGACCTCCTGCAGATCGTCCGCCGCGTCGAAGCGTTGGGTTCGTTCCTCGACAGCGAGGACGGCAGGAATCTGCTCGCCGGCACCAAGCGTGCGGCCAACATCCTGGCCGCCGAGGAGAAGAAGAAAACGCTCGTAGCCGAAACCGTTGAGCCGGCACTGTTCAGGGAAGAGGCCGAGAAATCGCTGTTTGCGGCGGTGAATCAAGCTGAGAAGCAAGCCGGCGAAGCGATTCAAAATGAAGATTTTTCGGCTGCCATGCTGGCGCTTAGCGCGTTACGCGAACCCGTTGATTCATTCTTCGAGCATGTTCTCGTGAATGATGAGGATCAGGCGGTGCGCGCCAACCGCCTGGCGCTGCTCGCTCGCATCCGCGAGGCCACCGGCAAAGTCGCGGATTTCTCGAAAATCGCTGGTTAAGAGCCCGGAAAATATCTTCCGGCCGGCCGTTCGAGCCGGCTTACAGTCATATGACGATGATCTCTCCATGGCAAAAGGGACATGTTCCCAACCCAACGGAGGCTTCCATGAATTCCGATCACGACATCGAAGTGACAGAAGAAACCTCGGCTCCCGCCGAGGCGCTTGAATCCGCTTCCGAAAGCGATCGCGCCGACGCCGCTGCGATCGAAGCCGCCGATCATTCTGACGAGGACAGCGACGAGGAAGATGGCGACGACGAAGAGTCTGACGACGCCGAAGCCGCCACACCGTCGGGTGACGACGAAGAAGAGGACGAGGACGAAGACGACACCGAGGGCGCGGTGAAGCCCGAAGGCGGCGACGACGAGAGCGAAGAAGAATCCGAAGACGGCGAGTCGGAAGACGACGACAAGGAAGAAGCCGCCTGAGATTCCAGTACGGCCTGTCGGGAAGAAAGGGCGGCGCATCGGCGTCGTCCTTTTGTCTCCCAAACGCTGGTTTGATCAGTTTTCCAGGATGCTGACGCGCACGCTGTTTTCGTAGACGTCGACCTGGACCAGCGGTTCGCCATCGACGATGGCGCGCTTGGTCGAGGAACTCATCGCGCCGGGACGCTCCAGCATGCGCTGCAGATCCGCGCGTTGATCGTTGGTCCTGAACCAGGCGTCACTCTCATCGCCGCTGTCGCGACGATGGAATTTGTGCCAGTTGGCGCGGTCCTGCCGCACCATCTGCGCCGCGTTGTCCAATGCATAGCCGTCGCTTGCCTGATGATCGCGATCGGAAATACGCGCCACATAGGATCCGAGCATCTCATCCGCATGGGCCGCGCCGGCGCTCAGAAATGACGCGAACAAAAGCCCCGCCGCGTTGATGGTTCTGGACTTTCTCATGATCAACCCCCTTTGAAACGAAGAAATCCCGCCCGCCAGACCCGCCTGGCCAAAGCGCAGTCGGCAGCGGGCGCCGAAGCGTCATCAAGCTGTCAACGTCTTGGCACGTCCGCTGGCCGCTGGCGGCTACTTGACCTTGCCGACCCCCGAGGCGGGTGGCGTCGGTGCGGCCGCCGGTGCGATTGGCTTCTTCTGCGTGCCCGACGCCGGAGCGGCCGAGGCGGTTGCCTTGGCAGGCGTGGGCGCAGGAGTGGCCGCAGCCGGTGCCTTGCCCTGTGCGGGCGTCGAGAACGCGCTGCCGACGACCCCGCCACGAATGATCATCGGACTTTGCTTGAAACCGTGCGGCGCTTCGGGCTCGTTGGGAATCGCGGCCACCTTCTCATAGGTGACGTCGGGCTCGCCGAGCGCAACGACGGACACCACATCGCTCGCCTTGGTGTCGGTCGCCTTCAGGGTAAGGATGGACGGCGTCGAAGTCGGCGCGCCGGGAAAAACCAGTGAGGAGGCCTGAGACTCGCAGCTCAACGCCGCCAGGGTGATCCCCAGCAGGATACGCATAGACACGATGGATCGCTCCCTTTGCCCCAGTAGCCGCGATGATAGCGCGCCGGGATTGATGCCGGCTTTCGTGGAAACATAGCATTTTAGGGATTGATAATTCGCCAAGACCCATTCTTGCCTGACAGCCGGCTTGCCCAACACCCGCCATCGTACTACGCACCCCTCAACTGTGAGGTGACGAGAGTGGCTGAAATACTTGCCGCCGGCGAAGCGTTGGAGCGGGCGCTGGCTTTGCTTCAGGGCGGCGATGTCGTCGCCATCCCGACCGAAACCGTCTACGGGCTCGCCGGCGACGCCACCAATGGCATCGGCGTGGCGCGCATCTTCGAGGCCAAGGGGCGGCCGCGTTTCAATCCGCTGATCGCCCATGTCGCCGACATGGCGATGGCCGAGCGCATCGCCGTATTCGATCCGCTGTCCAGGAAATTGGCGTTTGCCTTCTGGCCGGGCCCGCTGACCCTGGTGCTGCCGCAGCGGCCTGGCAATGGCATTCATCCGCTGGTCACGGCCGGGCTCGATACGATCGCCTTGCGCATGCCGAGGGGCTTTGGCGGCGATCTCATCGCAAAACTCGGCCGGCCGCTCGCCGCACCCAGCGCCAATTCATCCGGCAAGATCAGCGCCACGACTGCGCAAGCAGTGGCGGCGGACCTCGGCGCGCGCATCAAGCTGGTGGTCGATGGTGGCGCGACGCCAGTGGGGTTGGAATCGACCATCCTCAAGCCCGAAGACGGGAGATTGCGACTACTTCGTCCCGGCGGCATTGCCGCCGGGGAGATCGAGACGGAGATCGGCATGGAGCTGTTGCGTGGTGGTGCGGCCGGCGTCGAGGCACCGGGCATGCTTGCCTCGCACTATGCGCCGGGTGCGGCTGTTAGGCTCAATGCCGGCAAAGTTGGCAAGGACGAAGCGTTGCTTGCTTTCGGTCGCCAACGGGCTGAAGGCTGGCACCATGCCGCCGCATTCCGAAACCTCTCCGAAACGGCTGACCTGCGCGAAGCAGCGAGCAATCTTTTCGCCTACATGCAGGACCTCGACCGCAGCGGCGCACGCATCATCGCGGTCGAGAAGGTGCCCTCCGATGGGCTCGGTGAAGCCATCAACGACCGGCTGTCTCGTGCCGCCGCCCCTCGTGACAACACAGAGCCCACACCATAATTTTCCCACATGACCGAAACCGCAAAGACACTTGATCCCGCTCTCATCGATCGCTTCGCGGCGATCGTCGGTGCCAAATATGCGCTGCGCGACCAGCAGGACATCGCGCCTTATCTCATCGAGCGGCGCGGGCTCTGGCATGGCGCGACGGCGCTTGTGCTGCGGCCGGGCAGCGTCGACGAGGTCAGCCGGATCATGCGGCTGGCGACCGAGACAGGAACGCCCATCGTGCCGCAAAGCGGCAACACCGGGCTGGTCGGCGCCCAGGTGCCGGACAGCTCCGGCCGCGAGGTCATCCTGTCGCTATCGCGGTTGAACCGCATCCGCGAGATCGATGTCCTGTCCAACACCGTGACGGTCGAGGCCGGTGTCATCCTGCAGACATTGCAGGAGGCGGCGGATGCCGCCGACAGGCTGTTTCCGCTGTCGCTAGCCGCGCAGGGCTCCTGCCAGATCGGCGGCAACCTCTCTTCCAACGCCGGCGGCACCGGCGTGCTTGCCTATGGCAATGCGCGCGAACTCTGCCTCGGCGTCGAGGTGGTGCTGCCGACCGGCGAGGTGTTCGACGATTTGCGCAAGCTCAAGAAGGACAACACCGGCTACGACCTGAAGAACCTGTTCGTCGGCGCCGAAGGCACGCTCGGTGTCATCACCGCCGCCGTGCTTAAACTGTTTCCCAAGCCGAAGGGACGCGAGGTCGCGTTCGTCGGCCTGTCGTCGCCGCAAGCAGCGCTTTCCCTGTTCAGCCTGGCCATGGACCGCGCCGGGGCCGCGCTCACCGCTTTCGAACTGATCGGCAAGCGGCCATACGACTTCACGCTGGCGCATGCACAGGGTGTGACGCGGCCGCTGATGGAGGATTGGCCATGGTATGTGCTGATGCAGATTTCATCGGGCCGCTCGCCGGAAGATGCGCGGGCGTTGATCGAGGATGTGCTCTCGGCGGGCCTCGATCAGGACTTCGTCGGTGATGCCGTCATCGCGGCGAGCCTTGGGCAAGGCGACGCCTTCTGGAATTTCCGCGAGCTGCTGCCTGAAGCGCAGAAGCCGGAAGGCGCCTCGATCAAGCACGACATCTCCGTGCCGATCGCGTCCATCCCGCGCTTCATCGAGGAGGCCGCCGGCGCGGTGGCGTCGGTGAGTGCCGGTGCCCGCGTGGTCTGCTTCGGGCATATGGGCGACGGCAACCTGCACTATAACATCTCGCGGCCCGTCGACGGCGACGACGAGGCGTTTCTCGCCCTCTACCATCCCATGAACAAGGCGGTGCATGACGTCGTGCGCAGCCTGCACGGTTCGATCTCGGCCGAGCACGGCATCGGCCAGTTGAAGCGCGACGAACTGATCGCCACCGCACCGCCGGTGGCGATCGATCTGATGCGCCGGGTAAAGGCGGCCTTCGATCCGGTCGGCATCATGAATCCCGGTAAGGTTATCTGATCCTTTCAACATCTTGTGGTCGGTGGCATTCCGATAACCATCCCTGAGATCAGCAAAATTTAACCGACTTTCTTAAGCGCGGCGGTAAGGAGCCCACGCTACTGTTTCCCCATAACGAGGCCGGGAAAACTGGCCCGGAGAGAACCGGACACCGGCTCTCAGGAGACAGACAGGAAGGCACTCTATGAACACTGGACTGAAGCCAGTCTGGGCGGGACGCAACATGCGCCTCGACCCATTCCGACTGCCGCAGGTGGTCAGCTACGCGACGCGCGATGACTATGGCGACGTGACGTTCACCATCGACCATCGTGGCGCCGTGATCCGCCGCATGCTCGAGATGAGCGGCGTGCCGGCGATCATCGCTCTGCCTGCCAACGCGTTCCGCGGCGTGGCCGCCCGCGCGATGGAGGATCCGGATGGCAATGTCACGGTGACCCTTGAACTCCTGCACAACGATCCGATGTTGTCGGTGCCGCTGCTGGTGGCCGACGACCTCGACGATGTCGCGGCCGACTGGCGCGCCTGGGCCGATGCCTACCGCCTGCCGATGCTCTTGATTGAATCGGACGGCGTGGCCCGCACCCTGGAAGAATCGCTCGGCGCCGCCATCAAGACGCTGCCGCCGCAGGATCGCCGCAAGGGTCGCGTTTCCAACACGCGCCGCCCGCGCTTCCTCGCCCGCCGCAGGGCTGGCGACCTTGGCCTCAGGCTGGTCATCGACGGCCAGGAGATCATTTCTCGGGAGTAACTTCGCCTTGCACAGTTGGCGAAACCATCAATGACAGCCTCCTTCTCCCCGTCACTATACGGGGAGAAGTGCCCGGCAGGGCGATGAGGGGCGGCGCTGACTTGGCGTTGTCCACCTCAAAACCTGATCTGACGGACGCCCTATATCGCTGCTAAATTCATTTTGCTCCAAGGTTGGCGCTGCCCCTCATCCGGCTGCCGCCACCTTCTCCCCGTATAGTGACGGGGAGAAGTCAGAAGCCGCTAGACCAGCGGCTTGAGCGCCACCCATAGCGCGCCGCCGATCAGGCCGAGGAAGATCAGCCAGCCGACCTGGTTGTTGGACCGGAACAGCCGCAGGCACTGGTCCGGATCGTTGATGTCCAGGACCGCGATCTGCCGGGCCATATGGGCGCCGGCGGCGATCAGCCCGGCCAGCGCCACCACCGGTGCCTGCGCCGACGCGAAGGCGACGGCGAAGCAGATCAGCGTGCCGCCGTAGAGCCCCGCCAGCCACGCTTTGGTGTTGTCGCCGAACAACCGCGCCGTCGAGCGCACGCCGACAATGGCGTCGTCTTCCTTGTCCTGGTGCGCATAGATCGTGTCGTAGCCGATCACCCACAGGATCGAGCCGATATAGAGCATGATGGCGGGTCCATCGAGATCGCCGAACTCGACCGCCCATCCCATCAGCGCGCCCCAGGAAAAGGCAAGGCCGAGAAACAATTGCGGCCAGTTGGTTATCCGCTTCATGAATGGATAGACGGCGACGATGGCCAACGAACAGACGCCGAGCAGGATGGCGAAGCTGTTGAACTGGACGAGCACGGCAAGGCCGACCAGGGCCTGCAGCACGAGAAACAGCCAGGCCCGCCGGCGGGTGGTCTGGCCCGATGGTAACGGGCGCGAACGGGTGCGTTCGACCTGGTTGTCGATACCCTCGTCGACGATGTCGTTATAGGTGCAGCCAGCGCCGCGCATCGCGATGGCGCCGACCAGGAACAGCACGAGATACAATGGCGCGGGCAGCAGCGAGAGCAGCGGGTCGCCAGGCCGCGGATAGGCGCTGGCCGCCAGCGCCGCCGACCACCAGCACGGCCATAAGAGCAGCTGCCAGCCGATCGGCCTGTCCCATCGCGCAAGCTGCGCATAGGGCCAAACTTGGCGCGGCAGCACCCGGTAGACCCAATGGCCGTTCGGTGCATCGGCGACACGGCCCTGGGCCGCTTTCGACTGGATAGGTTCCATGTCCATGGAGTGGCAGCAGCCGCGGAAACCGTCAAGCGGCAACCTGACCGCGGCACGGCGCCGGGCGCTGTCGCTGCGCTGGGTCGGCGACGATGCCCATTATGTCGAGCGGCCGGGCCGCATGTCGCCGCCCTATTATGGCCACGGCATGCAGCCAGGCCAAAAACTGCGCGAGGACTGGTTTCCGGTCGTCTTTCCCGGCTGAAGCGAGCGCCAGAAGATCGGCGGCGTTGCCCGCCACCGGTTGTCGGCGGGGGTAACGTTCCCGTGCGCAAATCCCGGCAAAGCGCCCGGATGTCTTGACCCGTCGTCCAGAGAGCAATAGCGGGTTCTCTTGGAACAGTCGGTATCAAGAGGTGGCCATGAACGTTCTTCTTCTCGGCTCCGGCGGCCGCGAACATGCGCTCGCCTGGAAGATTGCCGCGTCGCCTCTGCTGGCCAAGCTCTATGCGGCCCCCGGCAATCCGGGCATCGGCAGTGAGGCCGAACTGGTGAAGCTGGACATTGCGGACCACGCCGCCATTGCCGCTTTCTGCAAGGACAAGAACATCGACCTTGTCGTGGTCGGGCCGGAAGGGCCGCTTGTCGCCGGCATCGCGGACGATCTGCGCGCCGAAAATATCCGCGTCTTCGGGCCTTCGAAGGCCGCCGCACGGCTGGAAGGCTCGAAGGGTTTTACCAAGGATCTCTGCGCCCGATATAACATCCCGACCGCCTCCTATGGCCGTTTCAGCGATCTCGCCTCCGCCAAGTCCTATGTCGAAAAGACTGGCGCGCCGATCGTCATCAAGGCCGACGGGCTGGCCGCCGGCAAGGGGGTCACTGTCGCCATGACGCTGGACGAGGCGCGGGCGGCCCTCGATGCCTGTTTCGAGGGTTCCTTCGGCGCAGCCGGCGCCGAGGTGGTGATCGAGGAATTCATGACCGGCGAGGAAGCGAGCTTCTTCTGCCTTTGCGACGGCACCACTGCGTTGCCCTTCGGCAGCGCGCAGGATCACAAGCGCGTCGGCGATGGCGACGTCGGTCCTAACACCGGCGGCATGGGCGCCTATTCGCCGGCCCCGGTGATGACGCCGGAGATGGTGGAGCGCACCATGCGCGAAATCATCGAGCCGACCATGCGCGGCATGGCGGAACTCGGCGCGCCCTTCACCGGCATTCTCTTCGCCGGCCTGATGATCACGGATAACGGGCCGAAGCTGATCGAATACAACACCCGCTTCGGCGATCCGGAATGCCAGGTGCTGATGATGCGGCTGAAGGACGATCTGCTGGTGCTGCTCAACGCCGCGACCGACGGCCAGCTTGCGCATATGTCGGTGCGCTGGCGCGACGAGGCGGCGCTCACCGTGGTGATGGCGGCGAGAGGCTATCCCGGCACGCCGGAAAAAGGCTCCGTCATCCGCGGTGTCGAGGACGCCGCGGGCGAAGGTGTCCAGATATTCCATGCCGGTACGGCCATCAACGGCGGTGCGCTGGTTGCCAATGGCGGCCGCGTCCTCAATGTCACGGCGACCGGCGCCACGGTCGGTGAGGCGCAGACGCGAGCCTATGCCGCGCTCGACCGGATCGACTGGCCGGACGGATTCTGCCGCCGCGACATCGGCTGGCAGGCGGTGGCGCGCGAGCGGGCGGGTTGACGTCCAGATGACAGCTTACTGCTGGCCGTGAGTGAGCTCGGTCGAAGCGGTGCTGACCGGGTCGGCGGCGGCAAACGCGGCGTCTAATTGCGCGGGTGAGCGCTGTCCGATCCGCTTCCAGGCGACATATTCGACGATGCCGAAGCCTGGCCGTCGCGGCACCGTCTTCACGACAGGCATGCGGAACCCGTCGCGGAATTTTGACCAGCGCGAGCCGAGCACCGCGACCATTTCCTCCAATGTCGGCGGCGTCGCCACATCGGCATAAATGATGGTGGCCTTGCCGGCCAACGCCGCTTCCCTCGAGAGCGGCACCGGTACGCTGGCAAGATAGTCGGACGGCACGTCGATCAGCCCGCCGAAGGGCCACTGCTGGCGCAATGTGACGGCATCCGTCGGCACGACGTTGACGTCGATGTCGTCGGGCGTGCCGGCAACTCTGTAGGGGCAACGGAAGCGGCCGCAATTGGCCTGCGCCGAGAACTGCCAGAGCGCGTAGCCCCGCCAGTTGCCCATCGGAAAATGCACGTCGATGTCAGGCTTGTAGCGCGCGTACCAGAGCGGCAGCCGCGACAGGAGCCGGTATTTGTAGCGGTTGTCGGCGATGAACTGGGCGGTCTTGCCGTTGGTGTAGAGCACCGGGAATCGTCCAACGCGCCGATGCACCTGGCGCACGAATTCCTCGGCATCGTCGAGCGACATCCATTGCGAGGGATCGTTGCCTTCGAGGTCGAGAGCCATGAGATCGTCGGGCGCAGGATCGGCGAAATCGAGGAAATTGTTGGCCTGCTCGACCGGATTGCCGGGGCGGGCGAGGTGATAGGCACCCCATTTCAGTCCGAGCGCCTTGGCGACGACCCTGCGCGTCTGGAACAGTTCGCGTGTCACCGCGTGGCGTTTCCACAACGCTTTGCACAGCTTCACCTCGGTATCGCCGCCGGAGCAGAAATAGGGCGGCGGCATGCCGTCGGAAGCCTTGTTGATGAAGGCGACGATGCGCTTGTCGGTGGCAAGTTGTGCCCAGTCGATGGAATTGTATTCGTAGGCGTCGACGACCAGCGCGCGGTCGGCGTTCTTCCACGGCTCGGAGAAGTCCGAGGCCTTGGCCGCCATCGACAGCGCCACGGTCGCCGCGAAAGCCAGAGGCATCAGTGCGTGTCGCCAGAAAATATACAGAGGTTTTAGAGAAGCGGCATGCCCAGGGAAAAAGGGTTTGACGAGCGTTGGCACAGCGCTCTTTGAACGGCGATGGAAACGCCTTGGCAATTTCAAAACAGGGAATCCCCGTTGATCAAAGGCAAATCCTGAACCGTCATGGTTAAGGAATGCTTCTCGATGCTGGGAACACCCCGTGCCAGATTAGAACACACCGCCAATACCAATTCCGCCACTGATGTCGGGAGGGGGGGCGGCGGGACGCGACGATGGCGAACGCGAGGGCGTGGAGGTCTTTCGGCTCGCCGCTCCCTTTTTGCGCAGCGGAGCGGCGTCCGACGCGACCTTCGCCGGCTTGACCTTCACGATGACCGGATCTTTGCAGACACGGCCGGAGTGCAAGAAGAGATCGCCCAGAAGTTCAACCGTTGGCTCGGTCGCCGACGCGGCCCGCTTGGTGTTCCTGTAGTAATTGTTGAGAGCTTGGACCGACTGCTTGCCCCAGTCCCCATCGGCTGTCATGCGATAGCAGCCCAAGCGGCGCAATTCCGTCTGGATGTTGCGTGCGAGGTCGGTCGCTTTCGCAGGGCCCGGCTCACCTGCCGATGTGCCGACGATCAACGTTTCAAGACCGGAAACCACGCTTTGCCGGGCTCCTTCAAGGCTGGCAAGCTGCGTACCTGCCGGTTCCGGCGAAGCGCCGGGCGGGACTGAAATTTCGGCCGATCGCAATGTTTGTCCCACGATAAGCACGGCGGTCTGTAGGTCGTTGGAAGCAAGCTCGACCTGCAGTTTTTTCTTGGCGGCCGGATCCGAGAGAATGCGAGACAGGCTGGCGCTCAACTGAGCCGGGTCGAGCTCTTGTTGCTCGGTGAAATAGAACTGCTCACGAAGGTTCGACTGGTCCCATGGAACCTGACGACCTGCGGTGAGTGCCTCGGTCTCGTTGCGAACGCGGATCATCATATCCGAGATGCTGAGCCCGGGAATCTCCACATTCCTCAACAGGGCTGTGGTAAAGGGGCTGTTGTCGCCCGAGCCATCGGCCGTGATGTTGCCTGGCTGGGTCGCGAAGGCAACAAACGTGTTTTCGCCCACTTCGACCTGGGCAAGGCCATCCATGACGCTGGCGCCTTTGCCGACCGGGTTGTTCCGGCAAGCGTCAAGAAAAATAAATGTCTGCCTCTCCCGGTTGGAAAATTTTGCGATCACGTCGTTTAGCCTGATCGCGCCCGCGGTCAGTTTTTCCAGGGTTTCGGGATCGGGTGTATCGACAGGCAGGAGATAGTTCTCTCCCTGCAACTGAACGCCGTGACCGGCATAGAAGATCACCACAGCGCTGGCGGTTGCGAGTTTGCTGTCGGCCCTGTCAAAGAGCTTGGCAAACCCGTCCGACGAAAGATCGAGCCCCGTCAGCACGTCGAAATTCAGCCTTTTCAGACTTTCGGAGAGTTGTGTGGCGTCGTTTACCGCATTGGTCAAATGTTGAAGGCGGGTGCTTCGGTAATGCGAATTGCCAATGACGATGGCAAGCCGCTGGCTTGGCTTTGACGCAAGCACTTCCTCGACCGCGGCTTGGGCACCCATCGAGCCGAAAAACACGACCAGCAGAACTGCAGCAAAGTGCCGGAAGAAACTGTAGGTCATGTCACGGGCTCGTTTCAGCTGCGACAACGTTCGCGCCGTCGAAGTGTCCGTCCGGCTGATGCGCCGTCCCCTCGGACGGCGGAAACCCGTATCTCCGAAGACTACTGAATTTTACACCACAAACCGCCTCAAAGAAAGGGCGAGGGTCTCGCGACCGCGTTTGATCGGCCGAGCGGGGCGGCGCGAACCATCGTCTTACACGTGCTTCAAAAGTCTCGCTTGGCAAGCACCCCAGCCGCGCCGGCATGCGGAAGCCGATTCGATGCGAAACCATATCTTCCCAGGGCATAACCTGTCATAATCGTCATAGTGCGATCGCAGTATGCTGAGCGCGCACGCTGAAGCCGGACGGATATTTTGAATATCGTCGGCGAATTGCATCCCTGATTATTATTGTCTTACTTGTAATAAAGAGGGGAAATGACAATGATAGCAAGGAAATGGCATTTTGACCCGGTCAACGCGATTGCGCTCTCGATCGGTGCTATGTTCGTCCTCCTGCCTTCGAAGGCAGCCGCCTGCATTTTCGTTGGTGAGGGAACTGTTCTGTCAGGGCAGTGCTATCTCAACGGCATAGCCAATGGCGCGGTTGTCGACACGTCCCTGGATGCGCTTTTGGGTGTTGTCGATAACGCAATCGAGTCAGATGTCGGCCTTGCGAACGGCCCCCCGCAAACTCTGTCGGCGCCGTTCGGCGTCTTCGCTTCCGGCCAGTTGGCGCACACGGAGCACGACGGCTTCACGATTTCACGGGGACCGATCGTGACCACCGGACCGGACTTCGACGTTGACGAATTTTCCGCTGCGGTCAGCGTGGACTTCAACGCTGCAAAGCATTTCGGTTTCGACAATGAGCACGGACTAAACTTGGGTCTGTTTGGCGGTTATGCATCGGCCAAGGTAGACGCCAATGCGCTCGGTTTCTTTCCTCCTAACGGCGAAGCCACCAACAGAAGCGGTATGTTCGGCGGTTATGGGCTCTATCGTCGCGGCACCAGCTATATGCTTGTGGCTGCATCGGCGTTCCTCGGCAACACCGATGTCGAAAGTACAGGCCTCGGCTCCGGCACGTATGACACACAAGGCTACGCCGTAACGGGGTCGATCGGCCACATCTTCAACTTGACCGATCGGGTGCGCTTCGATCTGCGTGGTGGATTGCTTGGTGTTAGTTTCACCGGCGACGAATACACGGACAGTTCTGGCGTTTCGTACGGAAAAAGCCGCCTGTCCTTTGGCGCAATCAAGTTCGAACCTGGAGTTTATGCCGATTATCAACTCGGAAACGGTATGGTGATCAGCCCTTACGCGCGAGCCGATCTGCAGCAGCGCTTCGGCTATTCAAACACCGCGAGCGTGTCCGGTATCGAGAGTAACTTCGAAGATGCGGACTTCTCGGCGGCGGTGTCGGCAGGCTTCAATCTGAAAATGTCCCAATCGACCACCGTCAGCAGTGAGATTCGGGGCAAGTGGTCCCAAGACAGCTCGACCGTCAGTGGCAAGCTGGGCGTAAAGATCGCCTTCTGAACATAGACGACAGGATGGTCATTTCCGTGGCCGGCAACGCAAGATGCTTGGCGGACGATTATCTGGCTAGCGCCGGACCCGGCGGAAATTCAATCGGGTCGGACGCGGGCTCCTGCTGCAGCGTGCGTTCGGCGGCGCGCTTGTGGTGGTGGGCCAACGAGCGTTGCGGCGAGCACAATATGCCGCGATCCGACCCGTAGGCCGCACCATGTTCCCGCCTGCCCTCATGGTACCAGACCCGGTGCGCGATAGGGCAGGCCGCATTCGATGCAGCGGTAAGCGTCGGGTCTGGCGAGCATGAGATGTTCCGGTCGGCTGGTTCTGGTCTCGCCGGTCGACTTGATCCGGCTTCGACGGAATTTAGGCCAGCGCGATTGCAAAATCCGCGTGACAAAGTTTGACGTTTACGTAAAAAGAAGATGGGAGACCGCCCAAAGGCGGATGGTTTTGCGGCGGTACTGGCTCTAGGGTCGGCGAGGCCGATGCATCAGGAGGATCGAGCGGCATGTATCGGGCACCGGTCGAGGACATCGCGTTCACGCTGAAGCACGTGGCCGGCATGAAGCCAGCGCTCGATGCCGGCACGTTCGGCGATCTCGGCGAGGATCTGGTCGATGCCGTTCTTGGCGAGGCCGGCCGTTTCGCCACCGAGGAGGTGGCACCCCTCTACAAGATCGGCGACGAACAAGGTGCCGTGCTGAAGGACGCTGCCGTCACGATGCCGCCGGGCTGGAAGGAACTCTATCGCCGTTGGATCGACGGCGGCTGGAACGCGCTGTCCGGACCTGAGGAATATGGCGGACAGGCGCTGCCGACCATGCTCGGTGTCGCCGCGCTCGAAATGTGGAATTCCGCCGCCATGGCCTTTGGCATCGGCCCGACGCTGACCATGGGCGCCGTCGAAGCGCTGGACAAGCATGCTTCCGAAGAGCTCAAGGCGAAATATCTCGCAAAGCTCGTCTCCGGCGAATGGATGGGCACGATGAACCTGACCGAGCCGCAGGCCGGCTCGGACCTCAACGCGCTCCGCGCTCGCGCCGAGCCCGCCGGCGACGGCACCTACCGCATCTTCGGCCAGAAGATCTTCATCACCTATGGCGAGCACGACTTCACCGACAACATCATCCATCTGGTGCTGGCGCGGTTGCCGGATGCTCCCGCCGGCACGCGCGGCATCTCGCTGTTCCTGGTGCCGAAATTCCTGATCGAAGAGGATGGCTCGCTCGGTGCCCGCAACGACGTCTTCTGTTCCGGCCTCGAGCACAAGCTCGGCATCCATGCTTCGCCGACCTGCACCATGATCTATGGCGATGGTTTCCAGGGCGCCAAACCTGGCGCCATCGGCTGGCTGATCGGCGAAGAGAATAAGGGCCTGGCCTGCATGTTCACCATGATGAACAATGCGCGTCTGGCCGTCGGCATGCAGGGGGTAGCCGTCGCGGAAGCCGCCACCCAGAAGGCGATCGCCTATGCCAATGAGCGCCGCCAGGGCAAGGCATCAGATTATGCCGGGTCCGGCATGGCGCCGATCGTCCATCACCCCGACGTGCAGCGCAACCTCTTGACGATGCGGGCGCTGACCCAGGTCGCGCGCGCCATCAGCTATTCCTGCGCGCACGCCATCGACCGCGCCCGCGTCGCCGAGGGCGAGGCTGCCGCCAACTGGCGCGACCGCGCCAATCTACTGACGCCCCTTGCGAAAGCCTTTTCGACCGATGTCGGCGTCGAGGTCGCCTCGCTTGGTGTCCAGGTGCATGGCGGCATGGGCTTCATCGAGGAGACGGGCGCGGCAGCGCTCTATCGCGATGCGCGCATCGCGCCGATCTACGAAGGCACCAACGGCATCCAGGCAATCGACCTCGTGTCGCGAAAACTGCCGCTCGGCGGGGGCGAACATGTGCATTTCTACATCGGCGAGCTGAAAGCAGTCGCCGATGCGGTCCGCACCTCCAACATCGAGGGCTTTGGCCGCACCGCGGACAATCTCGACCGGGCGCTTGCCGATCTCGACGAGGCGACGCGCTTCCTGCAGGAACTGTTGGCCAACGGCTCAACTGACGCGGCGCTTGCCGGCGCCACGCCCTATCTCAGGCTGATCTCATTCGCCGCCGGCGGCGCCTATCTGGCGCAAGGCGGGCTTGCCGACCGTGGCCGCATCGCCCTTTGCCGCTTCTTTGCCGAAAACCTGCTTGGCGAAACGCGCGCCTTGAAGGAGCGCGTCATCAATGGTGCCGAAAGCCTGGCCGCTGCCGGCAAGTCGCTGATATCGACCTGAAACATTCCAACGCTCGAAGGGACCATCGTGACAGACCATATCCTCGTTGAGCGCCAGGGCGCCGTCCAGATCATCCGCATGAACCGCCCGGACAAGAAGAACGCGCTGACGCGCGCCATGTATGCGAAAATGTCGGCGGCTCTTGCCGAAGGCGACGTCGATCCGGCGATCCGCGTCCATGTCTTTCTCGGTGTGCCCGGCGCTTTCTCTTCCGGCAACGACCTTGCCGATTTCATGATTGTCGCCACAGGCGGCGACGGCGGCACGGAAGTCTGGGATTTCCTGATGGCGCTGGCCAGGGTCGAGAAGCCCATCGTTTCCGGTGTCGACGGCATCGCGGTTGGCATCGGCACCACGATCAACCTGCATTGCGACCTGACCTTCGCCACGTCGCGCACCCTGTTCAGGACGCCCTTCGTCGATCTCGGCCTGGTGCCCGAGGCTGGGTCCAGCCTGTTGGCGCCGCGCATCCTGGGGCAGCAAGGCGCTTTCGCCCTGCTCGGCCTCGGCGAGGGTTTTTCGGCCGAGCGGGCGAAGGCTGCCGGGTTGATCTACGATGTGGTCGAGGAGAGCGCCCTGGAGGCCTCGGCCCTGGCTGCCGCTCGCCAGATCGCCGCCAAGCCGCCGCAGGCGCTGAAGATCGCGCGTGACCTGATGCGCGGCTCGCGCGACGACCTCGTCGCCCGCATCGGCGTGGAAAGCGCGCATTTTCGCGAGCGGCTGAAATCCGATGAGGCGCGCGAGGCGCTCACCGCGTTCATGACCAGAAAGAAGGGTTGAGGGCCCTTTTCAGGGATAAAGCCGCGTCTTATCCCAACCACCCTTGGCGTTGCGCGAAAAGACCATCCGGTCATGCAGCCTGAACGGCTTGTCCTGCCAGAACTCGATGGTCTTCGGCACGATGCGGAAGCCCGACCAGTGCTTCGGGCGGGGGATCTCGCCGATGGCGTAACGGGCCGTGTATTCGGCGACGGCTTTCTCCAAGGCGAAGCGGCTTTCCAGCGGCCGCGACTGTTTCGAGGCCCAGGCGCCGATGCGGCTGCCGCGCGGCCGCGTCGCGTAATAGGCGTCGGCCTCGGCATCGGTGACGATCTCCACCGGACCGCGCACGCGCACCTGGCGGCGCAGCGATTTCCAATGGAAACACATCGCCGCCTTCATGCTGCCCAGAATTTCCTGGCCCTTGGCGCTTTCGAAATTCGTGTAGAACACAAAGCCGCTTTCATCGAACCCCTTGAGCAGCACCATCCGCACATCCGGCATGCCCTCGGTATCGACGGTTGCCAGCGCTACGCCGTTGGCATCGTTGACTTCGCTTTTCGTGGCGTCCTCCAGCCATGCGGCAAAGAGGCGAAACGGC
Organism: Mesorhizobium sp. B2-4-14; assembly: GCF_006442155.1. Taxonomy (NCBI): domain Bacteria; kingdom Pseudomonadati; phylum Pseudomonadota; class Alphaproteobacteria; order Hyphomicrobiales; family Phyllobacteriaceae; genus Mesorhizobium; species Mesorhizobium sp. B2-4-14. The sequence continues at coordinate 18,489 of NZ_VFVA01000031.1, read as the reverse complement.
TCGGCCGCATCGGTAAAGTCACTGGTTGTTAACTCTGTGTCACTCATAGTTTTTCTCAAATTGTCACTAAGCCGGGGAGGTTGCCGATTGTCGCGTATCGCGCAAGCTTTTGACAGCAGGCAATGGGGCGTTATCGCTTCGGCCAGCGCGAAAGCCGCGATCGTCTCAATCGCCCTGCCGCTTGCCGGCTGTGGCGCGGGTGGCTTCAGCCTGGAGAAGGCCGAGGTCGACCGCTCGATCCTGACCAGCGGCACATCGACTTTGGCCAAGCCGGCCGATTCGGATCGCGACTCCGACCAGACGACGATCGGCAATGCGGTGTCTTCCGCCGACATCGTACAGCTCGGCGGCCAGGCCGTGCCATGGGCGAATGCCGGCACCGGGTCGCGCGGCTCCATCATTGAGCTGGCGGAATTGAAGGACAGGGGCCAGACCTGCCGTCGCTTCAAGGCTTCGCGCGAAAGCTTTGATGGCGTTGCCATGTTCGAGGGCGAACTCTGCCTCGCCGGCGCCGGCGGCTGGCGCATGCAGGGCTTCAAGGCGCTCTGATTTTCCGCCTTTGATATGACGGTCCGCTACTGGAATTTCTTCCTATGCGAGCGCATATAGGGGGCAAGTATGGACTCACTCCTTCCCCAGGGCAGAAAGCATGCGCGACCCGTATGAGGTGCTGGGCGTTGCAAAGAACGCATCGGCCAAGGACATAAAATCGGCGTATCGGAAACTCGCCAAGAAACATCATCCGGACCAGAATCCGAATGATCCCAAGGCGAAGGACCGTTTTGCCGCGGCCAATCAGGCCTATGAGATCGTCGGCGACGAGAAGACACGCGCCGCTTTCGATCGCGGCGAGATCGACGCCGACGGCAAGCCGCGCTTCCAGGGCTTTGAAGGCGCCGCAGGTGGCGGCGACCCCTTTGCCGGGTTCCGTCGCCAGCAGCAGGGGCCCGGCGGTTCGCGATTCGAGTTCCGCTCCGGGCGGCCAGGCGGTGATCCGTTCGACGGCAACAGCGACATCTTCAGCCAGATTTTCGGCGACGCCTTTTCGGGCGCGCGCGGCGCCGGCATGGGCGACCGCCGCCAGCCGGCCACCGCTGCCGATCTGAACGTCACGCTCGACATCACCATCGAGGAAGCGGCGAACGCCGAAAAGGTGACGGCGATGTTCCCGGATGGCCGCAAGGTGGCGGTCAAACTGCCGGTCTTCGTCGAGGATGGCCAGACCATTCGGTTGAAAGGGCAAGGCGAGCAGGGGCCGGGCCAGCCCGGCGACGCGCTGGTCAAGATACATATCCGCCTGCATCCGCGTTACCGTATCGAGGGCCGCGACCTGCATGCCGATCTGCCGGTGTCGCTGGCGGATGCGGTGCTGGGCGCCAAGGTGCCGGTCGAGACGCCGACAGGCAGGCTCGCGGTCAATGTTCCCGCCTGGTCGAGTTCGGACAAGGTGCTGCGACTCAAGGGCAGGGGCCTGCCGGAAAAAGCCGGCGGTCACGGCGATCTCTACGCTCATGTGCGCATCATGCTGCCGGAGGGTGGTGACAGCGCTCTGGAAGCGATGCTGCGTGGCCAAAAAGGCTGATCGGCGACTTTTGTCCCCCGAACTGTCCGGTTTGAGCGCTTGAAGGGGCCCTGTGCCTGTGCGATAGGGCTCTCCACAAAGCAGATACTCTTGCGGAGAGCACGCACATGGCGGGTGGACAGGGCCTGATGGCCGGCAAGCGCGGCCTGATTCTGGGCGTCGCGAACAACAGGTCGATCGCTTTCGGCATCGCCAAGGCATGCGCCGACCATGGCGCCGAGATCGCGCTGACCTATCAGGGCGAGGCGTTCAAAAAGCGTGTCGAACCGTTGGCGGCGGAACTGGGCGCCTATGTGGCCGGCCATTGCGATGTCACCGATCCGGCCAGCCTCGACGAGGTCTTCGCCAATGTCGCCAAGCATTGGGGCAAGCTCGATTTCCTCGTCCATGCCATCGCCTTCTCCGATAAGGACGAACTGACCGGCCGCTATGTCGAGACGACGCGCGACAACTTCCTGCGCACCATGGACATTTCGGTGTTTTCCTTCACCACCATCGCCAAGCGCGCCGAGGCGCTGATGACCGAGGGCGGATCACTGCTGACGCTCACCTATTACGGCGCCGAGAAGGTGATGCCGCACTACAATGTCATGGGCGTTGCCAAGGCCGCTCTCGAGGCCAGCGTGCGTTACCTTGCCGTCGATCTCGGCGCCAAGAAGATCCGCGTCAACGCAATCTCGGCCGGCCCGATCAAGACGCTGGCCGCATCCGGCATCGGCGACTTCCGCTACATCCTGAAGTGGAACGAATACAATTCACCACTGAAGCAGACGGTCACGCAGGAAGAGGTCGGCGATTCCGGCGTCTATTTCCTGTCCGACCTGTCGCGTGGCGTGACCGGCGAAGTGCATCACGTCGATTCCGGCTATCACGTGGTCGGCATGAAGGCGGTCGACGCGCCTGATATTTCGACGGTCAAGGAATAGCTTTCCCGCCAATCCTCCGCCCAGGCCCAGGCCTCACCTCCGGAAGACCTGATGTACCCGCTGGTTTACATCGTGCGCCACGGCCAGACCGCGTGGAACGCCGAGGCCCGGCTTCAGGGTCAGGCCGACACCGATCTCAATGAGCTCGGCCGCCAACAGGCCACCGGAAACGGGAATCGGTTGGCCGGCCTCGTCCACAAGCCGGAGGATTTCGATTTCATCGCCAGCCCGATGAGGCGGACGCGCGAAACGATGGAGCGCATCCGCGTCGCGATGAAGCTCGATCCGCTCGCCTATCGAACCGATCCCGATCTCGTTGAAGTCAATTTCGGCGATTGGCAGGGGTTCACCTTTGCCGAGCTCGAGACACGCTATCCCCGTGCGAAGAAGACTCGCGCTTTGGATAAATGGAACTTCCAGCCGCCCGGCGAAGGTGCCGAGAGCTACCAGATGCTGCTTGAACGGGTGAAGCCCCGATTCGACGCGCTCGACCACAACACGATCTGCGTGACGCATGGCGGCGTCATGCGCACCTTGTTTCGCTTCGTGCTTGAGATGCCCGAGGACGAGGCCGCGAACCTGGAGATACCGCACGATCGCGTGCTCCGGCTGCAGGGTGAATGCCTGGAGTGGCTGTAGCTGTCCTGGTTATGGTTATTTATTCGAGGTTGGCCCGCGAGGCTCCAACTCCTGAGCGCGGTCGCCCGGATGAACGTATCATTCGAGGTAGGTCACCACACCCGTTTTAAGATCATAGATCGCCGCGACGATCTTCAGCTTCCCGGTCCCGGTGAGACCGGCCAAGAGCTTGCTTGAAACGGCAAGGCGCCTCGCGGTCCGCCTTGCGCTCTCCTTAGCCGTGTTGTCGACAAAATCGCCCGCCTCGCTCCGCACCGCGATTGCCGCCGGCAAGATCGGCTCGATCATCGGACCGATCGCGCCCGGATAAGTGGCGTTCTTGGTGACCACGTCGCAAGCCGCCTTGACCGCACCGCAGCTTGTGTGCGCGAGGACGACGATCAACGGCGAACCGAGTACCTCCGCGCCATATTCGACCGTGCCGAGCGTCGCGGTGTCGACGAGGTTGCCAGCATTCCGGGCGACGAACAGTTCTCCAACGCCGTGGCCGCCGAAGATCAGCTCCGGCGGAACGCGACTGTCGGCGCAACTGATGACAGTGGCCCAAGGCGCCTGGTGTGTAGCGACAGCATTCCGCTGCGCGGCAAGGTCAATCGAGCAGAGTTCCGGATGGCTGACATAGCGTTCGTTGCCGGACTTCAACGCGACCAACGCTTCATCGGGGGGCAGTGGCGTCGCAGTGCCCTCGGCCGCGCGCGCCGGCCAGACCGCTCCGCCAAAACCGGTCGCGACGAGCCCCGCGCCGACCTTGAGGAAATCCCTCCGGCGGATCCCTTCGCCCTCGCAGTCGCTGCACATTGCCCTGCTCCCGCCGCCGATCCAGCCGATGGCTGGATCCGTGAGCTGAGACTGCTACCAACGAGTTGCATTAGCAAGTGCTAACTCTCGCCCGGTCCATCCAGGCTACCTGGAAACGGCATGAGGTCACGATTCCAAGCTTTCGGCTCGGATAGGGGCTGAACGGAAGATCAAGATAAAGCTCGATTCCGAGCCTGTCGGAATGGATCCGGCCGTGCGCAGCCGGAGGCTCCTATTCGGTGTCCGGCAATTCCATGTCGGTGACGACGTTCTCGCCATTGGTCACGTCATAGGCAATGACGACGTCCATGCCCGGCTTCAGCGAGTCGAGATCGGTCTCGGCGTTCAGCTTGTAGGATTTGCCGTCATCCAGCGTCAGGGTCAGCGCGTCCTTGTCGATCTTCTTGATCAAGCCTTCGGTCTGCCCGGCGAAAGCGGCGGTGGAAAGCAGGAGTATGGCGGCAACAGCGCCAATCAGGGTACGCATCATCGTCCTCTTTGGTCATTGCGCCGGCACGGTGGCGGCGGATCCTCAACGGCGAATGGAGCAGAGCAGAAACCAACCGAATGTGTCAAAACTAAATCCGCCAGATCACAGTTTGACCCCTGTGGAAAACGCCAATAGAAGGCAGACTTCAGTCGGCTTCGATGCCGGGCAGGGCACTTTTCCATGTCTCACAATACGTTCGGCCATCTTTTCCGCGTCACCACCTGGGGCGAAAGCCATGGCGCAGCGCTCGGCTGCGTGGTGGATGGCTGTCCGCCGGGTATCCGCTTCACGCGCGACGAAATCCAGGCCGAACTCGACAAGCGCCGGCCCGGCCAGTCGCGTTTCGTCACCCAGCGCCGTGAGCCCGACGAAGTGAAGGTGCTGTCCGGTTTCGTGCTCGACGAGGACAGCGAGACGATGATCACCACCGGCACGCCGGTTTCGATGCTGATCGAAAATGTCGACCAGCGCTCGAAGGACTATGGCGAGATTGCCCGCCAATACCGGCCGGGCCATGCCGACTACACCTATGACGTCAAATACGGCATACGCGACTATCGCGGCGGCGGCCGTTCCTCGGCCCGCGAGACCGCGGCGCGCGTGGCGGCCGGCGCACTCGCGCGTAAGGTGGTGCCGGGCATGGTGGTGCGCGGCGCGCTGGTGTCGATGGGCGAAAAGTCGATCGATCGCGCCAACTGGAACTGGAATTTTATTGGCGACCCGGAAAATCCGTTCTTCACCCCCGATCCAGCCTCTATTCCCGTTTTCACGCAGTATCTCGACGGCATCCGCAAATCGGGTTCCTCGGTCGGCGCGGTGATCGAGATCGTCGCCGATGGCGTCCCCCCAGGGCTCGGCGCGCCGATCTACGCCAAGCTCGACCAGGACATTGCCTCCGGGCTGATGTCGATCAACGCCGTCAAGGGCGTCGAGATCGGCAACGGCTTCGAGGCCGCGCGCATCACCGGTGAACAGAATGCCGACGAGATGCGCATGGGCAACGATGGCAAGCCGGTGTTCCTGTCCAACAATGCCGGTGGTATCCTCGGCGGCATCTCTACCGGCCAGGCGATCGTCGCCCGCTTCGCCGTCAAGCCGACCTCCTCGATCCTGACGCCGCGAAAGTCTATCGACAAAGACGGCAACGACGTCGAGGTGATGACCAAGGGCCGGCACGATCCCTGCGTCGGTATTCGCGCCGTGCCGATCGGCGAGGCCATGGTTGCCTGCGCCATAGCCGATCATTATCTGCGCCATCGAGGACAGACAGGGCAGGGAATAGGCAGGAGCAGTAGGCAGTAGGCAGCCTGCCTGCCCAACATATTTTCCTTTTCCCTACTGCCTTACTGCCCTATTCCCTACTGCCCTGCGAACGAAGCGAGCGCTCCATGCCTTACGACCAGAAGAAGATCGTCGAAGCCATCCGTGCCTTTGAACGCGGCGAGATCGTCGTCGTCATGGACGATGACGGGCGCGAGAATGAGGGTGACCTGATCGTCGCCGCCGTCCACTGCACGCCCGAGAAAATGGCCTTCATCGTGCGCAACACGTCGGGCATCGTCTGCACGCCGATGCCGCGCGAGGAAGCCAAGCGGCTCAATCTTGCGCCGATGGTGGCCGACAATGATTCAGCCCACACCACCGCCTTCACCGTCAGCGTCGATTTCAAGCACGGCACCACAACAGGCATTTCGGCCGACGACCGCACGCTGACCGTGCGCAACCTCGCTAACGGCAATGTCGGCGCCTCCGATTTCGTCCGTCCCGGCCACATCTTCCCGCTGATCGCGCGCGAAGGCGGCGTGCTGATGCGTTCGGGCCATACCGAGGCGGCGGTCGATCTGTGCAAACTCGCCGGCCTGCCGCCGATCGGTGTCATTTCGGAACTGGTCAATGACGACGGCACCGTCAAGCGTGGCCCACAGGTCGCGGCCTTCGCCGAGGAGCATGGCCTCCAGCAGGTTTCGGTCGCCGATCTCATCGCCTACCGGCAACGCAAAGAAACGCTGGTCGAACGCGTGGCTTGCTCGGAGATCGACACGCTCGGCGGCAAGGCGCAGGTCTTCACCTATACGTTGCCCTGGGACACGATGCATCATGTCGCGGTGGTCTTCGGCGATATCCGCGACGGCGAGGACGTTCCGGTGCGGTTGCATTCCGAAGACGTGGTGACCGACGTCTTCGGCACCAGCCATCGGCTCGACGGCATCATGAAGGCGATGGGCGAGCGTAAGCGCGGTGTCATCGTCTATCTGCGCGAAGGCTCGGTCGGTGTCGCCCATCAGGAGCGCAAGCGCCCTGCATCAGGTGACCGCGAGGATCACGAAGAGGCGCGCCGGCGCGAAAACGAATGGCGCGAAATCGGCCTAGGTGCGCAGATCCTGAAGGATCTCGGCATTTCCTCGATCAACCTGATCGCCTCGCGCGAGCGCCATTATGTTGGTTTGGAGGGTTTTGGCATCCATATCGCCAAGACCGAGATTTTGTAGTCCACCGAGGGATCGACGCGGCGGAAAGGTCCTGCTGGCAGGTCGCCTGCGTTGGCGATTGACTGAAGCGTCCGCTTGCCTCGTCATCCTATGGCGAAGCAAGGAGCGAAGCGACGCGGCTCAGACCATAGGATCCATGCCGCGACTTCGACGCGTTGCCACGGTCCAGAATTCTGCTCCGCTGTGATCTTCGATCAAGGTTACGGCATGGATCCTCGGGTCTGCGCTCCGCTTCGCGTCGCTCCGCCCGTGGATGACGACGTCGCGGAAGCCTCGGCCAATTCCGAACGTTTGCGAAACGAGCGGCTGCTCGCTTCTTCTCGTCGCCCCCCGGTTGACAATCTTCGGGGTGAGCGCATCCTCCCAGCCCTCTCTGAGGGGAGATTCGGGGCATGTGGGATTTCAATATCGGCAGGTCGGTGTCCATCACGATGCGGACCTGGCCTTTCATTGTTTTTCGCATGATCGTCTATTTCGGTATCACTCTGGCCTATATCCTGGCGACTGGCACGGGCGCCTCCGTCGGCTATGGCGTCGGCCATATCTCCACCGATCCCGACGGGCCGTTGTCCTTTGCTCTATGGGGCGGCGTCGTCGGCTTTGGCGCCGTCTCGATCGCCGTCTACTGGATCCGCGAATACATTCTCTACGTCGTCAAGGCCGGCCATATCGCCGTCATGGTCCATCTGATCGACGGCCAAGATGTGCCCGGCGGCCAGAACCAGATCGCCTATGCCAGGAAAGTGGTGACGCAGCGCTTCGCCGAGGCCAATATCCTTTTTGTCGTCGACCAACTGGTCAAGGGCGCCATTCGCGCCATCACCGGGCTGCTCGGCGGCATCGCCGCCTTCCTCCCCATTCCCGGTTTGAGCGGGCTGGTCAGCTTCATTAACACCGTAATCCGCCTGTCATTGACCTATGTCGACGAGATCATCCTCGGCTACAACATCCGCATCGACTCGTCCTCGCCGTTCGAAACCGCACGCCAAGGCGTGGTGCTCTACGCCCAGAACGGCAAGATCATGGTCAAGAACGCCGTCTGGCTGGCGATCATCATGTGGGGCGTGTCGTTTGTCATCTTCCTGCTGATGCTGGCCCCGGCCGGCGCCATTCTTTTCCTCATGCCCGGGCAGCTTGCCGGCTGGGCCTTCGTGCTCGCCATCGTCTTTGCCTGGGCCTTCAAGGCAGCCTTCATCGAGCCCTTCGCCATCGCCTGCCTGATGCAGGTCTACTTCAAGACCATCGCCGGCCAGGTGCCAGATCCGGCTTGGGACGCTCGGCTGGCCGAGGCATCGTCGAAGTTCAGGGACCTCAAGGACAAGGCGCTCTCCTCCTTCGGTGGTTCGCGCTGGGACACGGCCGGCGCGACACGCTGATCGGCCGGGCTGGCGGGCGTGCCGGCGACGGTATAGAGGCTCGACACCGCTGATTTGAGCGGCGTCTCGCCCTGGCCGCAAAACGTCTCGCTCATGATCAATTCGGGCAGCGGCAATCGCCGGCCCCAGCCATGTGTCTCGAGGTCCGGCTTGGGCGCGAACTCGGAAACACGGCCGACGCAGAGGTAGGCGATCGGCGTCACGTGCTCGGGAATGGCCAACAGCCGCTTCAACGCCTCAGGCTCGATGATGCTGACCCAGCCGACGCCGATGCCTTCGGCCCGTGCCGCCAGCCAGAAATTCTGCACCGCGCAGACCGTGCTGTAGAGATCCATCTCCGGATTGTGCCAACGCCCCAGCGGCGAACCTTTCGAGCGCTGGCGGTCGCAGGTGATGCAGATGTTGAGCGCGCTTTCGCAGATGCCTTCCAGCTTGAGCTTGCGGTAGAGCGCTTGTCGCTCTTCCTCGATTGCTGGCAGTTCCTGTTCACGCGCGGCCAGGAGCAGGTCACGTACCTTCTCCCGGCGCCCGGCACCGCGAATGACGATGAAGTTCCACGGCTGCATGAACCCGACCGATGGCGCGTGATGGGCTGCAAGCAGCAGCCGAGCCAGCACCTCGTCGTCGATGGTCTCGGGAGTAAAATGGCTGCGAACATCGCGCCTGGTGAACATGGCTCGGTAGACGGCGTCGCGCGCCATCTGGTCAAATCCATCGCCCACAGGAGCGGTCATGGCTTCCGGCATCGCTTGTCCCCTTGCGACTTCAAATCAATGCCGCCCGCCTGACCATGCGGGTGACGATGCCTGCCAGGCCGGTCTTCTGGCTCGGGATCAACCCGCGTCCGGTGCCTTCCCGTCATCGACAGTGGCATTTACCGACGCGGTCCCCCTTACAGCGTTGGGCACGCCACGGAATTCAACCGTGTTCCCGATTCTCCCGCCAGAGCATTTGCAGCCAAGTGGATTCACTTGGCGTCGCATAATGCGGCTGAAACAAACAGACCGGCGGGCACCAGGCAGTGGTGGCGACCTTACGCCGAAGCCCCGGCCGCGCCAATCCCCGCAGCGACGCGAATGGACGCAGACGTGATTTTCCCCAGCGATCAAGCCGCAACGCATGGCCATTGCCGCGTCGGGGCACTAGATAGGGACCATGGCCACCCGTCTCTACACGCACCCTATCTTCCTTGAGCACATCACGCCGCCCGGCCACCCCGAGCGGCCGGACCGCTTGCGCGCCATCGAGCGCGTGCTCGACGACGAAGCCTTTGCCGCGCTCGACCGCGTGAAGGCGCCGGAAGGAGATGAAGCCACTATCCTCTATGCACATCCGGCCGATTTCGTCGCGCGTGTGCGCGCCGCCATCCCCGAAGAGGGCATCGCCCGCGTCGATGCCGACACCACCGCCAGTCCGAAGAGCTGGCAGGCGGTGATCACCGCGATCGGTGCCGCCAACGCGGCCGTCGACGACGTCTTCACTGGCCGGGCCGACAATGCCTTCGTCGCTGCCCGCCCGCCCGGCCACCATGCCGAGAAAACCACCGCCATGGGCTTTTGCTTCTTCAATACGGCGGCCATCGCGGCGCGTTATGCGCAAAAAAAGCATGGCGCCGAGCGGGTCGCCGTCGTCGACTGGGACGTGCATCACGGCAACGGCACACAGGATATCTTCTGGGACGATCCGTCGGTGCTCTACTGCTCGACGCATCAGATGCCGCTCTATCCCGGCACCGGTGCGAAGAACGAAACTGGGGCCGGCAACATCGTCAACGCGCCTCTGGCGCCGCAGACCGGCAGCGAGGTGTTTCGCGATGCCTTCCTGTCGCGGATCCTGCCGGCGCTCGACAAATTCGCGCCCGATCTGATCATCATTTCGGCCGGCTTCGACGCGCACCACCGCGACCCGCTGGCCGAGATCAATCTGACCGAGGATGATTTCGACTGGGCGACGGGCCAGCTGATGCAACGCGCCGCGCGTCACGGCGACAACCGGCTCGTCAGCCTGCTCGAGGGCGGCTACGATCTGCAGGGATTGGCATTTTCGGTCGCGGCCCATGTCGCGCGGCTGATGAAAGGATGAATGATGGCTGGTGAGACCAATGAAGACGTCAAGGCGATGAGCTTCGAGCAGGCACTCGATGCGCTGGAGAAGATCGTCGATGACCTGGAGCGTGGCGACGTGCCGCTCGATCAGTCAATCCGGATCTATGAACGCGGTGAGGCGCTGAAGGCGCATTGCGACCGGTTGCTGAAGGCTGCGGAGGACAAGGTCGAGAAGATCAGGCTGTCGCGCGATGGAAAGCCGGTCGGAACGGAGCCGCTCGATGCGGACTGAGGCACGGTCGCGATGACGGTCTTGTCTCGCCGGTTTTTGGACACGATCATGATTGAGGATCAAGCTCGTCCCGATTGGAACGGCTCCAGGACAAGAGGAGAAACGGAAGCGATGTGCAGAAACATCAAGACCCTGTTCAATTTTGACCCGCCGGCAACCAACGATGAAGTTCGCGACGCGGCACTTCAGTTTGTCCGCAAGCTGAGCGGCACGACGCGGCCTTCGAAGCAGAACCAGCATGCGTTCGACCATGCGGTGGAGGCCATCGCGGCATCGGCGCGGGAACTGCTCGATTCTCTCGAAACAAACCAGCATCCGCGCAACCGCGAAGAGGTGGCGGCCAAACTTCGGGCAAAGGCGGCGCTCCGTTTTGCCTGATGCGGCCAAGGCGGTCTGGACCGCTGACAAGGAGAGTTCATGAGCTTCTTCCCGGGGAAGGACCCTGAAGCCGGCGATGCCTTTGCCAGCGATCAGATCGAACTGATGGTCATCCCGAACGCCAAGGACATTGGCGGCTTCGAGGTGCGCCGAGCCTTGCCAACCGCCAAGAGGCGTCTGGTCGGCCCATTCATCTTCTTCGACCGCATGGGGCCGGCGATCCTGCGCGCGGGCCAGGCGCTCGATGTCCGTCCCCATCCCCATATCGGCCTGTCGACGGTCACCTATCTGTTTGACGGCAAGATCCGGCATCGCGATTCGCTGGGCACCGAAATGGTCATCCAGCCCGGCGACGTGAACCTGATGACCGCCGGCCGCGGCATCGTGCATTCCGAGCGCACGCCGGAGGAATTGCGCGGCGCGCCAATGTCGATTTCGGGCCTGCAGACATGGCTTGCCTTGCCAGACGACAAGGAGGAAGTGGCGCCGGTGTTCGAGAACACGGCTGTCTTGCGGCTTCCCGAGATCGATGCCGAAGGCGTCAGCGGCCGCGTTGTCATCGGTGATTTCCAGGGACTGCGCTCCCCTGTTAGGGCCGATTCCGAAACGCTCTACGCCGACCTGCGCCTGGCGCCGGGCGCCAGCGTGAAAATCCCGGCCGACGCCGAGGAGCGCGCCATCTACACGCTGCAAGGCGAAGTCTCGATTGCAGGCGATGTGTTTCCGGCGGAGCGGCTGCTGGTGTTCCGGCCTGGTGACGAGATCATCGTATCGTCGCAAACCGGTGCGCATTTCATGCTTTTCGGCGGCGCCTCGCTTGGCTCGAAGCGCTACATCTGGTGGAATTTCGTCTCCTCGTCCAAGGAGCGCATCGAACAGGCCAAGCAGGAATGGAAGACAGGCCGCTTCGATATCGTTCCAGGAGATGACAAGGAATTCATCCCGCTGCCTGAAGGCTAGATCTCAGCCCGATCCGCGTCACCGACACGCATTTACTTTCGCCGGCTGGCAGCCTATCCCGCCGATGAACAGAAAGCCTGAGCACCCGTGAACGCAACGCCGCATACGCCGCTTCTTGACAAGGTCCGCATCCCGGCGGATTTGCGCGCGCTGGACGAGAGCGATCTGCCGCAACTGGCGTCCGAGCTTCGCGCCGAACTCGTCGATGCCGTATCCCACACCGGCGGCCATCTCGGCGCCGGCCTTGGGGTGGTCGAACTGACCGTGGCGCTGCATTATGTCTTCAACACGCCGGATGACCGGCTGATCTGGGATGTCGGCCACCAGGCCTACCCGCACAAGATCCTGACCGGCCGCCGCGACCGCATCCGCACCCTGCGCCAGGAAGGCGGCCTGTCCGGCTTCACCCGACGCGCCGAAAGCGAATACGATCCCTTCGGCGCCGCCCATTCCTCGACATCGATCTCGGCCGGCCTCGGCATGGCCGCCGCCCGCGACCTCGCCGGTGGCCGCAACAACGTCATCGCCGTCATTGGCGACGGCGCCATGTCGGCCGGCATGGCCTATGAGGCGATGAACAATGCCGGCGCGCTCGATGCCCGCCTTATCGTCATCCTCAACGACAACGACATGTCGATCGCGCCGCCGACCGGTGCCATGAGTGCCTATCTGGCGCGGCTCGCCTCGGGCAAGGCCTATGTCGGCCTGCGCGATTTCGGCAAGAAGCTGACCTCTTATCTCGGCAAGCGCGCCGATCGCGCCATCACCAGGGCGGTCGAGCATGCGCGCGGCTATGTCACCGGCGGCACGCTGTTCGAGGAACTCGGCTTCTATCACATCGGCCCGATCGACGGTCACAATCTCGAGCATCTGATCCCGGTGCTGAAGAACGTCCGCGACAATGGCGAGGGCCCGGTGCTGATCCATGTCGTGACCCAGAAGGGCAAGGGCTACGCACCCGCGGAAGCCGCCGCCGATAAGTATCATGGCGTCAACAAGTTCGACGTCATCACCGGCGCGCAGGCCAAGGCGCCGGCCAACGCGCCGGCCTACACCAAAGTGTTCGCCGAAAGCCTGATCCAGGAGGCGCGCGAGGATGACCGCGTCGTCGCCGTCACCGCAGCTATGCCGACCGGCACCGGCCTTGACCTGTTCGGCGAAGTGTTCCCGTCCAGGACGTTCGATGTCGGCATCGCAGAGCAGCATGCAGTGACCTTCGCGGCCGGTCTCGCAACCGAAGGCTACAAGCCGTTCGCGGCGATTTATTCGACCTTCCTGCAGCGCGCCTATGATCAGGTGGTCCACGACGTCGCGATCCAGAAACTACCGGTGCGTTTCCCGATCGACCGTGCCGGCTTCGTCGGCGCCGATGGCGCCACCCATTGCGGCGCTTTCGACACCACCTTCCTGGCAAGCCTGCCGGGCTTTGTCGTGATGGCGGCCGCCGACGAAGCGGAGTTGCGCCACATGGTGCGCACCGCTTCCAGCTACGATGATGGCCCGATCGCCTTCCGCTATCCGCGCGGCAACGGTGTCGGCGTCGACATGCCGGAACGCGGCTCGGTTCTCGAACTTGGCAAAGGCCGCATCGTCAGGGAAGGCACCAAGGTGGCGCTGCTGTCGTTCGGCACGCGCTTGCAGGATTGCCTTGCCGCTGCCGAGGAGCTCGGCGCCGCCGGGCTTTCCACCACCGTCGCCGATGCCCGCTTCGCCAAGCCGCTCGATGAGGATCTGATCCGGCGGCTAGCCCGCTCGCATGAGGTTCTGGTGACGGTGGAGGAGGGCGCTATTGGCGGGTTCGCCAGCCATGTGCTGCAGTTCCTCGCCCATGAAGGGCTTTTGGAAAGCGGCCTGAAGGTGCGCCCGCTGGTGTTGCCCGACGCGTTCACCGACCATGCCAAGCCGGAAAAGATGTATGCCGATGCCGGCCTTGACGCCGCCGGCATCGTGCGCACCGTGTTCACGGCGCTCGGGCATACGGTGCGCGCCCAGCGCGCCTGAATCAAAACCTCAAGCGCTTGAATCGGTTTGCCGGCTTGATTTTGTAACGCCTTGTTAACACTGCCGTTTGGCGTTTTGCTTACCGTGTCCCTTGGCCGTTTTTCAACGGCGCCCTGCTAGATCGACGTCAGGCCGGGAGATAGTTGGAATGAAGACGCTTCTGTGTGGCACGGCCCTTCTGGGCATCGTGGTCGCGCCGGCCGTCGCCGAGACGCGCTATGACCGTAATCTGGAAAAAGCGGCGCTGGGCATTGTCGCCGGCAAGATGGGCGATATCCGCGGCGGCTTCTCCTACAAGCAGGTGCCGCAGCTTGTGGTGCTGCCGGAGCCTGCAATCGCCGTTGCGACCGGGCATGCTCGTGAGCTGGCTTCGGGGAAACAGGACGACGGTTTGTCTCCAGCCGTCGAGCGCCAGGTTTCGCGCACCATTTTCTAGAGCAATTCCAGGAAAAGTGTGAAGCGGTTTTCCATCCGGAATTGCGTCAAGACAAAGCCTAGAACCACATATCGCGAACACAACGGCCGTCACGCGGCAGGTCTTCGTAAGTGTCGAACCCATCGAAATGGTCGATCGGCAACTCGGCGACAGTTTCCGGCGGCGCCAGCCGGACGTTGACGGCAATGCGTGTTCGGCCCGAGGCATCGGCGCGCAAGCCGCGCCACGCAAGCACACAGGCGCAGGTCGGGCAGAACAGGATTTCAAGCGACGGCGTGTCTTTTCCCGCGCGCGTATAGCTGGCCATCGGTCCCGCAACGCGAATGCGTTCGTCGACATAGTCATAGGCCCAAAGCGTGCCATAGCGGCGGCAAAGCGTACAGTTGCAGACTGTCACCGGGCCGGGATCGCCTTCCAGCGTCCAGCGGGTTGCGCCACAGTGGCAGGTTCCGATCAGCATTTTTCCTCCCGCCGTTCGGCATCACCATCGACCGTCATTTTGCCGGACCTCACGCGGTGCACGCAAGTCGCGAGGCTCGATTCGGTCGCCGCTCTCTCGTTGTCGTGCCCAATGTCCTTGCCTTCGCGATCGGCTTTCGTCAGAGAAGGCCGATGAATTCGCCTTTGCCAGCCAGCACACGCCAGCGGCTCGACGACCTGCTCGTCCAGCGCGGCCTGTTTGCCAGCCGATCTCGCGCCCGCGACGCGGTCGAGCGGGGCACGGTGACAGTTGACGGCGCCATTGCCCGCAAGCCTGGCCAGGCCGTTCGGCCGCAATGCGTCATATCGGTCGATGATCCGGCCCAGGGCTATGTCTCACGGGCAGCGCTGAAGTTGATCGCCGGGCTCGACCATTTCGGCCTCGACCCGGCCAGCCGGGAGGCGCTCGACATTGGCGCCTCGACCGGAGGTTTCACCCAGGTGCTGCTCGAACGCGGCGCGTCCCATGTCACGGCAATCGATGTCGGTCACGGCCAGATGCATCCCGACATCGCCGGGGATCCGCGCGTGACGGTGATCGAGGGGCTGAACGCTCGCGACCTGAGCGTCGCGGATCTTGCCGGCCATGTTCCGGATTTCATTGTCTCCGACGTCAGCTTCATCTCGTTGAAACTGGCGCTGCCGCCGGCGCTTGCCATTGCGAAGTCCGGTGCCGCCGCGATCTTTCTGGTCAAGCCGCAATTCGAGGCGGGTCGCGAGGCGATCGGCAAGGGCGGCCTGTTGAAAGACCCCTTCGATGCCGCCCGTGTCGCCGGCCTGTTACAGGATTGGCTCGACTCCATTCCAGGTTGGCGCTCGCTCGGCCTGCGTCCGTCGCCGATCGAAGGTGGCGACGGCAATCGCGAATTCCTGCTCGGTGGGATCAAGGATCGATGAGCGCGCGCTTCACAATCAGGAGACTGGGCGCCCAGGGCGACGGCATCGCCGAGACCGAAAGCGGCGATCTCTTCATCCCTTTCACGCTGCCCGGCGAGATCGTCACCGCCGCGCGTGAAAGAGACCGCGCCTCGCTGATGGCGGTGCTGGAAGCCTCGCCGTTGCGCATCGACCCCGCCTGCCGCCATTTCACCGAATGCGGCGGCTGTGCCCTCCAGCATTTCGAGGCCGAGGCCTATCGCCAGTGGAAACGCGAGAAGGTGGTGCACGCCCTGAAAGGCAAGGGCATCGAGTGCGGCATAGGCGAACTGGTCGCTTGCCCGCCGCACACGCGCCGCCGCGTTGTGCTTGCCGCCCGGCGCGCCGAAACAGGCATGCTGCTCGGCTTCAATCGTCACCTGTCGCCGGAAATCATCCCCATATCGGAATGCCCGATCTCGCTGCCCGGGATCGTCGCGGCGCTCGGACAGTTGAGGGCGCTGGCGGAATTGATATGCGCCACCACGAAATCGTTCCGGATGGCGGTTACCGTGACGGCTTCGGGCCTCGATGTCGCGGCACACGAATCCGGCAAGCTCGGCGAACACCAGCGCCGTATCGCCTCCAATTTTGTCATCGCACAAGGCTTCGCCAGATTGTCCGTCGATGACGAGATCATCATCGAACCAAGGAAGCCTGTCGTCATGTTCGGCGGTGTCGCCGTCGCCCTGCCGCCGGGCGCCTTCTTGCAGGCGACCGAGGCTG
Source organism: Mesorhizobium sp. B2-4-14 (assembly GCF_006442155.1). Classification (NCBI taxonomy): domain Bacteria; kingdom Pseudomonadati; phylum Pseudomonadota; class Alphaproteobacteria; order Hyphomicrobiales; family Phyllobacteriaceae; genus Mesorhizobium; species Mesorhizobium sp. B2-4-14. The sequence goes on along the minus strand of NZ_VFVA01000031.1, from coordinate 1,956 downwards.
CCGAACGGACCATGGCCGAGATCGTCGGCGGACATCTGAAGCGTGCCAAGAAGGTCGCCGATCTCTTCGCCGGTTGCGGCAGCTTTGCCTTGCGGTTGGCGGCGAAGTCGGAGGTGCACGCGGTGGAAGGCGATGCGGCCGCACTCTCGGCGCTCGACCGGGCATCACGCTTCGCGACCGGCATCAAGCGGGTGACGGGCGAACGCCGCGATCTCTTCCGGCGCCCGCTGACGTTCAAGGAGTTGAACGCCTTCGACGGTCTTGTCTTCGACCCGCCCCGGGCCGGTGCCGAGGGTCAGTCGAAGCAGATCGCCCGCTCGGATGTTCCGTTCGTTGCCGCGGTTTCCTGCAATCCGGTGACGCTGGCTCGCGACCTGCGCATCCTTATCGACGGCGGCTACACGCCGACAAGCGTGACGCCGATCGATCAGTTCCTATGGTCGCCGCATGTCGAGGCCGTCGCCTTGCTGGAAAAGCCCAGGAAGCGCCGGTAGGCGGGCCTCGGTTCGGCTGCCGCGCGGACAGAACGCGATCACTTTTCCTTGAAGTCGCCGGTTGGGCTGCGCTCGATCCCAACCTGCCGGGATCGCGCCGCAAAGCCGCCTCTTTGCCCCCATTTAGTCCAGATTCGCTGGAGGAGGGGAAGGGCCTCGACAGCTTCGGTTGCTCTTACCCATGGTGGCCTGAAATGCGGATGCTCCAGAAATTCCTCAGTTCATTCGTCCTCTTGCTTGTCGTCGCCGCCTCGGCGACGGGCGCGCTCGCGCAACAGCAAAAACGCCTCGCTTTCGTCATCGGCAATGCCGCCTATCCGTCCGGCGCACTGGTGACACCCGCCAACGACGCCGGACTGATCGCGCAGACCTTGCAGGCTGCCGGTTTCGACGTGGTCGGCGCGCGTGATGTGGATCAGGAATCGCTGCGCGGCGCGCTGCGCGACTTCCTTGGCAAGGTCTCCGCCGCCGGACCCGACGCGGTCGTCTTCGTCTACCTCGCCGGCCAAGGTGTGCAGTTCGAAGGCGAGAACTACTTCTTGCCGGTCGATGCCCAGATCGCCAATCCAGCCGACGTCCCGCTCCAGGCGATGCGGCTCTCCGACGTCACCAAGTCGCTGGCTGGACTGCCGACGAAGGTCAACATCGTTGTGCTCGACGCGGCGCGACCGAATGCATTCCCGCAGATGAACCAACCGCTGGCCGGCGGTCTCGCGCTGGTCGATCCCGACCCGAACATGCTGATCGCCTTCAACGCCGCGCCGGGAACCGTCGCGCCGGAAGGCAAGGGCCCGTACGGCGCCTATGCCCAGGCGCTGGCCGAGATGATGCGCGAGGGCGGCCTGCCGCTCAGCGACGTGTTCGACCGCACGCGCCTGCGCGTCAACGAAGTAACGCAAGGGGCCGAAGTGCCGTGGAACGCCTCGAAGATCAGCGCGCCCTTCGTCTTCTTCGATCGTGCCCCGGATGCGCCCGCGCCGAAGGTTTCCGAGGCCGAATCCCAGGCCAACCGGACCAGGCAAATCCGCGACTTTGATGCCCACGACGCCTACGTGGCGGCGCTCGATCGCGACACCCTGCGCGGTTATGAGGATTTCGTCGGCGCCTATCCACACGATCCGATGGCCAAGCGCGTGCGCGCCATCATCGCGGCGCGGCGCGAGGCGATTACTTGGCGCGAAACCTGGCTGCGGGACACGCCGGAAGCCTACTGGTCCTATCTCCGGCGCTACCCGCATGGCCCGCATGCCTGGGACGCCCGCCGCCGGCTCGAGCATTTCGAGGCGGCCCTGGAGCCGCCGGAGGATTTCACCGTCTACGCCTATGACGTGCCGCCGCCGCCGGAGGAGGAAATCGTCTACGTCGACCGTCCCGTACTCTATTTCGACGACCCCGATTTCGATTTCGATCCGCCGCCGCCAGTCGCCGTGATCTTCCTGCCCCCGCCACCGCCGGATTTCGT
>NZ_VFVA01000030.1:0-69346 GCF_006442155.1 Mesorhizobium sp. B2-4-14 | reverse complement strand
ATCCGCAACAGCGCGTGCAGCAGCATGACGAATGTCGGCGCTGCCCCTCACCTGCCTGCCGGCATCCTCTCCCCGTAAAAGACGGGGAGAGGGGCGCTCGTCGCTGATTTCGCCAATCACCAACGTTGAAAGGTGGAGCCAGCGTTGCGGCCAGCTATTCTCTCCCCGTCCCTATACGGGGAGAGATGTCCGGCAGGGCAATGAGGGGGCGGCGCGACGCCTGGGGGAGCACGCCGCTGCTGCCGACCTCCTCGCCGCTGCCCGCCGCCGGCTATCCGTTCCTGGTGGCGACCTTCGCCGGCTGGATCTGGACGCTGGTGAAGCCGGCGCGGTGAGACCATGTCGGCGCTGCTCAAAATCCGCAACAGCGCGTGCAGCAGCATGACGAATGTCGGCGCTGCCCCTCACCTGCCTGCCGGCATCCTCTCCCCGTATAAGGACGGGGAGAGGGGCGCTGTAATCGCGGCCTTCGCCAACCGCTGACGTGCAGAAAAGGTGCCGGCGTTGCGGTCAGCTCCTCTCGCCCCGTTTACGGGGAGAGATGTCCGGCAGGACAGTGAGGGGCGGCGCGACGTCTGGGGGAGACGCGCGACAGTGGGAGCCCTAAACCTCACATGGCTTTGGCTTCGCGGGAGGGCGTCCCCCCGCTTCGCCGGGCCACCGTGCCGGGCGAGCCACGGGTCTCGTCCGTCCTTCGGACTCCCCACTCTCGTGGGGCGAGGAAACCTAGGCCGCGCTCAGTCTCAACTCTCAATCCAGACCTTTTCAAAGTGCTGCTCCAGCGCCTGGTGCTGTTCGCAGCCTTCGATGCCCTTGCGGTAGGTCCGGTAGACCGAACGCCAGTAGGGCTGGATGATGATGCCGCTATCGCGCAAATTCTTTTCGATCCCAGCCATGATCTCCTTGCGCTTGATAGGGTCGGGCATGGCCAGCGCCTTGTCGAGCAGCTCGTCGAATTCCTTGTCGGCATAGGCGCTTTCGTTCCAGGCCGCGCCGGATTTATACGCCAGCGCCAGCACCTGGACGCCGAGCGGGCGGCCGAGCCATTCGGTGCAGGAATAGGGGAACTTGCTCCAGTCGTTCCAGAAGGTGGCGGCGGGCAGCACGGTGCGCTTGATCTTGAGGCCGGCCTCGCGGATCTGCGCGGCAATCGCGTCCGCCGTGCTCTTCTGCCATTCGATGTCGACCGAGATCAGCTCGTACTCATGGTCCGCCTTGCCGGCCTCGCCGATCAGCTTCCTGGCCGCCTCGACGTCGCGCCTGGCCGGGCCGATATCGGCATATTCGGGGTGCATGGGGCCGACATGGTGGTTGTCGGCGGGCTTGCCGCGGCCGTCGAGGCCGAGCTTCAGCACCGCGGAATTGTCGACGGCGAGTTGAGCGGCGCGGCGTACCTTGATGTCGTCATAGGGCGCGTTGGAGACGTTGAAGCGGGCGACGATGGTGGAGCCGGTGGCGATCTCGGAATTCTTCAGCCCCATCTTCTCGGTCTGCGAGACGGCATCGGAGGCGGTTTCGTGGTCGGTGTCGATCTCGCCGGATTCGAAGGCCGACAGCATGGCGTTGGGGTCGGAGCCGTAGTCGATCCACTGGATGCCATCGAGGTAGAAGTCGCCCTTCCACCAGGGCTTGTCCTTGCGCTTCACCTCGGCGCCCGTCTCGGCGTCCCATTTCACCAGTTCGCAAGGGCCGGTGGTGATGGCCAGCGCCTTCATGGGATCGCCATTGCCATCATAGGAGCGGTGCATGATCAGCGCCGGATAGTCGGCCATGCCGGCGATCAGCGAGATGTCGGGCTTCGGCAGGTTGAGTTTTATCGTGTGGTCGTCGAGCTTCTCGATGCCGCCATCGACCACCTTCTTGGTGTCGGCGTTGACAAGCGCGCCCATGCGCGCGGCGACCGAATTGCCGGCCACACCGGCCTCGCACCAGCGGGTGAGATTGTGGATCACATCGTCTGCGTTGAAGGCGTCGCCGTTCGACCAGGTGATGCCGTTGCGCACATGCAGCGTCAGCGTCCTGGCGTCGTCGCTCATCTCCCATTTTTCCAGCAGCCAGGGCTCGAAGGTGAAGTCGGTGTTCCAGCGCACCAGATATTCGTTGCAATGGCGGGCGACGTTGGACATTTCGACACCGTCGAAGGTGCGCGGGTCCTTGAAGCCCTTGACGTTCATGGCGACACGCAGCACGCCGCCCTTCTTCGGTTCGGCCGCGCGGGCCGGCGTCGGAGCGATGCCGCCCAGGGCAAAAGCGCCGGCGGCGCTGACGCCGAGGCCGGCCATCAGCGCGAAATATTCCCGGCGGTTGATGCCGCCCTTCCTGAAATCGTCGGCGACGGGCTTGGCCTTCGGGTGCAATTTGCGGTCGGTCAGCATGAATTTCATCGTCGTTCCCTCTTGTTGGTGCATGCCGCCCACAATGCGAGGCGGTTTTGGGACAACGGCATGCACGGAAATCGGCTCGCCCCGGCGGACCGCGCCAACGCGAGGCGGCCGCGACCGCCGGGGCGCCATTGCCTGAGAGGGAATGATAGGGCGGGGTGACGCGGCGGAATGTTCTGGAATCCGCAGGAGTTGTGCGCTGCTCCGCAAGGGTGGCGGGGCGGGTACGGGTGTCCCTTCGTCATCCTCGGGCGGAGCGGGAGCGAAGCGGACGCGCAGACCCGAGGATCCATGCCGCGACATCCGCCGGGGAGCGCGGCGAGCGGAATTCTGGACCGTGGTGACGCATTGGAGTCCCGGCATGGATCCTAGGGTCTGCGCCGCGTCGCTTCGCTCCTTGCTGCGCCCTAGGATGACGAAGGGACGGGCCGGCACCAACAAAAAACCCGGCGCGAGGCCGGGTTTTTCGGGACATGCCGTCAGCCGGTCGTCAGCTCACCTGGGTCTTGGAGGCGGCGGCCTGATCTTCGGCGATCTTCTGCTGGAACATCTGGGCGAAATCGATGGGGTCGAGCATCAGCGGCGGGAAGCCGCCATTGCGCGTCGCCTCGGCGATGATCTGGCGGGCGAAGGGGAACAGCAGGCGCGGGCATTCGATGAACAGGATCGGCAGCATGTGCTCCTGCGGGAAGCCCGAAATGGCGAAGACGCCGCCATAGACCAGCTCGACGTTGAACAGCACTTCCTGGTCGAAGGAGGCCTTGGCGTTCAGCGTCAGGTTGACGTCGAACTGCTTGTCGGAGAGCGGATTGGCGTTGACGTTGACATTGATGGCGATGCCGGGGGCCTTGTCGCGGCCGCGCAGCGAATTCGGCGCGCCGGGGCTTTCGAAGGACAGGTCCTTGACATACTGGGCCAGGACGTTGAGCGAGGGCTGCGTCGCATTGCCGTTTCCGTTGGCGGCGCCGGCGGGCGCGTCATCATTGCTGGCCATGAGCCTGATATCCTTTTGCCTGGGCAGCGTTGCTGACCGAATTGAAATCGGGCGTTCGCTACCATGGCCGGCATGACAAGACAAGGTTTGCGGCCTTGCTTCTCACCTCGTCATCCCAGGGCGAAGCAGCCGCGCAGCGGCGTCGCGGAGACCCTGGGATCCATGCCGTGACCGTGGCCAAGGAATACGGCGGCTCGATCCTCACAACGGCGCGGCAGGGTGGATATCTTCCACCATAGCGGCGTTCAGAGATCGCGGCATGGATCCTGGGGTCTGCGCAAGTCGCTTCGCTCCTTGCTCCGCCCCAGGATGACGAAGCGTAGGACAGGCCCAGCTAGTCGTCCTTCAGCCGCCGCCAGGGCGAGTTGCGATCGGGGCCGCGCTTCAGATCGTCCTCGCGCGAATAGTCGCCGTCGTCGAGGTCGATGACCCTGTCGCGCGGCCGGCCGCGGAAGCCGCCTGGCGAGAAGTTGGTGGCGACGACGATGCGGCCCTTGAACCTGCTCCAGGCAAAGTCGCGCACCGGGGGCAGGAACAGCAGCAGGCCGATAATGTCTGATATGAAGCCGGGGATGATCAAAAGGATCGCGGCGACCACGATCATGGCGCCATGGGCAAGCTGGTGGCTGGGGTCGCGGCCAGCATCCATCTCGGCGCGGATGCGGGCCATGACGCCGAAACCCTGGTGCCTCAGCAGCAGGACGCCGGCAAGGCTGGAGGCGATCACCAGGCCGACCGTCGCCAAGGCGCCGACCTCGCGGCCGACGATGACGAAACCGGCGATTTCCAGCAGCGGAAGCGCGAGGAGGAAGAGGGGTAGCAAGGAGATGCGCAAGTCTTGCCAACCTTTTCTATCGTTTGGCCGTTTTGTTTTGGCCGTCGGCGACCAATCGCCGCTGGCCCTGGGGCTGTTAGATAGGTATGCCTGCCTTTAATTTGAATGATTGCGCCTTGCGTTCTATATGCTTTGGATATTGAACGCTATGCGACCGTGGGCTCCGGGCCGGGCGGTCCGGCCAAGAGACAGGGATTGATTGGCGGAAGATATGGGTTTCTTCGACTTCGGCACGATTTTCTTCCTGATCGCGGCGGTGGTGATCTTCTTCCAGCTGCGCAATGTGCTGGGCCGTCGGACCGGTAGCGAGCGGCCGCCCTTCGATCCCTACACGGCGGCGCGCACCGACAAGGACGCCACGCAGAAGCCCGAGAATGTCGTTTCGCTGCCGCGCAAGCGGCTGCCCGGCGAGCCGGCGCCGGCCGACGCCTACACGGCCATCGATGCCTTCGCCAAGCCCGACACCGATCTCAACAAGGGCCTGCGCGCGATCAAGGACAATGACCCGTCCTTCGACCCGAAGGGTTTCGTCGACGGCGCCAAGATGGCCTATGAGATGATCGTCATGGCCTATGCCGACGGCGACCGAAAGACGCTGAAGAATCTCCTGTCGCGCGAGGTCTATGACGGCTTCGTCGCCGCGATCAGCGAACGCGAGGCCAAGTCCGAGAAGATCCAGTCTTCCTTCGTCGGCATCGACAAGGCCGACATCGTCTCGGCCGAGATGAAGGGCGGCGAGGCGCATGTGACGCTGCGCATCATCAGCGAGCTGATCTCGGCGACGCGCGACAAGGCAGGCACCGTCATCGACGGCGATCCCGAAACCGTGGCCGAGGTGAAGGATGTCTGGACCTTCGCCCGCGACACGCGCTCGCGCGATCCGAACTGGAAGCTCGTCGCCACCGAAGAAGAAGACTGAGCCCCCGATGCATGTCGCCCAAAAGTGCGAAGCGGTTTTGGGGCAACGACATGCATCAGAACCAGGGCTTGAAGCGCGTCGCATGATGCTCTTCGAGCCCAACGTCCTTTAGACAGGCGGCGGGCTCCGGTGTCGCTATCGCCTTCCTTCGCGGCAAAGTCCTTTGACGATCTTCCCGGCTGGGCCGACGACGACCATCTGCCGGCCTTCGAGGCTTTTCGCCGGTCCGCCTTCCATGCGCCGGTAAAACCCTATCGCAGCGGCGCGCTCGGTGTCGATTTCGGCGCCTTCGCCGAGGCCTATGCCGAAGCGCGCGGTGTCTCTTGCGCCAGCCGATCGGAAGCCCGCGCCTTCTTCGAACGCCATTTCGTCCCCATGCTGGTTGTCCCAACGCTGGTTGGGGCCGAGACCGGCGCCGGGCTCGTCACCGGCTTCTACGAACCGCAAGTCGAGGCCTCGCCGGTGCGGACGGCGCGTTTCGTCGTGCCGCTGCTTTCGCGGCCGGCCGATCTCGCCGATGTCGACGACGCCAACCGGCCGCCCGGAATGGACCCCTATCTCGCTTTCGCGCGCCGGACGGCGGACGGGCTAGCGGAATATTTCGACCGTGGCGCGATCGAGCGCGGCGCGCTTTCCGGCCAGGGGCTGGAGATCGCCTGGCTGGCCGACAAGGTCGATGCCTTCTTCATCCATGTGCAAGGGGCGGCGCGGCTTGCCATGACCGACGGCCGGCTTTGCCGCGTCACCTACGCCGCCAAATCCGGCCAGCGTTTCACCGGGCCCGGCAAGATTTTGAGCCAAACAGGTGAAATCCCGCTGGCTGACGTGACGATGCAGTCGATCCGCGCCTGGTTCAAGGCGCATCCGGAGCGCATCGACGAGATCCTGTGGCAGAACCGCTCCTACATCTTCTTCCGCGAGGCGGATGTGGAGGACGCCGCACTCGGCCCGATCGCCGCCGCCAAGGTGCCGCTGACGCCGGGCCGCTCGGTCGCGGTCGACCGGCTGCTGCACACATTCGGCACACCTTTCTACATTGACGCGCCGACGCTCACCGCTTTCGAGGGGAAACCGTTCCGGCGGCTGATGATCGCCCAGGACACCGGCTCGGCCATCACCGGACCGGCGCGCGGCGATCTGTTCGCCGGTTCGGGCGATGCCGCTGGCGAGATCGCCGGCGTGGTGCGCAATGCCGCCGATTTCTATGCGCTGGTGCCGCGCGCGCTGGCAGGAAGCGCATCATGAGCAGGCGCCCCGACAAGCTCAGCGAGGACGACCGGGTGCTGTGGAACCTGGTGGCGCGCACGGCAAAGCCGCTGAAGGGCCGGGCGGCGATCGACATTCCCGACATGACGGCTGATGCCCGGCCGGCGACGCCACAAGCGGCCCAGCCCGCCGCCAATGCAGCGGCGGCCAAGCCGAAGGCCCAGCATGTCACGCACCGGCTCGATGAGCCGACGCTCGACAAATTATCAAAAGGCCGGCTGCCGATCGAGGGCCGCGTCGACCTGCACGGCATGACCCAGGACGAGGCTTATTCGCTGCTGTTCTCGTTCCTGCACCGGGCGCATGCCGGCGGCGTCCGCTATGTGCTGGTTATCACCGGCAAGGGATCCTCCTCAGGCGGTGACGGCGTCCTGCGGCGCGCCGTGCCCGCCTGGCTGTCGACGCCCGCTTTCCGGCCGCTGGTCTCCAGCCATGACCACGCCGCCCGCAACCATGGCGGGTCCGGCGCGCTTTATGTGCGGCTGCGGCGGGTGCGGCCGTGAGGACGGTTTCGTGACGCCGTTGGGCGAGCGGTTGCGGGCGCTGCGGAAAGAGCGCGGCGTCAGCCAGAAGGACATGGCGGCGGCGATCGGCGTCAGCGCCGCCTATTTGTCGGCGCTCGAGCATGGCAGGCGCGGCGCGCCGACCTGGACGCTGATCCAGAAGATCATCGGTTATTTCAACATCATCTGGGACGACGCCGAGGAACTGGCGCGGCTGGCCGAAGCCTCGCACCCGCGCGTAAAACTCGACACGTCAGGTCTAAGTCCCGCCGCCACCGAGCTTGCCAATCTGCTGGCCGAGAACATCGAGAAGCTCGACGAAGCGGAACTGCGCCGCATCACCGCGTCAATCCGCGCAGCACTCGGCCAGTTGAAGTAACTGGCTTTATCCGGATTTCGCGACGGCCGGGCGTCCCGCTCATTGCAAGACAGTGCCCGCCCGTGGCAGCCAGCGGGCAGCTGTGGCGGGATCAATACTTGCCGGCCGTGCTGCCGTTGGGGTTGCCGCCATTGGTACCCGGGCGGCCATTGTCATGATGGTCGCGGCCGTTGCCGCCGCCCAGGCAGTCCGAGGCACCTGCAGTGCCACAACAACGGCCGGCCCAAAGGTCATTGAGCGTGGTCTTGACGCAGCTCGTGTCGGTCTGACCAGCCAGAGCGGATCCGGTCAGGGCCGATACCGCGACGGCTGCGAGAAGGGTATTGCGCAGGAAAGCAGTCATTTGAAATCTCCATGGTTTGTTCTGTCGTCCACGGCTGTGTGTCGCCGGGCGGGACAAATTGGTTCACGGAGATGCGAGAAAATTTTCGGGAGGGCCCCAAAGGGAGCGGTGAGTCAAAGGCAGTGCGGCTATGGCAGAGGCCCAAGAGATTGGCGGAAGCCTCCACGGTTTCGTCATCCACGGGCGGAGCGGGAGCGAAGCGGACGCGCAGACCCGAGGATCCATGCCGCGACCTGCGAGTTCCGCAGCGGCGCAGAATGTAGTGATATAGCCGCGCCTGTTCCTAGGCCGCCGTGTTCAATGTTGGTGTCACGGCATGGATCCTGGGGTCTCCGCGACGTCGCTTCGCGACTGCTGCGCCCTAGGATGACGAAGGGCTGGGGTGGCGCCGCTCAAGCGGTTCCCCCCGCTATCGGCCCTTACTCCACCGACCCCACCAAAACCTGCTGGTCGTCGCGGATCGAGACCCAGCGGCCGGTGTTGTCGATCGCCTGCCGCTTGAGGAAGCGGTAGCCGGTCTGGTCCCAGGGCTTGATCTTGTCGTTCAGATTGTCGAGCACGTAGTCGCCCCTGTCGGTGCGCACCGTCAGCACGGCGTGGCCTTCGCCGTCGGGCTTGCGCACGACTGTTATCAACAGATCGGCAAGCGACATGCCTATGCGGGCGAGCTGGCGCCGCTTTTCCAGCACATAGTCCTCGCAGTCGCCGACGCCCTTGTCGGGATAGGCCCAGACCTCGTCCTTGCCGTAGACATCCATGTCGCTCATCGGCTTGACGGCGGCATTGACCCTGGTGGTGACGTTGACCAGCTTGCGCATCAACCCGTCGGTCAGGATTGCCGGCGCCAGATCGGCCGGCCGGATCGAGCACTCGCCGGGATTGAGCTTGCAGAAATCGTAGTGGCCGATCGGCTGCGAGGTAAAGCCCCCGGTCGCCATTGCTCCAGCCGCCAAAGCCGGTGCCACCCAGCCTCCCGCCATTGCCAGCCCGGCTGCCACGCACGCGCGCAGCCCTCGCGCCATCGTTGAGGAGTTCATTGTCCCCGCTCGCCCTGTTGTTAACGAAAAGTTAACGGCGATTTACAGTCCGTGTCAATCAAGACGCCGGTCCGATTTGCAAGCATGGTTACCCGCGGGCAGGGACAGCGCCTATTATGCAACAGAACAGGATCGGGCGCCGATCTCTTCGGAGTTGGCCTGGAAATATCTATCGCTTGGCCGTGCGGACCAGCTTCGGCTTCACCGCAACCCGGTTCTGACGGCCATAGCTGGTGATGAAGTCGACGATGCGCGGCACGATCTCGGAGCGGAAACGCGAGCCGTTGAAGACGCCGTAATGGCCGACCGCCGGCTGCATATAGTGGGCCTTCTTGTCGGCCGGAATGTTGACGCACAGATCCTGCGCGGCCTTGGTCTGGCCAAGGCCCGATATGTCGTCGTTCTCGCCCTCGACCGTGAACAGGGCGACGTTGCGGATCGCGGACGGATCGATCCTGGTGCCGCGATGCGTCATCTCGCCCTTGGGCAAGGCATGGCGCACGAAGACGGTGTCGACGGTCTGCAGGTAGAACTCCGCGGTCAGGTCCATCACCGCCAGATATTCGTCATAGAAGTCGCGGTGCTTTTCGGCACTGTCGCCATCAAACTTCACAAGGTGCATGAAGAAGTCCTTGTGGGCGATGATGTGACGGTCGAGGTTCATGCTCATGAAGCCGGAGAGCTGCAGGAAGCCGGGATAGACCTCGCGGCCGAAGCCCGGCACCGGCCAGGGCGCGCGCATGATCACGTTGTCGCGGAACCAGCCGATGCCTTTTTCCTCGGCCAGCAGATTGACCGCTGTCGGGTTGCGGCGGGTGTCGATCGGCCCGCCCATCAGGGTCATGGTCGAAGGGACGAAGGGGTCGCCCTTCGTCTCCATCAGCGCCACGGCCGCAAGCACCGGCACGGAAGGCTGGCACACCGCCATCACATGCGTATCCGGGCCCAGCGTGTGCAGCATGTCGATGACATAGTCGATATAGTCATCGAGATCGAAGCTGCCGTCGGCCAGCGGCACCATGCGGGCGTCGACCCAGTCCGTGATGTGGACATCGGCATAAGGCAGCATCGCCTCCACCGTGCCGCGCAGCAGCGTGGCATAGTGGCCCGACATCGGCGCCACGATGAGAAGCTTCGGGTCCGCCCGGCGGCCGGCCGGGACGGCACGCTCGAAACGAACGAGATTGCAGAACGGCTTCGACCAGATGGTCCTTTCGGTGACCTCGACGCTTTTCCAATCGACGACGGTCTTGCCCAGGCCGAAGGCCGGCTTGCCGTAGCGGCGGGTGGTGCGTTCGAACAGCTCGGCGCCCGCCGCGACCGAACGGCCCCAGGGCGTGTGCGAAAACGGGTTGAGCGGGTTGGAGTAGAACATCCGCACCGCATCGGCATAAAGCCGCGCCGGCTGCAGAGCCGCGTGATTCAATTCATAGAGCTGGTAAAACATCAAAAACCCCGCTGCTGCCTCGACCGAAAGGGACGACGAGCAGCGCCGAGCCTCAAATGTCTCGCGGCGAGGTTAACAACTAATTGCTGCGATGCAATACGTCACTTGGCGTGACCAATGGTTCTTTCGTCCAAGGTGTTGAAAACCCGACCGGAACGGCGGAGCCGGCTCAATGTGTGTCGCGAAGTGTGTAGGAAATGTGTCCGGCCCCTCATGCCGGACACAGGAAACATCAAACGCGCGCCATGCAGATCGCGGTCTGGCCGGAGCCGATGAAGCCAAGCTGGCTGGCGGCGCCCTTCGACAGATCGAGCACGCGGCCCCTGATGAACGGACCACGATCGTTGATGCGGACCACGACGCTACGGCCGTTGTTCTTGTTGGTGACCCGCAGCTTGGTGCCGAAAGGCAAGGTGCGGTGGGCGGCGGTCAGGGCAGAGGGATTCATGCGTTCGCCCGATGCGGTCCGCGAATGCAGCGCGTACCATGAGGCGCGGCCACACTGGCCGGCCGACGCGGTCGCCGAAGTGGCGGAAGCGCCGACCATCAGGCCAGCAGCGAGCGTTACCGCGACAAGCGCGGTTTGTTTGTTGGTCTTCATATTTGGGGGATGGCTCCGTTTTTGACAGGCCTCAGCCGTTAGGTGCCGAATAAGGCGGGAAATACGGCGGCGATCTGGCGGTTCCATGGCGGGAGCACACGTTTGGAGTCACCAGGTAACAGTCTGTCATGGATTTTCCGGCGGCCCGATAGTCAATTCCGATGATCTTCCAACCGACATCGGAGATCCGTTTGACAAGATCCGGGATTAGTCTCCAAGTAGAAACCGGCAAGATTTGCCCACTTCCTTTGGCTCATTCATCCGCGCCACGGCGCCGCAATCGATCGACTGGGAAAGCGAGACCCGTCAATGAGACTGACCAAAAATCTGCTGGCCTTGATTGTGCTCGCCATCGGCGCGCTGTGGTCGCTGCAAGGCATCGGCGTGGTCGGCGGCAGCTTCATGACCGGCCAGTCGCAATGGCTCTATATCGGCCTCGCCGCGATGCTGGTCGGCCTGGCCGGGTTGGTGTGGGCGAACCGCCCGCGCGGCTGAGCCGCTCACTCCTTGTCTTCAAGATCGCCATCCGCGTGCAGTGCGCGCGGCTGAGCAGGCGCTTGCCTGGGTGAGCTGATTTCCTTCGGAAGCTGGAGGGACGGCACGGCAACGCGACAGCGCGCCTCTGCAACATCTTCCAAGCTGGAACATCATTCCCCGTCTGGCCGGGTGATTGGCATGATCTATCTTCTTTCCCGCGACAAACGGCTGGAAAAGAGGCTACGCTGCCGCTCCGCTCTTGGGCGGCCGCTTGATCATGGAGCATCGATATGAGCGAGCACGAGATCGCCGCGTCTGGCAGGGTTTCCCCGGAAAGCGCACCGTCCCGCCTGCTGCCGCCCTACAGATCGGTTCTCGACCTGATCGGCCAGACGCCGGTGGTCGAGCTGACCAGATTCGATACCGGCAAGTGCCGGCTGTTCATCAAGCTCGAAAGCCAGAATCCCGGCGGTTCGATCAAGGACCGCATCGCGCTGTCGATGATCGCGGCGGCCGAGAAAGAGGGCATGCTGAAGCCAGGCGGCACCATCGTCGAGGCGACCGCCGGCAATACCGGCCTTGGCCTCGCCCAGGTCGGCATTCCCAAGGGATACCGCATCATCCTGGTGGTGCCCGACAAGATGTCGCGCGAAAAGATCCAGCATCTGCGCGCGCTCGGCGCGGAAGTGCGCATGACGCGCTCCGATGTCGGCAAGGGGCATCCCGAATATTATCAGGACATGGCCGAGAAGATCGCGGGAGAGCTGCCCGGCGCCTTCTACGCCAACCAGTTCGCCAACCCGGCCAACCCGCTGGCGCATGAGACGACGACCGGCCCCGAAATCTTTTCGCAGCTCGACGGCAATGTCGACGCGGTGGTGGTCGGCGTCGGCTCCGGCGGCACGCTGACCGGGCTCGGCCGCTACTTCGCCGAGGTCTCGCCGAAGACCGAGATGGTGCTCGCCGATCCCGTCGGTTCCGTGCTGGCGCCGCTGATCAAGACCGGCAAGATGGAAGAGGCCGGCAGCTGGACCGTCGAAGGCATCGGCGAGGATTTCGTGCCGCCCAATGCCGACCTGTCGCTGGTGAAGAAGGCCTATTCCGTCAGCGACAAGCAGAGCATGCTGGCGGTGCGCGATCTCCTGTCCCGGGAAGGCATTCTGGCCGGCTCGTCGTCCGGCACGCTGCTGTCCGCCGCCCTGCGCTATTGCCGCGAGCAGACATCGCCCAAGCGTGTGGTCACCTTCGTCTGCGACAGCGGCAACAAATATCTGTCGAAAGTGTTCGACGATATCTGGCTGGCCGAGCAAGGTCTCGCCGATCATGAACAGCATGGCGACCTGCGCGACCTCGTTATGCGCTCGCCCCGCACCGGCGATATCGTCTATGTCGGCCCCGACGAAAGCCTGCTCAACGCCTATGGCCGCATGCGCCGTTCCGATGTGTCGCAGCTGCCGGTGCTCGATGAGGGCAAGCTGATCGGCATCGTCGACGAAAGCGATATACTGGCTCATGTCGACGGCCCCTATGACGGGCGCTGGGAGCGCTTCAACGGCCCGGTGCGGACCGCCATGACCTCCAATCTGCACACGCTGCAGGCGAGCCAGACCCTGGATGCGCTGCTGCCGGTGTTCGACCGCAACGAGGTCGCCATCATCTTCGACGGCGACGAGTTCGTCGGCCTGATAACCCGCATCGACCTGATCAACCATCTGAGGCGCCGCGCGAAATGACATCGACAAGACCACCATTGGGCAAAAACCGCCTGGCCTTCTCCACCCGCACCATCCATGGCGGCCAGAGCCACGATCCGCTGACCGGTGCGGTGATGGTGCCGATCTACGCCACCTCCACCTATGGCCAGCAGTCGCCCGGCGTGCACAAGGGGTTCGAGTATGCCCGCAGCCAGAACCCGACGCGCTTTGCCTTCGAGCGCGCGATGGCCGACCTCGAAAGCGGTTCGGCCGCCTTCGCCTTCGCCTCCGGCCTGGCGGCGATCTCGACCGTGCTGGAGCTGCTCGATTCCGGCGCCCACGTCGTCGCCACCGACGACATCTATGGCGGCTCATTCCGGCTGATGGAGCGGGTGCGCAAGCGCTCGGCCAATTTGCAGGTTAGCTTTGTCGACTTCACCGACCTTGCGGCGGTGGAGGCCGCGATCCGCCCCGAAACCAAACTGCTCTGGGTGGAAACGCCGACAAACCCGCTGCTGCGCATCGTCGACCTTGAAGGCGTCGCGGCGCTCGCCAGGCGCAAGGGCATCCTGTCGGTCGCCGACAACACGTTCTGCAGCCCCTATATCCAGCGGCCGCTGGAACTCGGCATCGACATCGTGGTCCATTCGACGACCAAATATCTCAACGGTCATTCCGACATGGTCGGCGGCGTGGCTGTCGTCGGCGACAACAAGGATCTCGCCGACCGGCTGAAATTCCTGCAGAACGCGATCGGCGCCATATCGGGCCCGTTCGACAGCTTTTTGGCGCTGCGCGGTTTGAAGACGCTGGCACTCAGGATGGAGCGCCATTCGGCCAACGGCCTGAAGATCGCACAATGGCTGGAAGCGCGAAAAGATGTGCGCCGCGTCATCTATCCCGGCCTCGGCAGCCACCCTCAGCATGCCATCGCCGTCCAGCAGATGCATGCCTTCGGCGGCATGATCACCGCCGTGCTCGACCGCGACCTCGCCGGCACAAAGCGCTTCCTCGAGCGCACGCAGCTGTTCACGCTCGCCGAAAGTCTTGGCGGCGTGGAGAGCCTGATCGAGCACCCGGCGCTGATGACGCATGGCTCGATCCCGGCCGAGAAACGCGACGAGATCGGCATATCGGATTCGCTGGTGCGGCTGTCCGCGGGAATCGAGGACGCGGACGATCTGATCGCGGATCTGGAACAGGCGCTAGGGGGTTGAGGGTTCCTGACCTACTGCGCAATCATGTTGAGATGAACATGGCCGATGTTGGCGCCGCCCCTCATTGCCCTGCCGGGCATTGCTCCCCGTATAGTGACGGGGAGAAAGAGCAGTTGCGGCGTCGGCGCTTATTCCGCAGCGTAGAAGATTAGCGAAAACATCGGCGAGGGCGCCCCTCTCCCCGTCACTATACGGGGAGAGGATGCCGGCAGGCAGGTGAGGGGCGGCGCCAATGCCTCAAGATCAAGCGCCAGTCCGATTGACCCAAGGCCCCATCTGTCCGAATTGTAGCGCCCCAACCTCCGGCTCCAGACATCATGGCCACGCGCGACGCTTCAAAACCCACCGAGACCATCACCTTCGCGGTGCTGGTGTTTCCCGGCTTCCCGATGTTGGCGTTCAGCTCCGTCATCGAGCCGCTGCGCGCGGCCAACATTCTGGCGAAGAAGGAATGCTACCGCTGGATCATCGTCGGCGGCACGAAGGGTTCGGTCGAGGCTTCGAACGGCGTCGTCATCCAGCCGGGCTTTTATGCCGAGGATGCGCCGAAGGTCGACCGCGTCGTCGTCTGCTCGGGCGGCGACGCCGATCATCTCGTCGCCGAGGATGCGGCAAGCTGGATCCGCCGCAGCCTGCGCGGCGGCGCCCATATCGGCGCCGTTGCCGATGCGGCGTTCTTCCTCGCCCGCGCCGGCCTGCTCGACGGCCATGCCTGCACCTTGCACTGGACCAGCCAGGCCGCCTTCACCGAGGCCTTTCCCAACATCGAGCTCAGCCGCGATCTCTATGTCATCGACCGCAAGCGTTTCACCTCGGCCGGCGGTGTCGGCAGCCTCGACATGATGCTGGAGATCATCACCCGGGATTACGGTGCCGAGCTTGCCGCCGGCGTCGCCGAATGGTTCGTGCACAGCCAGCTGCGCTCCAGCGTCGACCGCAAGCTGATGCCGCTGCGGCTGCGCACCGGCGTTCGCAACGAACTGGTGCTGTCGGCCATCGCGATCATGGAAGACGCCGTGGAGGAGCGGCTCGGCATGGCCGAACTGACCCAAAAACTCGGCGTTTCTTCTGACAAGCTCGAACGCTCCTTCCGTTCCGAACTCGCCATCTCGCCCAACGGCTACTACCGGCGGCTGCGGCTGAAGCGCGCAGCCGATCTTCTGGCGCATTCGACACTCGCCGTGCGCGACGTGGCGCTGGCCTGCGGCTTTGCCTCGATGTCGAGCTTTGCCCGGGCATTTCGGGAAGAACATGGACATCCGCCGAAGCTGGCGAGAAGGCATTAGCGGGCTTCGGATGCTGGCGGGACAGCGCCCCCCTCTGTCCTGCCGGACATCTGCCCCACAAGGGGGGAGATTGGCCGTTACCTCCGCCTCCACCAGCTCCGACCGTGAGGACATGAGCGCGGCTGCCGAAGCTGCCGATCTCCCCACCTGTGGGGGAGATCGCCGGCAGGCCAGAGGGGGGGCGTGAAGTATCTCGACGGAGCCGTTCGCCAGCGGCATCCCGCACAACACACGCGGTTTTTCGCACAATCCTTTTGTCGCTCCTGCGCCATGGTCGATGCCTGCAACCCACCCAAGGCCAGGTACATGAGCATCGTCGTTTTCGAACCGGACAGCACCGAGGACGTGGACTTCAAGGACCGCATGCGCCATCCGGTGGCGGCCGATCCGGCCGGCGGCATGTGGCTGTCCGACACCGAGCCGTCCTTCATCGATGCCGACGCGCTGCGCAAGGGCCGGCTGGCCAAGCTGCGCGGCTGGATGCGCGAGGCGGGCTATGGCGGCGTCGTGCTGTTCGACCCCTATAACCAGCGCTACGCCACCGGCTCGCGCAACATGTTCGGCTACTTCCTGCGCAACTCGACCCGTTATTTCTTCATCCCGACCGAAGGGCCGGTCGTGCTGTTCGAATATCCGCAGAGCTACCATGTCTCCATGGTGCTCGACACGATCGACGAGGCGCGTCCTTCCAAGCTCGTCTGGTCGTCGGTCTCGGGCCGCGACGACGAGACCGCCGGCCCCTTCGCCGACGAAATCGCCGAACTCCTGAAGAAGCATGGCGGCGGCTCGATGAAGCTCGGCCTCGACCGCTGCAGCCATCTGCAGGCGCTGGCGCTGGAAAAGCGTGGCTGCGAGGTCCGCGATTGTCAGGGCGAGATCCTGGCGGTGCGCGCGGTGAAGACGCCGGAGGAGGTGAAATGCCTGCAGGTGTCGATGGCCGGCGCCGAGGCGGCGGTGGCGGCGGTACGCGAGGCGATCAAACCCGGCGTTTCCGAAAACGACCTGTTCGCCATCATGTATGGCGAGGTGATCCGGCAGGGCGGCGAGTTCATCGAGACGCGGCTGCTGACCTCGGGCCAGCGCACCAATCCCTGGTTCAACGAGGCCAGCGGCCGCAAGATCCGGCCGGGCGAATTGCTGGCGCTCGATACCGACACGATCGGCTGCTACGGCTATTATTCCGACTTCTCCCGCACCTTCCGCTGCGGGCCGGGCAAGCCGACCCCTTACCAGAAGTCGCTCTACCGCATGGCGCATGACCAGGTTCAGCACAACATCTCGATCGTCAAGCCGGGCATGGCCTTCCGCGAGATCGCCGAGAAGGCGTGGAAGATCCCGGACCGCTTCGTCGACCAGCGCTACACCTCGGTCATGCACGGCGTCGGCATGCATGGCGAGACGCCGTTCATCGCCCATGCGATGGACTACGAGACCTATGGCCGCGACGGCCATATCGTGCCAGGCATGGTGGTGAGCGTGGAAAGCTATATTGGCGAGAAGGGCGGCCGCGAGGGCGTCAAGTTGGAGGACGAAATCCTGATCACCGACACCGGCACCGAACTTCTGTCGCGCTTCCCCTATGAGGATGAGTTCCTGGAGAAACAGGTTTGATGCTGGGTCCGTCTCCGTTGGCAACCAGATGGAACGCCCCGCGCTTTCGTCATCCTAGGGCGAAGCAAGGAGCGCAGCGACGCGGCGCAGACCCTAGGATCCATGCCGTGACGCCAAAGCGATGCAACGGCTACGGAATTCTGCTCCGCTGCATTATTCGATCAACGTCACGGCATGGATCCCAGGGTCTCCGCGACGGAGCTGCGCTCCTGCTTCGCCCTGGGATGACGACATGGGGGAGGCGCCGGCCAATCGCAACGGCTTGCGCCAGATCGCTGGACAGGGCGACGCCGAGGTTGAGCCAAGGCCCCTCCGCATGAAAAGCCCCATCTCCATCAAGCGCGGCGCTGTCGCCGCCGTCTTCATCGACCTGCAGGAAGAGCACCGGCAGGATCCACGCTACCTGGTCGACGGCTTTGAAAAAATCCTCGCCAACGTCCGGCGGCTGCAGGCGGCGGCACGCGAGAACCATGTGCCGCTCCACCACTGGGCCTATATCGTCGATCTCGACAAACAGGAGCGGCCGTTTCATCCGCTCGATGCCAACGGCAAATCGGCCTTTTCCGACAAGAGCGACCCGCTGACCGAGATCTGCCACGAGGTGGCGCCGGCCAATGGCGAGGCGTTGCTGATCAAGGCCGAGGCCAGCGCCTTCCGGTCCGGGCCAGCGGCCGATCAGCTCAAGGCTTCGGGCATCGAATGGCTGGTCATATCGGGCGTGTGGACCGAGGCCTGCATCGATGCCACCGTCAAGGATGCGGTGGCCAAGGGTTTTCGCGTGCTGCTGGTCAAGGATGCCTGCGGCAGCGGCAGCGCGGCCATGCACCAGACCGGCATCCTCAACCTTGCCAACCGGCTCTATGGCGGCGCGGTTGTCGACACCGACGGCGCCTGCCGGCTGCTGGCCGGCGAGACGGTCACCGCCTGGCAGGTCGAAGGCTCGGTGCCGCTGCGCTTCAGCTTCGACAACGCGGCCGAGCTTTATGGCGAGCTCTGATGCGCCCGGCCGTGCAGCCTGACATGACCAGCCGCGGCAAGTACGAGACCCGGCTAGACCCGGCCCTGTGGGCGTATATTGACAGCGTCAACGCCTGGTACCCGCAAGAGATCGTCGGCCTGCCTGTCGACAAGCAGCGCGCGGTCTATAACCGGATGTGCCGGGCCTTCCGCCAGGGGCGCCCGTTGGGGGTCAAGACCCGTGACGGCCTGATCGCCGCCGCCGATCATGGCATTCCCGTCCGGCGCTACCAACTCTCGGGCCAGGCCGCGCGAGCCCTGGTCGTCTACTATCATGGCGGCGGCTTCATCCTTGGCGGGCTCGACAGCCATGACGACATCTGCGCCGAGATCTGCGCCGGCACCGGCTTCGACGTGCTGTCGGTCGACTACCGGCTGGCGCCGGAGCATGTCCACCCCGCCGCCTTCAACGATGCGCTGGCCGCCTTCGAATGGGCGGCCGGGACGGGCAGCCTGCCGATCGTGCTGTGCGGCGAGAGTGCCGGCGGCAATCTGGCGGCGGCTGTGGCGCAGGCAACGCGCCGGCATGCCCGCACAGCGATCGGCCAGGTGCTGATCTATCCCGGCCTCGGCGGCGACGAAAGCTCCGG
Source organism: Mesorhizobium sp. B2-4-14 (assembly GCF_006442155.1). NCBI lineage: Bacteria > Pseudomonadati > Pseudomonadota > Alphaproteobacteria > Hyphomicrobiales > Phyllobacteriaceae > Mesorhizobium > Mesorhizobium sp. B2-4-14. The sequence continues at coordinate 50,749 of NZ_VFVA01000030.1, read as the reverse complement.
CTCCTATGTCGAGCATGCGGAGGCACCGCTGCTGTCGGTCGGCGATATCGCCTTCTACCGTGATGTCCGCTCCGTCAGGCGGCAATCGCCCGACGATCCGACCTTCTCGCCCTTGCGCGACACCGACTTTTCCGGCCTGCCGCCCACCGTGGTCATCACGGCCGGGTGCGATCCGCTGTCCTCGGATGGCGAGACCTATCGCGACCGTATCGTGGCCGCCGGCGGCAAGGCGTGGTGGCATGAGGAGAAGCGCTTGGTGCACAGTTTCCTGCGCGCCCGAACCACGGTGCCGGCCGCGGCCGAAGCTTTCGCGCGCATTATCGATGCGGTCGCGGCGCTGGGCCGGGGCGAATGGCCGTATTGAGGTTCGTCCTTGTTTCTTGACGCAATTCCGGACGGAGGCCCGTCACTTCTCTCGGAATTGCTTATGACGCCGCAGCGGCACTTGCTTCGGATGAAGTGGCTTGCAGCCACAGTGCCTTTTCGCCGAGCGTGGCGACCATGGCGGCATGGGCGACGCGCTCGGCTTCGGTCAGGCGCGGCCGCAGCGGTGCCAGTCGTTCGGCGACGACGATCTCGATCTGGCGGACATTGTCGCCGCCCTGGGAAGGGCCGGCCACGCTGTCGAGGATGAGGGCGGCCTGCTTGCCGCCGATCAGCTCGATATAGACTTCGGCCAGCAGTTCGGAATCGAGCAGGGCGCCGTGCTTGGTGCGCTTCGTGTTGTCAATGCCGTAGCGCCGGCAGAGCGCGTCGAGCGAATTGGGGCCCATCGGGTGCTTGCGGCGCGCCAGAGCCAGCGTGTCGACGACAAGCCCATTGTCGACCGGCGGATGACCAAGCCGGGCGAACTCGACATTGAGGAAGCCGATATCGAAGGTGGCGTTGTGAGCGATCAGCTTGGCGCCTTCCGTGAACTTCAGCCACTCCTCGGCGATTTCGGCGAAGGTCGGCTTGCCGGCAAGATCCGCCGCGCTGATGCCGTGCACCGCCTGCGCCTCGGCGTGGATCGCGCGGCCCTGCGGGTTGATGTAGTGGTGGAAGGTCTTGCCTGTCGGGAAGCGATTGACCAGCTCGACGCCGCCAAGCTCGATCACGCGGTCATCGCGCGAATCAAGGCCGGTGGTTTCGGTGTCGAAGATGATCTCACGCATCGAATCAGTTGCTCCAAGGGGCAGAATCGCGAGACCGGAACAAAATGGCAATGGGCAATGCCGACAGCATGCCGTCAGGAGGGGGCATTGCCGGAGTTATCCCCGGAGAGTTCGGCGATGATGGCGGCGACGGCATCGCGGGCGGCATCCAGCCCCTGGCCAGTGTCGATGACGAAATCGGCCATGTCGCGTTTCTCCGCGTCCGGCACCTGCTTGGCCAGAATCGATGCCAGTTTTTCCTCCGTCATGCCCGGCCGCGCCAGCACGCGCTGACGCTGGATTTCGGCCGGCGCGGTGACGACCACGACCTTGTCGACGCGGTTGCGGCCACCGGTTTCGAACAGCAGCGGAATGTCGAGCACGGCGATCGATTCGCCGGCGTTACGATGCTTGGCCAGGAAGGTGTCGGCGTCGGCACGAACCAGCGGGTGGATGATGGCTTCAAGCCGCTTCAGCGCGGCGGCGTCGCCGAGCACACGGGCCGCCAGTTTCGCGCGGTCTACGCCTCCGGCGGATGTGGTTCCGGGGAAAGCGGCCTCGACCAAAGGCGCCGCCTTGCCGGCGTAGAGGCGATGCACGGTCTCGTCGGAGTCGTGAACCGGTACGCCCGCCTCGGCGAATATCCTGGCCGTCGTCGACTTGCCCATGCCGATCGAGCCGGTGAGACCGAGCACGATCATGCTTTCGGCACCAGATCGGCGACGATGATCGCGCGGAGCTCAGCCGTAACCTTTGGCCTCACCCCGAACCAGCGTTCGAAACCGGGCACGGCCTGGTTGAGCAGCATGCCGAGGCCGTCGACCGTCTTCAGCCCCCTGGCGCGGGCGGCAGCCAGCAGCGGCGTTTCAAGCGGCACATAGACGATATCGGTAACGATGGCGTGGTCCGGCAACAGGGCCGGATCGGCGGAGAGGCCTTCATTGCCGTGCATGCCGAGTGCCGTGGTGTTGACCAGCAGGCCGGCATCGGCAAGCAGCTCGTTGGTCGCAGCCATGCCGTGTGCCGAAATGCCGGTGTCGAAACGATCCCGTAGTTCCTGCGCCCGGGTAAGCGTGCGGTTGACGATGCGGATGTCGGCGATGCCGCGTTGCTTCAGCGCCTGGATGATGGCGCGCGACGCGCCGCCAGCGCCGAGCACGACCGCGGGTCCGTTGCTCGCCCAGCCCGGTGCGTAGTCGTCAAGATTGGCGGCAAAGCCGTGACCATCGGTGTTGCCGCCCCACAAGACGCCGTCCTCGAACCAAAGCGTGTTGACAGCGCCGATCTCTTCCGCCGCCTGGTCGTGGCGCTCGGCCAGCGCGAAGGCTGCCTCCTTGTGCGGAATGGTGACATTGCCGCCACGAAAGCCGGCCAGCCGCAAGGTCGCGACGAATTCGGCGAAGTCCTGCGGCGCGACGTCGATGGCCTCGTAACTGCCGTCGATGCCATGGGCGGCCAGCCAGTAACCATGGATCTTCGGCGAGCGCGAATGCTTGACCGGATGGCCGGTGACGAAGGCCTTCTTGGTCGCTTCAGCCATCGATCGCTCCCAGCGTGCGCAGTTCCGCCAGCAGCGGCAAAAGCGGCAGGCCGACAATGGTGAAATGGTCGCCCTCGATCTTTTCGAAGAGCTGGATGCCTTCACCCTCGACCTGGTAGGCGCCGACGCTGGCCAGCGCCTTGGCGCCGACACGGGCGAGATGGCGGCCGATGAAAGCGGGGTCGAGCTTGCGCATGGTCATCGAGGCGATGCCGACATGCCGCCACCGCACCTTGCCGTCACGCACCAGCACGGCGGCGCTGTTGAGCAGGTGGGTCTTGCCCGACAACGCCAGGAGATGGCGGCGCGCGCCTTCCATGTCGGCCGGCTTGTGGAACACCTCGTCGCCGAGCGACAGCGTCTGGTCGCAGCCGAGCACCAGCGCACCGGGCCTGCGCTCGCTGACTTCGGTGGCCTTGGCCTCGGCGAGGATGAGGGCGACGTCCTCCGGCGAAACGTCGCTGTCCTGTAAGGGCGCCTCCAGCGCCCGCTCGTCGACATCGGCGGGAACCGCTTCGACGTCAACGCCGGCATTGAGAAGCATCGCCTTGCGGAACGGACTGCCTGAGGCAAGGATGATTTTTTCGGTCATTTTTCCACACAGGCGCGGACACAGGCGCGGTTGGAGTACGGGGCTTATTCAGTGAAGCCGGCGCCGCCCCTCATTGTCCTGCCGGACATTTCTCCCCGTATAGGGACGGGGAGAAAAGGGCAGCTTCGGCGCGGGCGCACCTTCCGGCCACGCTGGCGATTGGCGAAACCATCGATGGCAACGCCCCTCTCCCCGTCCCTATACGGGGAGAGGATGCCGGCAGGCAGGTGAGGGGCAGCGCCGACTTTCCGCTAGGAATCGCAAAACCAACTCTTCGCTCATCTATCTGTTCTTCCCCCGCAGGGCAACGATCGCCGCCGCCGTTTCCTCGATCGAGCGGCGGCTGACGTCGATCATCGGCCAGCCATGCCTGGTGCAGATCTGGCGAGCATAGGCGAGTTCCTCGTTGATGGCGGCGCGGTCGACATAATCGGTCGGCTCGTAGGAACTGCTGTTGCCGAGGATGCGGTTCTGGCGGACATGCGAGATGCGCTCGGCGGTGGCGATCAGCCCGACGACCAGCGGCGCCTTGGCGTTGACCAGGCTTTCGGGCACCGGCACGCCGAGCACGATCGGAATGTTGGCGGTCTTGATGCCGCGATTGGCGAGATAGATGCTGGTCGGTGTCTTCGACGTACGCGAAATACCGATGAGCACGATATCGGCATCGTCCATATTGGCCGGCAGCTGGCCGTCATCATGTTCCATGGTGAAATTGAGGGCATCGATGCGGCGGAAATATTCGGCGTCGAGAACATGCTGGGCGCCGACGCGGCGGCCCGCCGGCGTGCCGAGATAGGACTGGAAGACGGTAAGCACCGGCTCCAGCACCGAGACACAGGGCAGACCCATGGCCGCGCAACGTTCGTCTATGCCGCGCGCCAGCTTCTGGTCGACGACCGTATAGAGAATGATGCCCGGCTCCTCCTCGATGTCTTCGAAAACCTTGGCCACCTGTTTTTCGGTGCGGATGAGCGGGTAGATATGCTCGATGGCGCGCGCATCCTTGTATTGCGCGGAAGCTGCGCGGCCGGCGGCGAGCAGCGTTTCGCCGGTCGCGTCGGAAATCAGGTGCAGGTGAAAGAAGCTCTGGGGTTTGTTCACAGGGATCACCTGGGTCTGTGGGCGGATGTGGATAAGGTCGGACAACGAGCCGGGCTCGTCGGAGGCGACTGTATCAGATGCCAGTTTGTCCACAATTCGATGTGCTGTCGGCTTCGTCGGGCGGCTGGGGACAAATCCGGGGAGGATGTCCTTTGCCTCTCGTCCGTCCACAGGGCCGGCTTTTCCGGCGGCGGCGTAACGCTTTGACTCCGATGATGGATTCCTGATCGTCCCCAGAACCCTGCATTCGGGAGAAAGAAGCGCGCGACAATATGCTTGCTGGCTTTTTGCTTGATGAAGCGGGACAGGTGACAACCACCACAACCAACAGACTCTTAGAATCAGAAGAATCTTAGATATAAGAATATTTGATTAGAAAGAGGCTTGGAGAAGCGAGCGCTCGATGCCCCAGAACCGGATCATGCTGGATGTCCTGAAGGGCAAGGCTCATTTTCCTCCTCCGCTCTGGATGATGCGCCAGGCCGGGCGCTATCTGCCGGAGTATCGTGAAACGCGCCGACGTGCCGGCTCATTCCTTGACCTCTGTTACGATCCCGACCTTGCCGTCGAAGTGACGCTGCAGCCGATCGAGCGCTTCGGCTTCGACGCCTCGATCCTGTTCTCCGACATCCTTGTCGTCCCGCACGCGCTTGGCCGTGATGTTCGCTTCGAAGAGGGGCGGGGCCCGCTGCTGACGCCGATCTCGGCCGCCGAGATTGCGGCTCTGGAGAGCAGCATGTTTCACGTGAATCTCGAACCGGTCTACGAGACGGTTCGTCGGCTGCGGGCGAAACTGCCCGACGAGACGACCCTGATCGGCTTCTGCGGCGCGCCATGGACGGTGGCGACCTATATGATTGCCGGCCACGGTACGTCGGACCAGGCGCCGGCGCGGCTGTTCGCCTATCGCGAACCGGTCGCCTTTCAACAACTGCTGAAGGTACTCGCCGATCATTCGGCGGCCTACCTGATCCGGCAGATCGAGGCCGGCGCTGACGTGGTGCAGATATTCGATTCCTGGTCCGGCGTGCTCGACGATGCCTCTTTTGAACGGTTCTGCGTTCAGCCGGTGGCCGAGATCGTCCGGCAGGTAAGGGCTGTCCATCCCGATGTGCCGATCATCGGTTTTCCCAAGGGCGCCGGTGCGCGCTACCAGACCTATCGGGAGAAGACCGGCGTAACCGGCCTGGGGATTGATTGGACGGTGCCGCTGGAGACCGCGAAGGACTTGCAGCGTTCAGGCGCCGTCCAGGGCAATCTCGATCCGTTGCGGCTGGTGGCCGGCGGCCAGGCGCTCGCCTATGGCGTCGAGGCAATCCTGAAGACGTTGGGCGAAGGCCCGCTGATCTTCAATCTCGGCCATGGCATCACGCCGGAGACTCCGGTCGCGCATGTCGAGGCGATGGTGAAACAGGTGAGGAGTGCGACACGCTGATGGCTCGGTCGGACAGCACCGGAAACACGAACAGCACCGGTTCGGCAATGATGCGCATGGTCGTCGGTATCGCGGCGCTTGTTGTGCTCACCGCTCTGTTGCTTTTAGTCGCGCCTGACAGTTTCTATCCCTGGGCAAAGGCGATCCATATCCTTGCCGTCATTTCGTGGATGGCCGGCATGCTCTATCTGCCGCGCTTGCTGGTCTATCACGCCGATGCCGAAAAGGGCTCGGTGCAATCGGAGACCTTCAAGGTAATGGAGCGGCGCCTGATGCGCGGCATCATCAATCCGGCAATGATCGTCACCTGGATGTTCGGCCTCTGGCTCGCCTGGAAAGGCTTTGGTTTCCAGGGTGGCTGGCTGCACGCCAAGATCGCGGCGGTGCTCCTGTTGTCCGCGGTTCACGGCTATCTCGCCGGCGCGGTGCGCAAATTCGCCGAGGATCGCAATGAAAAGCCGGCGCGGCACTGGCGGATCGTCAACGAGATCCCCACATTGCTGATGGTGGCAATTGTGATCCTGGTTGTCGTCAAGCCTTTCTGAGGCCTGTCAGGTCCGTAAAACGCGGCTTGCTCTTTCAACAGACCGACGATAAAAGACGGGTCTTCCTTCCCGTCATGCGCCGCCCCTCCTTGTTTTCGGCCGCGCCCGGCATTTGTCGCATCCCGCCGATATTTTCCCAAAGCTCACCCAGAGTCCGTCTATGCAAGAAATGAAACTTACCGAGTTCAAGAACAAGAAACCGCCAGAGCTGATCGCCTATGCCGAATCGCTCGAGGTCGAGAACGCCAGCGTGATGCGCAAGCAGGAGCTGATGTTCGCGATCCTGAAGAAGCTGGCAGCACAGGACGTCGAGATCATCGGCGAAGGTGTGGTCGAGGTGCTGCAGGATGGTTTCGGTTTCCTGCGCTCCGCCAATGCCAACTATCTTCCAGGTCCCGACGATATCTACATCTCGCCGTCGCAGATCCGCCGCTTTTCGCTGAAGACCGGCGATACGGTCGAAGGGCCGATCCGCAGCCCGAAAGAGGGCGAGCGCTATTTCGCGCTGCTCAAGGTCAACACGATCAATTTCGACGATCCCGAAAAGATCCGCCACAAGATCCATTTCGACAATCTGACGCCGCTCTATCCGACCTCGCGGCTGAAGATGGAGGTCGAGATCCCGGCCACCAAGGACATATCGTCTCGGGTGATCGATCTGGTGGCGCCGATCGGCAAAGGGCAGCGCGCCTTGATCAACGCGCAGCCGCGCACCGGCAAGACGGTGCTTTTGCAGAACATCGCACACTCCATCACCGCCAACCATCCGGAGTGTTATCTGATCGTGCTTCTGATCGATGAGCGCCCGGAAGAGGTGACCGACATGCAGCGCTCGGTCAAAGGTGAAGTCATCTCCTCGACCTTCGACGAGCCGGCGGTGCGCCACGTGCAGGTCGCCGAAATGGTCATCGAGAAGGCCAAGCGCCTGGTCGAACATGGCCGCGACGTTGTCATCCTGCTCGATTCCATCACCCGCCTCGGCCGCGCCTACAACACCGTCGTGCCGTCCTCCGGCAAAGTGCTGACCGGCGGCGTCGACGCCAACGCGCTGCAGCGGCCGAAGCGCTTCTTCGGCGCGGCGCGCAACATCGAGGAAGGCGGTTCGCTGACCATCATCGCCACGGCGCTGATCGACACCGGCAGCCGTATGGACGAAGTCATTTTCGAGGAGTTCAAGGGCACCGGCAATTGCGAAATCCAGCTGGATCGCAAGGTGGCCGACAAGCGCATCTATCCGGCGATAGACATCCTCAAGTCCGGTACCCGCAAGGAAGACCTTCTGGTCGCGCGTTCGGACCTGCAGAAGATCTTCGTGCTGCGCCGCATCCTGGCGCCGATGGGCACCACCGATGCGATCGAGTTCCTGATCGACAAGCTGAAGCAGACCAAGACCAATGCCGACTTCTTCGATTCGATGAACACGTAACCGGCTATCGGGAATTTCCCGGACCGCGCATCAGGCCCCATTCCGGTCAAGCGGGATGGGGTTTTTTGTTGCCTCCAGATGGGTCGCATTCCGGATACCGCGTGGCTGTATGCGGCGGCGGACGGTGCCAGCCTTATGCGATGGTCCGCGTCTTGTTGAGGCATGATCCTGCCCGAGCCGGTTTGCTGTTTTGACCACATACGCGGTTGGAAGTGACGTGAAGAAGACCATCTCAACGCTTGTCGGCTTTTCAGCCATCCTGACCTGGTCGTTTCTGGCGCTGCTTTCCACGGCCGCGGGGCCGATACCGCCCTTTCAGCTGGCGGCGATGACGTTCTTTCTCGGTGCGCTTGTCGGAATGGGCAGCTGGACCTTCGGTCCAGGCGCGGTCCGTTCGCTGCGGCAGCCCTGGAAGGTCTGGGCGACAGGGGTTGCGGGATTGTGCATCTATCACTGCGCCTATTTCTTCGCGATCCAGTCGGCGCCGCCTGTCGAGGTCAGCCTAATAGCCTATCTCTGGCCCTTGCTGATCGTCGTCCTGGCCGCCTTCCTGCCGGGCGAAAGGCTCAAGGCTCACCACCTTGTCGGCGTCGTCCTTGGCCTTGCCGGGGCGATCGTGGTGATCACCAAGGGCGGCACTATCGGTCTCGCGAATGGCGGGATGAAGGGTCATGTCATTGCCTTGTTCTGTGCCTTCATCTGGGCCGGCTATTCCGTCCTGTCGCGGCGCTTCGGCCAGGTGCCGACCGATGTCGTGGCCGGCTACTGCTTCATCACCGCCGTGGTTGCGCTGGTGTTGCATCTGACGCTGGAAATCACGGTCTGGCCCGAAACGACGATGCAGTGGGCCGCGATCCTTGTTCTCGGCACGATCCCGCTCGGAGCCGGCTTCTACGCCTGGGACCATGGCTGCAAGCACGGGGACATAATGATCCTGGGTGCCTTGTCTTATGCCGCGCCGCTGTTTTCGGTGATCGTGCTGTAGTTGGCCGGGTTTGGCGTGTTCCACTGGTCCGTGGCGCTTGCCTGCGCGCTGATCATGGTCGGCGCGGTGATCGCGGCCAGGGATCTGCTGTTCAAGCCGCGGCCGGATGCGAAATCGGTCAGGACATTGCCTTCGGCTGTACAGGCGGAAGCGGACGCCGCCCGACGGAAAATCGCCTCACACATTTCCCGAGTTGCCTATTGGCGGCGCAGAAGAGGCTCGAGCTCTTGCGGGTCGCTTACAGCGGGAAGGCAAAGCTGGCCCGTACAAAGCCAGGCGCCCGCCCTGTTGGTCGGTGGGAAAATGCCGCCGGGCAGCAAGGGTCGATTCGCTTCCGAACCAATCGCCGCAATGATGTCGACGCGACGCGGGTCAGGACGTCGATTCGCAACCGTAACGAGCGTTGGATCCTCCAGCTTGTCCACCACGACCAACTTCAACGGCTCGATCGCGAGCGCACACGCATTGATGATGCCCGCCTGACCATAGGCCTGCTGCGCCGCCCGGCCGGCGGCGTGCTCGGCGATCTTCCACGCTCTCTCCTGCAGTTCGAGATCGCCGGTAACGGAAGCCAGCCGGACCAGCGCTTCGATGATCTGGCTGGTGGCTGACGGAATGGCCTCGTCGACATCGCCCCTGATGCGGATCGGCACGTCCGTGCTGTCGGAAGCGGTCAGGTAGTGGCCGGTGCCCTCGGCATCGAAGTGCCAGCGGTCGAGCTGCTCGATGAACCGGCTGGCCTGATCGACATAGCGCCATTTGCCTGACGCCTCGAACAGCGAGATCGCCGCATTGGTCATGGCGGCATAGTCGCTGGACAAAGCAGGAAACAGCTTTCTGACGCCAAGCATGGAGTGCGGCAGGCGGCCGTCGCGGCTGGCGGCGCTGATATGGGCAAAGGCCTTGGCCGCCGCATCGATCCAGTCGGGTCGCGCCAGCGATCGGCCGGCCTCCGCGAGCGCCGCGATCATCAGGCCGTTCCAGTCGGTCAGGGCTTTCGCGTCGAGGCCTGGCCGAACCCGACCTTCGCGAGCGGTGAGAAGTTCTGTCTTGAGCGGTATCAGCCGTTCGCGAGCGGCCACGCTTTGGGTTTGCTGGGCGCGGGTTTGATGGACAACCGGCTTGCCTACCCAACCGTGCGGGCTGGAGAGCGTGAAGTGTTTGAAAAACAAGCCAGAATTGTCGCCGAGGACAGCTTCGATCTCCTCCTTGGCCCAGGTGTAGAAAAGGCCTTCCTCGCCATCGCTGTCGGCGTCCAGGCTGGCGGCAAAGGCACCGCCGTCGACGCGCATTTCGCGCAGCAGCCACTCCACGGTCTCTTCGATTCGCGTCCGGAACAAGTCGTTGCCGCTCGCCGCGTATGCCCAGTTGCACAAGCGGATGAGCTGGGCGTTGTCGTAGAGCATCTTTTCGAAATGCGGCACCAGCCATTCCGCGTCGGTCGAGTAACGGCTGAGCCCGCCGCCGATGTGATCATAGATGCCGCCGCCCAGCATCTGTTCCAGGCTGATGAGCACGTCGTCGCGATGCGTGGGATCGCCGTCGCGCAGCCAAGACAGCCACAGCGTGAGCATGAATGGCGCATTCGGGAATTTGGGCGCGCCGCGCAGGCCGCCAAGGTCACGGTCGATCATGCCGGAGATGCGGCCGGCAAGATCGGACAATGTATCGCGATCGAGAAGCGCCTTGGCATGAGCGCCCGAGAGCCGCGCCTCGACATGGGTGGTCAGGCCGTCGGCGCTCTGGTTCAGGCTGGCCCTCTTCTCGCGCCAAGCCTTGTCCACCGCCTCCATCACCTGGATGAAGCCCGGGCGGCCAAAGCGCGGCTCCCTGGGAAAATAGGTGCCGCCCCAGAACGGCTTGCCATCCGGCGTCAGGAACATGGTCAGCGGCCAGCCGCCCTGCTCGCCCATGGAGGAGAGCGCGGCCATATAGATCTGATCGATGTCGGGGCGCTCCTCTCGGTCCACCTTGATATTGACGAACAGACGGTTCATGACGGCGGCGACGTCGTGGTTCTCGAAGCTTTCATGGGCCATGACATGGCACCAGTGGCAGGCGGCATAGCCGACGGAGAGCAGGATCGGCCTGTCCAGGGCTCTTGCCTCTTCGAGCGAAGCCGGCGACCAGGCCCGCCAATGCACCGGATTGCCGCTGTGTTGCTGCAAATAGGGGCTGGCTTCGTCGGCAAGCAGGTTTTGCGCGGGCAATGTCACAACGGGCAACTCGGTCACAGTGGGTAGTTGGGCGGCAACTTGGTTAGGTGTGGCGGAAGCTAGGGCGGTTCGACAGGGTGGGCAAATGATTTCAGCCGATTCGATCGTTGCGCTGTCCAGTGGCCGGCTACCAGCCGGCGTCGCCGTCATCCGCATTTCCGGCTCGCAGACTCGATTCGTGGTCGAAACGATCGTCGGCCGCATGGTTAAGGACCGGGTGGCGCTCTTGCGCACGTTCAGGGCACCGGATGGAACGGTGCTGGACAGCGGGTTGGTCATCTTCTTCCCAAGGCCGGCCAGCTTCACCGGTGAGGATGTCGCCGAATTTCATGTCCATGGCGGGCGCGCGGTGGTGGCCAGGATGCTGGAGACAATCACCGGCTTTGCCGGCGTCAGGCATGCCGAGGCTGGCGAATTCACGCGCCGCGCCTTTCTCAATGGCAAGGTCGATCTGGTCGAGACCGAGGCGCTGGCGGATCTGGTCAACGCCGAGACCGAAGCGCAGCGGCGCTTTGCCCTCCGGAATGCCGAGGGGGTCCAGAGTGAGCTCTATCTTGGCTGGCGTCGCAGGCTTGTCCATGCACGCGCCATGATCGAGGCCGAGATCGACTTTGCCGATGAGGACGATGTGCCCGGTGCCGTTTCGGAGACGGTATGGTCCGATGTCGGAATGATGATCGGCGAGATCGCCTGCCACATCGCCGGTTTCCGCACCGCCGAGATCATCCGCGACGGCTTTGAGGTTGTGATCCTCGGCGCGCCGAACGCCGGCAAGTCGAGTCTGTTCAACGCTTTGGCGCGGCGCGATGCAGCTATTGTAACGGATGAGCCTGGCACGACGCGGGATCTGCTCGAGGTGGCGCTGGATCTCGGGGGGTTGCGCATCCGGTTGACGGACACAGCGGGATTGCGTGAGGCGACAGGCAAGGTCGAAGCGATCGGTATCGAGAAAGCGCGAGCCAAGGCCGATCGCGCCGATCTCGTGTTGCTGTTGGAGGACGTGGCGAAACCCGGCGATGTCGGTTCTCTGCCCGGTTCGGTACCGGTGCTGCGGGTCGGGACCAAGCTCGATCTGCTCGACGAGCAGGCGGCAGTGGCAGCGAGCCGTCATTATGATCTCGTTATTTCGATCCTGAATGGGGCGGGCGTGGACGCGCTGCTCGCGGAGATCGGCCAGCGCGCGGTGGAGGCGGCCGGCAACCTTGGCGATGTTCTGCCGTCACGTCTGCGCCACGTCGAATTGCTTGGCGAAGCGAACCGCCATCTGCTTCGGGCGACCGACGGCCGTGCCATAGGCCAGGAACTGCGTGCGGAGGAATTGCGGCTGGCGGCGGATCGGCTCGGCCGAATTGTCGGCGCCATTGATGTCGAGGACATGCTGGATGTGATCTTCGCGCAGTTCTGCATTGGGAAATGACTCACGTGAAACACGCACCGGGGCGAAGACGCTTAAGGATTCACGTGAAACACCGGCAGCGCTGGATTCCCCCAATCGTTCCATTGATTCACGTGAAACGGCGTTGCCGGACCCTGCCGCTCTGTTTCACGTGAAACTTGCCGCGAAGTTTTCTTGACAGCTTCGCCCCGCGGGGACATGTGTCCTCTATCTCTTTCGAGCCCAGGATTTGGAAATGACCGATCACTATGATGTGGTTGTGGTGGGCGGCGGCCATGCGGGTTGCGAGGCTGCGAGCGCCGCCGCGCGTGCCGGCGCCAGGACCGCGCTGGTGACGTTGCGCTTCGAGACGATCGGCGTGATGTCGTGCAACCCGGCGATCGGCGGGCTTGGCAAAGGGCATCTGGTGCGCGAGATCGACGCCATGGACGGCCTGATGGGCCGTGTGGCGGATGCTGCGGGCATCCAGTTCCGCCTGCTCAACCGACGCAAAGGCCCAGCGGTACGCGGCCCGCGCACGCAAGCCGACAGGAAGCTCTATCGCCTGGCGATGCAGGAAGCGATTCGGCAGCAGAACGATCTCGACGTAGTCGAGGCCGAGGTGCTGGACTTCGAAATCGTGGACGGGCGGATCTCAGCCGTCCTGCTGGCCGATGGCCGCAGGCTTGCTTGCAGCGCGGTGGTGCTCACGACCGGAACTTTCCTGCGCGGCCTCATTCATATCGGCGAGAAGAAGATTGTCGCCGGCCGCATGAACGAGCAGGCGAGCCTTGGCCTGTCGGCGACGATGTCCCGCGCCGGGTTTCAACTCGGCCGCTTGAAGACTGGTACGCCGCCGCGGCTGGACGGGCGGACCATCGACTGGGCGTCGCTCGAAAGCCAGGCGGCCGACGAGGATCCGGTGCCGTTCTCGCTGATGACCGATCGTATCGAGACGCCGCAGATCGAGTGCGGCATCACGCGCACGACCACCGCCACCCACGAGCTGATCCGTGCCAATCTCGGCCGCTCCGCCATGTATTCCGGTTCGATCGAAGGCGTTGGGCCACGTTACTGCCCGTCGATCGAGGATAAGATCGTCAAGTTCGGCGACCGGGATGGGCATCAGATCTTTCTCGAACCGGAAGGGCTGGACGACGCCACCGTCTATCCGAATGGCATCTCGACCTCGCTGCCCGAGGATGTCCAGCTCGATATTTTGAAGACCATTCCGGGCCTGGAGCGGGCTGTGATGCTGCAGCCCGGCTATGCGATCGAGTATGATCATGTCGATCCGCGCGAGCTTGATCAGACACTCGAGACCAAGCGCGTCGCCGGGCTCTTCCTCGCCGGGCAGATCAACGGCACGACCGGTTATGAGGAGGCAGCCGGGCAAGGCTTGCTGGCCGGCATCAACGCGGCGCGGCGGGCGTCGGGCGGCGAGCAGGTCGTGCTCAGCCGCACCGAGGCCTATATCGGTGTGATGGTCGACGACCTGACCAGTCGCGGCATCAGCGAACCGTACCGGATGTTCACCTCGCGCGCCGAATTCCGGCTGTCGCTGCGCGCGGACAATGCGGACGAGCGGTTGACGTCGCTGGCGGAGAAGCTGGGGATCGCTTCGGCGCAACGCATGCAGCGTTATGGCAATGTCATGCAGCGGCTCGACGAAGCTCGGCAGCTGGCTACCGCGCTGACGATGACGCCTAATGAGGCGGCGCGGCACGGACTGGAGATCAATCGCGATGGCGTTCGCCGGTCGGGCTATGAGCTGCTGGCCTACCCCGGCGTCGACCTCGCCTGGCTGGCGACGATTGAACCGCGCTTTGCGGCAATTGATGCCCAGACGGCGGAGCGCCTTGAAACGGAGGCGAAATATTCTGTTTACCTCGACCGTCAGAAGACCGACGTCGCCCAGATCCGGCATGAGGAGAGCCGGCAGATCCCGGAAAGCGTCGATTTCGCCGGCGTGCCTGGTCTGTCCAATGAGTTGAAGCAGAAGATGCAGGCGCGGCGGCCGCGCTCCATCGCTGACGCCCAGCGCATGGAGGGCATGACGCCTGCCGCATTGGCGATCATTGTCGCGCATGTCCGCCACCATGAGAGCGCCCAGAGGAATGTTGCGTGAGTCCTATGTCCTGGAAGAGCCTGCAGGACGCGGCCGGCCCGGTTTCACGTGAAACATTCGATCGCCTGACGGCGTTCGAGCGGATGTTCCAGAAATGGAACCGCAGCATCAATCTGGTGGCGCAGTCGACCTCGGGCGATGTCTGGCACCGCCACATCCTCGACAGCGCACAGCTTGGACGCATAGAGCCCAATGCCACGCGCTGGGTCGACATCGGTTCGGGCGGCGGATTTCCGGGCCTGGTCATGGCCTTCCTGCTCGCCGAGCGCGATGGGGCGAGCATCGATCTGGTGGAAAGCAACCGCAAGAAGGCGTCGTTCCTGCAGACCGTCATCGGCCAGTTCAACCTGCCGGCACGGGTCGTGGCGCGGCGCATCGAAGACAGCCATGCACTTGTTTCGACGCCGCAAATCGTCACGGCGCGGGCCTTGGCCTCGCTCTCGGTATTGCTGGACCTGTCGGCGCCTTGGCTGACGTCGGGCGCGCGCGGGCTATTCCACAAAGGCAGGGATTATCGCGCGGAGGTGCAAGAAAGCGTTAACCGATGGTCCTTCGATCTGGTAGAACATCCCAGTGTAACCGACCCCCATGGCGTCATCCTTGAACTGTCTGACGTGCGACCTGTCTGATCTTCGCCTTGTCGGGCTATTTTGGCGACCCAAAAATGAATTTCTGGCATAGACCCATGATGAAGAATGGTCCTCGAATCATCACCGTAGCCAACCAGAAGGGCGGCGTCGGCAAGACGACCACCGCCATCAATCTGGCCACGGCGCTGGCGGCCATCGGCGAAAAAGTGCTGATCGTCGATCTCGATCCGCAAGGCAACGCCAGCACCGGTCTCGGCATCGACCGCAAGGACCGCACAGTCTCGTCCTATGACGTGCTGACGGGCGAGCTGGATCTCGAAGCCGCGGCGGTTCCGACCGCCGTGCCGGGCCTGTCGATCGTGCCGTCGACGCTCGATCTGCTCGGCATCGAAATGGAAATCGCTTCGGCGCCGGACCGGGTGCTGCGGCTGCGCAACGCCTTGCGCGCCGCGGCCGAGCGCTCGGCCAATTTCGGCTATGTGCTGATCGACTGCCCGCCGTCGCTCAATCTGCTCACGCTCAATTCGATGGCGGCCGCCGATTCGGTGCTGGTGCCGCTGCAATGCGAGTTCTTCGCGCTTGAAGGCCTCAGCCAGTTGCTGGAAACGGTCGAGCAGGTGCGCCGCTCGATCAATCCGGAGCTCACCATCCAGGGCATCGTGCTGACCATGTATGACGGACGTAACAATCTGGCCAACCAGGTGGTGCAGGACGTCCGGGAGCACATGGGCGACAAGGTCTACGAGACCATCATTCCGCGCAATGTGCGGGTGTCCGAGGCGCCGTCCTATGGCAAGCCGGCGATTCTGTACGATCTGAAATGCTCGGGCAGCCAAGCCTACCTGCAATTGGCCTCCGAGGTCATCCGCCGCGAGCGCAAATTGCGCGCCGCTTGATGAGTTCCTGCGCATAATCAACAGCCGATTCGATACCGAAACGATCTAAAGACAACCATCTGAAGCCTGGAATAAAGATGAGCGAAGACCTTTCGAGAAAAAGATTGGGGCGGGGACTGGCAGCGCTGATCGGCGAGATCGATCGCCCGGCGGCGCCGGAAAAGCCCGGCATGAGCGCCGATGGCAAGGTGCCGATCGAGTTTCTCAGTCCCAACCCGAAGAATCCACGCCGGCATTTTGGTGACGCCGAACTTACCGATCTGGCTCAGTCGATCCGCGAACATGGCGTCGTGCAGCCGGTCGTCGCGCGGCCATCGCCGACACAGGCCGGCCGCTACGAGATCATCGCCGGCGAGCGCCGCTGGCGGGCGGCACAGCGCGCCGGGCTGACCGAAATCCCGGTCATCATTCGCGATGTCAATGACCGCACCGCGCTCGAACTGGCGATCATAGAGAACGTCCAGCGTGCCGACCTCAACGCGGTCGAGGAAGCGCAGGGCTACCAGCAGCTGATCGACGACCATGGCTATACACAGGCCGATCTCGGCCAGGTGATCGGCAAGAGCCGCAGCCATGTCGCCAATACGCTGCGGCTGCTGAAATTGCCTGACGTGATCCGCGACATGCTGATCGACGGCGTGTTGTCGGCGGGGCATGCCCGCACGCTGGTGACGGCGGAGGATCCGGCCGGCCTCGCCAAGCGCATCGTCGAGGAGGGGCTTTCCGTGCGCCAGGCCGAGGCGCTGGCGCAGATGCCGGCCGGCAGCGCCGCGAAAGAAGCTCGGCCCGCGGCCACGCCGGAACAGAAAGACGCGGATACGCTGGCGCTCGAAAAGCTGCTGACCGACACGCTCGGCATGATCGTGACCGTCGACCACAAGGGCAAAGGCGGCGGCCTGCTTCGGGTCGCCTATCGCAGCCTTGAGCAACTGGACGAGGTTTGCCGCAGGTTGAAGCGAGACTGATAGCCGGCGAACTTTGCGAATCGCTTGGCTCTTTTTTCGCTATCGGTTGTTTTCATGCCCGTACTTGCCGAACGTTGGCGCTGCCCCTCACCTGCCTGCCGGCATCCTCTCGCCGCATAGAGACGGGGAGAGGGAGGCTTTCGCCGATGTTTTCGCCAATCGTCTGCGTTTCGGAACAAGCGCCAAGGCTGCAACTGCCCTTCCCCGTCGCTATACGGGGAGAAATGCCCGGCAGGGCAATAAAGGGGCGGCGCTGACGTTGATAGTTGGCTATCCGCCCACAGCTAACTACCGCTGCGCCAATCTCGCGCTCTCAACCGCTATCCCCAGCAGCGCCTGTCTTGCCAGTGCGACGGAGAGGTCTGGTCTGCGCCGTGTCTGCAGCACCGCCGTCTGCAGCCGGGTCAGCGCGCGGCCAAGCGCTTCGCTGCTCCAGCGTTCCAGCGCCTTCTCCACCAGCTTGCGTCGCGAGAAGAAAACCGGCGGGCGCGCGCCGGCAACGACCGAGGCCGCGTTGCGGCCGCTCGATTCCATCTGGCCGCGCATGACCTGGATCTGCTGCAATTGCCGCATGGCGGAGGACAGAACGAGAAAAGGCGGGCCGCCGGATTGGCAGTGGCGGGTGAAAGCGGTGTCGAAGTCGCCGATCTTGCCTTCGAGAAGCGCATCCACGGCGTCGTCGAACGAGGCGCCGGACACGTCGCCGGACATCGCCCTGACCTCTTCCAGCCCGATCTCCTTCTGCCCGTGAGCGTAGAGGACGAGCTTCTCGATCTCGCCACGCGAGGCCAGCCGGTCGCCGCCGAGATTGCGGCGCAGCGCCTGCCTTGCCTCCAGCGTCATCGACATGCCGGCCTTGCGCAGCTCGTCGTCGATGACCGTGTCGATGTCGCGGGCCTCGTCGGCGTAGCAGGGCAGCGCCATGGCGTTGTCAGCGCCTTCGACCACGGCGCGCAGGCCAACGCCCTTCTTGAGATCGCCGGCTTCGATCAGGATGATGGCGTCCCGCGCGGGCTCCGCTGTCAACGCCTTGACGTCGTCGGCCAGCGCCTTCTGGCCGGTGGCGTTGCGCACCCACAGCAGCCGCCGGTCGGAAAACATCGGCACGGTGCGGGCTTCGTCGAGCAGCCGGCCCTCGTCGCGGTCGACCTCCGAGCCCTCGAGCCGGACTACGGAGAACGGATCATCCAGCGGCAGCCCGGTCTTTTCGGCAAAGGCTTTCGCCCGCTCGGAAACGAGCCCCCGATCAGGACCATAGAGCAGGACGATCGAGGTGCGCGGATCGGGCCGCGACAGCCAGGAATCGACCTCGAAAGCTTTCTTCTGTGCCATGAAAGGTGGTTAGCATGGCTGGAGCCAGGGGTGAACAATGGTAGTTCGAGATTTGGCAGGGCGCCTCCTCGCCCTCTTCACTCCTTGGGGAGGCCTGACGGCAAGGCCAAAGCACGTCGTGTCGAAAGGATTTAGGTCTTTGTTTTCACGGCATGTCGTTCTCCCAAAACCGAGGCCACTTTTGGGCGACCTGCATAGGGACGACGTCTAGGCGGATTTTGCCGGATCGGATCACCGGCGTTTAGCCGCGTGCTACTTCAGCCTTGGCTGATTCGGTGCCACCGGGGGCGCGCAGGCCATCAGGTCGTAGACGCCCTTGTCCTCGACGACCGTGAAGCCGAGCCTGACATTGAGCTGCCGCGCCGGATTGTTCTTTTCGACATGGATCGAGGCTGATTTGCCGGCTAACCATGCCTCCTTGACCAGGTCGCGCAACAGGGCGAACCATAGCCGTTGCGGCGGTATGCCGGCAGGAAAGCGATGTCGATGATGCGATGCTGGCTCGGCCAGCGTTCGATATAGAGACGCCCTATATTCTGCCCGACGCGGTTCACCACCAGCCACTCTGCCTCGGGATAGTGCCTGATATGGTGGGCGCGCTGCGCCTGGAACTGCATGTCGAGGAAGGCAGCCTTCTGCGCCTCGCTCCAATCCGTCACGGCGAGTTCTTCGACGCGGGTCGAGGCGTAGAGCCGCGACAGAAACGGTATGTCGGCCTCCTCGGCCGGGCGAAAATTCAGCCCGGCCTGCCCGGAGCACCGGTTGCACCCATGGCCAGGCGCATGGAACGACAGCGTGCAAACATGGTAAGAGGTGAGGTCGAAAAGACAGGGAAGACCGACTTGATGACCGAAGCTGACAGCCAGGAAGTGAGCAGCGATCTGGAAGGGCGCGACCTCCGGCGCATCCCTGACATCATCTCGCTGGTCAAGGATTCCTATGCCGAGCTGCGCCCGGCCGAGCGCCGCGTCGCCGATGTCGTGTTGGACGACGTCAAATACGCCGTCGACGCCTCCAATGCGGCCCTTGCCCAGCGCGCCGGGGTCAGCGAACCGACGGTCACCCGGTTCTGCCGTGCCATTGGCTGCGAGGGCGTGCGCGATTTCAAGCTGAAGCTGGCGCAGAGCCTTGTCGTCGGCGCGCTTTATCTGGCCAAGCCGCCGGCGACCAGCGGCGACAACGGCATGCCGTTCTGGAACGCCGTGTTCGGCGAAGCACGCCGGGCCCTGCAGGAGGCCGAGCGCCAACTCGACCCGGCGCAGCTGCAAAAAGCCGCCGAACTCATTGCCAAGGCGCGCCAGGTTACCGTCTTCGGCCTCGGCGGCAGTTCCTCGGCACTGGCGCAGGAAACGCAATACCGGCTGTTTCGCTACGGCATATCGATCAGCGCTCAATGCGACCCCTATCTGATGCGCATGACCGCCTCGACGCTGAAACCCGGCGATCTGGTGATCGCCATTTCGGCGACCGGGCGCACGCGCGAGGTGATCGAGGCCGTCGAACTCGCCAAGCACTACCGCGCCAACGCCATCGCCGTGACCGCGCCCGACACCGAGCTTGCGCGTGCCTGCGATGTCAGGCTGACGGTTGCCGTGCCCGAATATCCCGACACGCTGAAGCCGACCGCATCGCGCTTCGCCTTCTTGGCGATGATCGACCTCTTGGCGGTGGCCTCGGCTTATAAGCTCGACGGCCCGGCGCGCGAGACGGTGCGCCGCATCAAGTACAACGCCCAGATCCACCGCACCGGCAAGGAGATGGAGCCGCTGGGGGATTGACGGCCAGTTTATGCCGCGTCAGCGCTGCCCCTCACTCTTACCCTCTCCCCGTAAAGGACGGGGGAGGGGATCGCCGGCGTCGCGGCCAAGTCCCTTCTCCCCGTCCTCACGGGGAGAAGGTGCCGGCAGGCGGATGAGGGGCAACGCCGGGTTCGACAATTTACCGCCCCTGCATGGGGCGCATTGGAGGAAGAGGGAAGACATGCTCGAAATGGCACCAACGAAACAGGCCGCCGCATGGCTCGGCTCCTTTGCGCAGACGCTTGACGCCGGCGACGTGGCGGCGGCCGGCAATCTGTTCGTCGACGATTGCTACTGGCGCGATCTTCTGACCTTCACCTGGAATGTGAAGACCATGGAAGGCCGCGAGGCCATCGGCGATATGCTCAAGGCGACGCTGGCGACGACGAAGCCCACCGCTTGGCAGCTCAGCGGCGAGGCGACCTCGGACGAAGGCACGATCGAAGCCTGGTTCACATTCGAGACCGCGGTCGCCTCGGGACAAGGCATCATGCGCCTTCGCGACGGGCGCTGCCGGACATTGTTCACCGCCATGACGGATCTGAAAGGCTTCGAGGAGCGCAAGGGCGCGGCGCGGCCGCTCGGCGTGCGCCACAAGGCCGACCCCGAGCGCGAGACCTGGTCGGAGGCGCGGGCGCGCGAGACGCGCGAACTTGGCGCCTCCGACCAGCCTTATTGCCTGGTCATCGGTGGCGGCCAGGGCGGCATCATGCTCGGCGCGCGTCTCAGGCAGCTCGGCGTGCCGACCATCGTCATCGAGAAGAACGCGAGGCCAGGCGATTCCTGGCGCAACCGCTACCGCACGCTCGTGCTGCACGATCCGGTCTGGTACGACCATCTGCCCTACATTCCGTTTCCCGATAACTGGCCGGTCTTCACGCCCAAGGACAAGATGGGCGACTGGCTGGAAATGTACACGCGCGTCATGGAGCTCAATTATTGGGCCGCCACCAAGTGTCTCAGCGCCAGCTATGACGAGGCGGAGAAGGTCTGGACGGTGGTGGTCGATCGCGTCGGCAGGCAGGTCACGCTGAAGCCGAAGCACATCGTCTTCGCCACCGGCGCCTACGGGCCGCCGCGAAAGATCGACCTGGCCGGCGCGGACCAGTTCAAGGGCGAGTTGCTGCATTCAAGCCAGTATTCGAGCGGCGAGAAATTCCGTGGCAGGAAGGTCGCGGTCATCGGCGCGGCAAGCTCCGGGCATGACGTCTGCGTCGACCTTTGGGAGAGCGGCGCCGACGTCACTATGATCCAGCGCTCGCCGACCACCGTGGTCAAATCGGACACGCTTATGGAAGTAGGCTTCGAAATCTTCTCGGAAAGCGCGCTGGCGCGCGGCATCACCACCGAGAAGGCCGACATGATTGTCGCCTCGACGCCGTTCGCTCTGGTGCCCAGGGGCCAGCGGGCGCTCTACGACGTCGTCCGGGCGCGCGACGCGGGCTTCTACGAGCGCCTCAGCGCTTCCGGCTTCGCCATCGATTTCGGCGACGACGAGACGGGCCTTCTGATGAAGGCCTACCGCACCGGCTCGGGCTACTACATCGACGTCGGCGCTTCGGACCTGATCATCGACGGCAAGATCGGCATCCGCAGCGGCGTGGCGATCAAGTCGCTGACGCCGAACGGCATCCTGTTCGAGGACGGCACCGAGCTCGAGGCCGACGCCATCATCGCCTGCACCGGCTACCAGTCGATGAACGAGAACGTGGCCGCGCTCGTCTCGCGTGAGGTCGCCGACAAGGTCGGTCCCTGCTGGGGCCTTGGCTCCGGCGTCAAGGGTGACCCCGGCCCGTGGCAAGGCGAATTGCGCAATATGTGGAAGCCGACGGCACAGGAAGCGCTGTGGTTCCATGGCGGCAACCTGGCGCTGTCGCGCTTCTATTCGAAATATGTGGCGCTTCAGATCAAGGCGCGCATGGAAGGCATCGCGACGCCGGTTTATGGGCCGCCGAGCAATTCCTCACGCCGGAATTGAAAGGAGCTGGGGCCACCGGACCAGCCCGGACGAAAAATCATCCGCGAAGGTTTCAGGTGCCGTGAGGATTCCCGCTATAGTGCCCGGCGACTCGGGGGAGGACGCCGATGGGATTTCTAAGAGGGCTTCGCATCAAGCTTGGACTGAAAAAGGACCCGTTGCCGCCACTGCCAGGTGTCGAGATCGGGCGTCATACTTACGGCCTCAGCAAGAAATCGTTCTTCGTTCCGCGTGAAACCGTGCCGGTGCGGATAGGATCTTTCTGTTCGATCGGCCCCGATGTTCTCTTTATCTGCGCGGCTGAACACCGCCTCGACAGCGCAACCACCTATCCGATCCAATCCGTGGACGGGAAGATCCGCAACGGAAATGGAACCGTCGGCAAGGGTCCGATCACGGTCGGCCATGACGTCTGGATCGGTGCCCGCAGTGTCATCCTCAGCGGCGTCACGATCGGCAATGGAGCGGTGATCGGTGCCGGCAGCATCGTCACCAGGGAGATCCCGCCCTATGCCATCGCGGTCGGCAATCCGGCTCGTGTGATGCGCTACCGGTTCGCGCCCGATGTCATCGAGCGCCTGCAGTCGTTGCAGTGGTGGGACTGGAGCGATGATCTGATCCGCGCGCGTATCGAGCTCCTGACGACGATGGATGTTGCAAGTTTCCTGAGCGCGCTGGACCTGGCATAACTGCCCCCGGCAGTCATCTGACCGCTGAAACCCCGACCTCGCTGGCAAGGCTTACTCGTGCCGATGTCCGAAGTGCCGGGCCGCGACTTCGACATGGGTGTGATGCGCATGCGCCTCGAAACGCTCGGTCTCGCCGAGGTCGTTCACCGCCTCGTTCGGCCACCACGTGCCGCCGATGACGATGCCTTCCGACACCAGCCGCTGGTCGGCGACCAACGAGGCGCCGACAGCGTCGACGAAAGTGAAGCGGCCCGACCGCTGGCGAAGCACGGCGACGTCGCCGACAGCGCCGACAGCCAGCGTGCCGAGATCGGGCCGCGCGATCGCCCGCGCCGGGGCCTGCGTCGCGGCGCGCAGCACCTCGACCAGCGGCATGCCGAGCGCGATCAGCTTCGACATGCAGACCAGTATGTCGAAGGCCGGGCCGTCGACGCAGTAGAGATGCACGTCGCTCGAGATGACGTCGGGCGCTAGCCCTTCGGCGAGCATGGCGCGGGCGACGTCGAAGTCGAACGAGCCCATGCCATGGCCGAGATCGAAGATGACGCCGCGCTCGCGCGCCAGCCGCATATCGGCGCACCGCGCCAGAAGCAAAGACCGGCGCGTTGGGGAACGGCCGGAAGCAATGGGTGAGGATATCGCCCCGGCGCAGGCGCGGCAGCACTTCCGAGCGCCCGGGCGGCGGCTCGTCGATATGCGCCATCAGCGGCAGGCCGGCCTTGTCGGCGGCCTCCAGCGCAAGATCGACCGGCGCTATGCCGCTGCTGCCGCCGGCATGCTTGCCGGAACGGACCTTGACGCCGACGACGACGTCGGCGTGCTCACGCACCGCCGCGACCACCTCGCGCGGTTCGCACAGCCTGAGATCGCTGCACTCGCCGACCGACACCTTCTGCGAGAAGCCGAAGATGCCGGCAAAGGAAATGTTGACATAGGCCAGGATGCGCACCTTCGAACGCTCCATGACGTGGCGGCGGAAGCCAAGGAAATTGCCGGCGCCTGCGCTGCCCGCATCGATGAAGGTGGTGGTGCCGCTCTTGGCGGCAAGCCGGTCGGCATCGACGCCGAGCGAGGTGCCGCCCCAATAGACGTGGCTGTGCAGGTCGATCAGGCCTGGCGCGACGATGCACCCCGTTGCATCGACGACCTGATTGGCGCGGTCCGCCGGGATGTCGGGGGCGAGCGCCGCGACACGGCCATTGGCGATGGCGACATCGCGTGGCGCGTCGAGCCCGGATGCCGGATCGATCAGCCGTCCGCCCTTCAGCAGGAGGTCGAATTGCATTGGGAGAACCTCCACTTCTTCAGGGCTTTTTGTCAGACCGGCCGATAGGCGACCGCCTCGACCTCGATCTTGATATCGATCATCAGCCGCGATTCGACCGTGGTGCGGGTCGGCGGGTTCTTGGGAAAGTGCCTGGCGTAGACGGCATTGAAGGCGCCGAAATCGCGCGCGTCCTCGAGCCAGACGGTGGTTTTGACCACATCGTCCAGGGTGCATCCGGCCAAAGCGAGTGCGGCCTTCACATTGGCGAGCACCTGCTCGGTCTGTTCGGTAATGCCGCCTTTCACCACGATGCCGTCGCCGCCGACCGGGACCTGGCCCGAGACATAGACGAAATCGCCGGCTCGCACGGCGGGTGACAGCGGCACATGGGATGTTCCAAAAGTCTGCTTGGGCAAGGGATGCTCCTCCGATGACGCGACGCGGCGCCAGGACGGCGCCCGCTTGGCGCAGATTTACCGCGATCGGGGCGATCCCGATAGAGGTCTTGTTGGAAAGCAACATTCTTCGAAATCCGTGTTGCTTTATTACAGAAGCGCTTGCATCGTGGGCGCTTGCCGGACGGCCTAAAAGCCGCGACGAACAGATGCCTTTGCGAGACCGGAGAACCCGACAATGACCTTCGACAAGAACCCGTTTCCATCGGGCGACGCTGATCGCCACGCCCTGTGGGAGATGCTGGTGCGGCGCGATATCGACGCCTTCATCAGCCAGGACTGGTCGATGGTGGAGAATGATTTCGTCGCTGAAAGCTTTTTCGGCATGCACGCGCATTTCCTCGCCAATGCCGACGCCTGGCGGCTGCAGTTCCCGAGGCTGGAAGTCTATCGCGACGAGTGGCTGCGCCAGGCCAAGGAGACGGCGGCGACCAAGTTCGCGGAACCGCTGCGCGAGGCGCTGTTCCGTGTCGCCAATCTGCGCGACATCGATGTCGATGGCGACCGCGCCGTGCTGCACAAGAAGTTCGACGGCTCCGTCGCCAAGGCGGATGGCGGCGTCGACAGGCTGAAATGGCAGACGCTGTATTTCTGCAGGAAGGTCGGCGGAAGCTGGAAGATCGCGGGCTTCGTCGGCTACATGCCTTATCCGCTGAGAGCATAGCGTATTCCTGGACCGCGCATCGCGGCTTCGTCCGGAATTGCATGGATACAGAGGCTTGGAGCGGCCGGCGATCCTGACGCTGAACCGCACTGGTCGAAGCGCCGAACGACCTGAAACGATTTTCCCGATTGCAGGGCGGGCGCGGATGATCAGTAGAGCGTGACGAAGGCCGGGAACAGCAGGCCCGTCTCCCGGAAATATTCGATCAGCTCGATGACCGGGAAGATGGCGAGGAAATAAAGCCCGTCGAGGAAGGTGCGCTTGAGCGCGCGCGTCGAGAACTGCAGCTCGTCATGGTCGCGGTAGAGCAGCGGGTTCGGCCAGAACCGGGGCGTCGCCTCGACATAGGCGCTATAGGCCGGCCCGAACTTGCCCAGCAGGAATCCGGCTTCCTTGCGGGCGGTGACGCGAAAGATGAAGAAGGAGGCGGCGCCCAGCAGCAGCGCCGCCATCAGGGAGCCATAGATCAATCCGATGCCGACCGCGCCCACTGTCGAAAAGAAATAGAGCGGGTTCTGGGTCATCGAAAACGGTCCGGTCGTGACCAGTTCCTGGTTCTTCTTGCCGCCGACATAGAGGATGCTCCACAGCCGCCCGACGATACAGACGAGCACCAGGCTGAGGCCAAGATGCTCGAGCGTCTCATGGCCGCTCGAACCCTCGCTCAAGGCTGGCTTGGCGAAAAACAGAAGCAGCACGGCGAATACCGCCGCGACCCGCACGAAGATCAGTCGCTTGCGCTGGACAAAGGCATCGGAAACCGGCTTGAGGGGCGCGTAGGTCATCGGTGTTTTCCTTGGGCGCTGACAGGCCCGGGAGCACTGGGGCACGCCATTGATGGCGGATGCAAGGCAGTGGCCTTCTATCAGCGCACCTCGAGGGTTTCGTAAAGGCCTTTTGGCCGATCGGCGCCCATTCTTACGAAATTGTATGGCGGCGGACAGGCGAGCGTGAATTCGCGTCCCTACTGTCGAGATGCCGGCTTGCTCCTCCTGCGAGCCATAATCAACCGACAGCCGGGCAACCGGCACCAGACAGGAAAACATCTCATGAGAAGATACGCGCTCGCCATCGCACTGGGCATCGTCGCCGTTTCCGGTCCGGTCTCCTCCGTTTTCGCGGCCACGGCGCCTTGCGAAGAGACGCTGAAGGCGCTGCGCGCGGCGGAGGCGACGGCAAAGCTTGGCGACGCGGACAAGAACAAGGTCTCGGAACTGGAGACCAAGGGCATCGAACGCTGCAACGCGGATGACGACAAGCGCGCCGACGACTTCTTCGCCCAGGCCATGAAAGTCATGGGCAAGTAATTTTCGCGAACCATCAGGACGGTCGCCATGCTTTCTTCCAACACGCAAAACATCGCCGCACCGAGCCAGAACAGGGTCCCCGAGGTCACTGTCGATTTCTGGCTGATCAAGCTGATGGCGGTGACCATGGGCGAAACGGCGGCCGACTATCTCACTGTCAACCTCGGGCTCGGGCTGACCGTCACGTCATTGATCATGACCGGTGTCCTGATCGTCGCCCTTGTCCTCCAGTTCGCCCAGAAACGTTACGTGCCCTGGGCCTACTGGCTGGCGGTGGTGCTGATCAGCGTCGTCGGCACGCTGATCACCGACAACCTCGTCGACAATTTCGGCGTGCGGCTGCAGACCACGACGATTGCTTTCAGCGTGGTGCTCGTGGCGACCTTCGCGGTCTGGTACGCGAGCGAACGGACGCTTTCGATCCACACCATCTTCACGACCAGGCGCGAGGTCTTCTACTGGCTGGCGATCCTCTTCACCTTCTCGCTCGGCACGGCCGCGGGCGACCTTGTCGCCGAGAGCTTCAACATGGGCTATCTGACCACGGGCCTGCTGTTCGGCGGCGTGATCGCGCTCATCGCGCTCGCCTATTACCTGTTCGTTCTGGACGCCATCCTGGCCTTCTGGCTGGCCTATATCCTGACGCGGCCGCTTGGCGCCTCCTTCGGCGATCTGCTGTCGCAGCCGGTCGAATATGGCGGCCTCGGCTTCGGCACCACCTTCACCAGCCTGATCTTCCTCGGCTGCATCGTCGCCCTTGTCCTCTACATGACGCTCAGGAAGAAGGCCGATGAGCTGGACGAGATCCTGCTGGAGTCGGAATAAACCCACGGCGGGCGCGTGCCGCGCCTGGCAGGCGTCACGGCCATCCTAGGAACGAACCCGCGCCGGTGATAGCCTGTTCGCGGTATCGGCATTCAACCGGAACAGCGATGCGACTTCTTCTCGTCGAGGACGATCAAAGGACCGCCGATTACATCGTCAGGGGGCTGACAGAGGCCGGCCATGTCTGCGACCTCCTGCGCAACGGACATGACGCGCTTTTCGCCGCGACCAGCGGCGCCTATGACGTGATCATAGCCGATCGCATGATCCCGGGTCTCGACGGCCTGTCGATGGTCAAGGCGGTCCGTGCCGCCGGCGTGCGCACGCCGGCTATCTTTCTCACCTCCGTCGGCGGCGTCGACGACCGCGTCGAGGGCCTGGAGGCGGGCGGCGACGATTATCTGGTCAAGCCCTTCGCCTTTTCCGAGCTGCTTGCCCGCATCAATGCGCTTGGCCGGCGGCCGGCGGCGCAGGAACAGAAGACGGTTCTGCGGGTTGGCGATCTCGAAATGGACCTCATCATGCGCCGCGTCACGCGGCAAGGCCAGCCGATCGACCTGCAGCCACGCGAGTTCAGCCTGCTGGAAGTGCTGATGCGCGGCGAGGGCCGCGTGATCACCCGCACAATGCTTCTGGAACGCGTCTGGGACTTTCACTTCGACCCCAAGACCAGCGTCGTCGAAACCCATATCAGCCGGCTACGGGCCAAGATCGACAAGCCGTTCGAAACCCAGCTGATCCACACAGTCCGTAACACCGGCTACAGCCTGCACGCACCGCTCGCGCCATGATGGAAGGATGGGCCCGCCTGCCGCGCAGCACGCCGTTCCGGCTCGCCCTGACATTCGCCTTCCTGTTCATGCTGGCTTTCGTGCTGTCGGGCGCCATCGTCTACCAGATGATGAGCGCCGATCTTGCCGAACAGCTCGACGAGAGCATCAAGGAAACCTATTCCGTCGTCGCCGCGACCTATTCCGACAGCGATCTCAAGGAATTGATGGAGACCGTTGAAAGCCACTCCATGCGCAACCCGAAGAAGGAACAGCTTTTTTCGCTGACCGACGCGGCCGGCAACCGTCTGGCCGGCAATTTCACCGCGGCGGGTCTTCCTGACGGCTTTTCGTTGTTCGGCGCCGAAATGCCCGGCATTCCTCCGGATACCGAATACCGCGCCTATTCCGGCGCGGTCGGCGGCAACACCCTGACGATCGCATTCAGCCTGTCCGAGACGGACGAACTGGAAACGATCATGCTGATGAGCTTCGGCTGGGCAACCCTGATCATCACCGGGCTGGCGGTCGCCGGCGGCGCGCTGCTCGCCTCGCGCGTCCAGCGCCGTCTCGACGGCATTGCCGCCACCATGGTCGATGTCTCGCATGGCCGGCTGGATACACGCATTCCGCTGACCGGCAATGGCGACGACATCGACATCGTCTCCAGCCAGGTCAATGCGGCGCTCGACCGGCTGTCGAGCCTGGTTGACGGCATGAAACAGGTCAGCACCAACATCGCGCACGATCTGAAGACACCGCTCAATCGCCTGCAGATGATCCTGGAAGGCGCCGCCGACAAGGCAGCGCAGGATCAGGACGTATCGGACGATCTCGCCGATGCGCGGGCCGAGGGCCATCAGATCAACGAGACCTTCGACGCGCTGTTGCGGATAGCACAGATCGAGGCCGGCGCGCGCAAGGCGCGCTTCACCGATGTCGACCTCGACGAGATCCTGCAAATCATAGCGGAGATCTATACCGATGTCGCCGAGGACGACGGCAAGCTGCTGTCATCCAGGCAACTGAAGGAGGCCGCGGACCGAATCCATGGCGACCGCGAACTGTTGACCCAGATGTTCGCCAATCTGGTGGAGAACGCGCTTCGCCATTGCCCGTCCGGCACGACCATCAAACTGTCGGTGACGCGTCAGGGCGATCGTGTTCTTGCCAGCGTCGCCGACAACGGACCCGGCATTCCGATGGGCGAACGCGAAAGGGTGTTTCAGCGGCTGTACCGGCTGGACCACAGCCGCTCGACACCGGGCAGCGGCCTTGGGCTGAGCCTTGTCAGGGCCATTGCCGATCTACACGGCGCATCCATTACGTTGGAGGACTGCCGGCCCGGGCTCGCCGTGGTGGTGAGCTTTCCGCTGGTAAAATCGCCGGCGCCATAGAGCCGGAAGCCGAAGCCGAAAGCTTGCCAACGCGCCGATAGCTTACAAAAGCGTATGAGACCGGCGACCCGCCCGTAAGCTTGCAGCGCCATACTGGATGGACTTCACCTTCCATCGAAAGGCTGCGGAAAATGAGAACCCATTTTCGGAAAACCATCGGCGTCCTGCCGGTTCTCGCCTTCACAGCATGCCTGGGAACGACAGCTGTCCTGGCTCCGGTGCTTGGCTGCCTGCCGGCCTCGGCTGCCGAGAAACCCGTCCAACCGGAGAAAAATCCTCCGGGCGACATCCCCGATACGCAGGTTTTCATCGACTATACTTCACCAGAAGGGTTCACCCTGAAGGTGCCGGAGGGTTGGGCACGGTCGGATCGTGCCGACGGCGCCAGCTTCGTCGACAAGCTGGATGGCGTCGTCGTCTCGGTTTCCAAGGCGGATACCGCGCCGACCGTCGACAGCGTCAAGGCGAACGATGTCGTCAAGCTCGAGGCCGCCGGGCGCGCTGTGCGGGTGAGCGCCGTCAAACAGGTCAAGCTGCCGGCCGGGGCCGCGATCCGCATTGTCTACACCTCGAACTCCGAACCGAACGCGGTAACCAACCGGCAGGTTCGCCTCGAGAACGAGCGTTATCTCTATTTCAAGGACGGCAAGCTCGTCGTGCTCGAACTCTACGCGCCCAAGGGCGCCGACAATGTCGATCAGTGGCAGCTGATGTCCAGCTCGTTCCGGTGGAAATGAGATGCACGCGTTGGACGCGCATGAGATCTATCGGTTCTTCCACATAGGCGATGACGAGACAGCCGCGTTGCGGGGCGTCAGTTTCCACGTCGCCGCCGGCGAGATCGTTGCCCTGGTCGGGCCCTCCGGCAGCGGCAAATCCACCTTGCTGGCCTGCGTAACCGGCCTCGATGAACCGGATGGCGGCTACGTCGAGGTGTCCGGCGTCCGGCTGACCCGGCGACCGGAGGCCCATCGCACGCGTGTTCGCGCCGCCAGCTTCGGCATTCTGCTGCAATCGGGAAACCTGTTCGGCCATCTGAATGTCGAGCAGAATCTTCGATTGCAGATGCTTCTGGCGAAGAAGTCGGATGACCGGCGAATGGCCGGCCTGCTGGAAAGCGTCGGCCTTGCGCATCGCGCACATGCCTTTCCGACCGAGCTGTCCGGCGGCGAGACGGCGCGGGCGGGCCTTGCGGTGGCCCTGGCCGCCGACCCGCTGATCCTGGTTGCAGACGAGCCGACCGCCGAGGTCGATAGCGATACCGAATCCAGGCTGATCGCTCATTTCGAGGCGAGGCGCGACACCGGACTGGCGACGCTGCTGGCCACCCATAGCAACGCGCTGGCGCAGCGGGCGGATCGCATCATCCGGCTGAAGGATGGGAGGATCGATCGTGGGTGAAACGCTTGTCGTCGCAAAAGGCCTCGGGCGGGACTTCCGGGATGGCAACGCCGGTCGGATCGAGGTGCTGCGCAATGTCGGCTGCGAGATCGTGTCGGGCGCGCGCATCGCGCTCGTCGGACCTTCCGGCAGCGGCAAGACGACGCTGCTGCATATTCTTGGCGGCCTCGACAGGCCGACCGCCGGCGTTGTCGAATGGCCCGGCCTCGGCACATTCGAGGCCTTGAGGCCGCGCCAGATTGGCTTCGTGTTCCAGTCGCCCAGCCTGTTTCCCGCCCTAACCGCCGTCCAGAATGTCGGCTTGCCCTTGCTGCTGGCCGGCGAGAATGCCGGCGCCGAGGAGATCGGGGCATCGCTTCTGCAATCGTTCGGCCTCGGCGAACTCGGCGACAAACTGCCGGAGGAACTGTCCGGCGGCCAGGCTCAGCGTATTGCCATGGCGCGCGCCCTGGTCATGGGTCCGAAGCTTGTGCTGGCCGACGAACCAACCGGGCAGCTGGACAGCCGAACGGCGCTGCGTTTCTTCGACGCCGTGCTCGACCGCCTGGAAGGAACCGACGTCGCCCTGGTCGTCGCCACGCATGACGAAGCCATGGCCAAGCGCATGGCGACGCGCTGGACGATGGACCATGGCCGGCTCACCACCGGCCTTCGGCCGGGGACCGCGGCGGCATGATGTTCCTGCTGTGGATTCGTGGTGTGCTCGCTCGCCGTTTCATGCGCGTGGCGGGCACCGCAGCCGGCATAGCGCTGACGGTCGCCCTGCTTGCGGCGATGGCGCTCTTTCTCGCCAATGCCGGTGCATCGATGACCGCCCGCGCCGTGTCGGCGGTCCCGATCGATTGGCAGGTGCAAGTGATTTCCGGCGCCGATCCGGGTCTCATCAGCAAGGCCCTGCCTGAAGCTGCTCCGGTCAAGGCCGTGCATCAGGTCCGCTATGCCGATATCGCCGGCTTCGAGGCTCGAACCGGCGGTACGACCCAGACCACGGGGCCTGGCCAGGTGGTTGCTTTCGATAGCGGGTATTCCAGCGATTTCCCGGCGGAAATCCGGCTGCTTTCCGGTAGCCTCGATGGTGCGCTGATTGCCCAGCAGACCGCTGCCAACCTCCATGTTGCCCCCGGCGACACGGTCTCGATCCGGCGGATGGGTTTGCCGCCGACGGAGGTCAGGATTGCCGGCGTGGTCGACCTGCCCGACGCCGACGCCTTGTTCCAGGCTGTCGGTCTGCCGCCGCAGGCAGCGCCACAGGCCCCGCCCGACAACGTCCTCATCCTGCCGCAGGAAGCCTGGCGGCAATCGTTCGATCCGCAGGGCAAGGCGCGCCCCGACACCACCCGGCTGCAATTGCATGTGCGGCTCGCGCACGGGGCGCTGCCGTCGGATCCGGTCGCGGCCTATACCTTTGTCACTGCCGCGCAGCGCAATCTCGAGGCAAGAGTCGCCGGCCAGGCCCTGGTCGCCGACAATCTCGGCTCGCGCCTCGGCGCGGTTCGCGAGGATGCGTTGTACGCCTCCGTGCTGTTCCTGTTCCTCGGACTGCCTGGCATCGCCCTGGCGATCGCGCTTACCTTTGCCGTCACCTCGTCCGGCGCGGAACGCCGGCGCACCGAGCAGGCGCTGCTTCGCGTCCGCGGCGCGACGGCGAAGGACATATTGCTTCTGTCCGCGACAGAGGCCGCCGTCGCCGCCATTGGCGGAACCGCCTTCGGCATGGCCGTGGTATTCCTCATTGGCATCGCCGCCCCAGGCCTTGACGCTGCGCTTGGCGTGGACCAGCCGAGGCTGCTTCTTGTCGCCTTCTTCGGACTGCTGGTCGGGCTCATCGCCTTTCTCTACCCGGCCTGGCGGGACGCGCGCTGGGCGACCGTGATGGCGGCGCGGCGCACCGTGAGCCGGCCACATCCACCGCTGTGGCAGCGCCTGTGGCTGGACGGCCTGCTGCTCGCCGCGGCGGGATTGGTCTTCTGGCAATCGGCGAGCACCGGATACCAGATCGTGCTTGCGCCCGAAGGCGTGGCCGCGACAGCCGTGGACTACAAGGCGTTCGTCGCCCCCGCCCTGTTCTGGCTCGGCATGGCGCTGCTGACCATCAGGCTGTCGGCCACAGTCATCGCCCGCAACGGCACGCTCCTGAGATTGATTGTCGCGCCGGTATCGGGAGCCTTGGCGCCCATCGTATCGGCCGCGCTGTCGCGGCAATCGGGCCGCCTGACGATCGGCATTGCGATGACCGCGCTGGCCATCTCCTTCGCAACCTCGACGGCCGTCTTCAACACCACCTACAATGCCCAGGCACGCATCGACGCCGAGCTCACCAACGGCTCCGACGTCACCGTCTTCGGCACGACGGACAAACCTGCCGGAGCCCACCTCGCGGCGCTCGCCTCGTTGCCCGATGCGGCGGCGGCCGAACCCATGCAACATCGTTTCGCCTATGTCGGCGCCGACCTGCAGGATCTTTATGGCATCGACCCCAATCGCATCGGACGCGCGACCGGTCTTTCCGACGCCTATTTCAGCGGCGCCAGCGCCGCCGGCACGCTTGCCCTGCTCGCCGCGACGCCGGACGGTGTCCTGGTGTCGGAAGAGACCGTGCAGGATTTCCAGCTCCAGCAAGGCGATACGATCAACCTGCGGCTCGTCGATGCCAGGGATCACCAGTATCATCCCGTGGTCTTCAAGTTCATCGGCGTCGCCCGCGAATTTCCGACCGCGCCAAAGGATTCGTTCCTTGTCGCCAATTCAGCCTATGTCGCCCGCATGACCGGCTCCGATGCATCCGAATACGTGCTTATGCGGGCCAAGGCGGATCCCGCTGCGCTGGCGCGGCAGGCATCGTCGGCCCTTCGTTCTGATCAGACGCTGAAGGTGGCCGACATCGGTCAGGCCGCACATCTCATCGGCTCGAGCCTGACCGCGGTCGACCTTGGCGGCTTGACGGCAATCGAACTGGGCTTCGCGGTCGTCATGGCCGCGGCCGCCGCCGGGCTGATGCTGGCACTGGGGTTCTTCGAGCGTCGCCGGCCTTTCGCCATCCTTGCCGCGATCGGCGCCAAACCCCGCCAGCTCGCGGCCTTCCTTTGGGGCGAAGGTCTGCTGATCCTTGTCGGCGGCATGGCGTTCGGCCTCCTTTCGGGGCTGCTGACGGCGTGGATGTTGGTCAAGCTGCTGACCGGCGTATTCGATCCGCCACCCGAGGCCTTGTCGATCCCCTGGCTCTATCTGGCAGCCGTGCTCGGCCTCGTCGCCGCTTCGGTGGCTGCCGCCGTTTTGTCCGCCAGGCCATCGGCGGGACAGGCAACGGAACTGCTGCGCGACCTGTGAAGCCGGACGTCGATTTACCTATTTGTAAATTTGCGGCCAGATCATCGAAAACTCCACGGTCTAGGCTTGATCCGTCTCTCGTCAGGAGAGACGAATCCGGCGACCAAACGGCCCGGATACGGGAGCCGCTCAACGGCCGACAGCCGGCGGCTCCGCAACCAAGCCAACGGGAAAACAACATGAAAAAATCAGCTATCGTAGCCGCAATGGTACTCGCCGCCTTGTCCTCAACCGGCGCTTTCGCCAAGGCGGCCACCGGCACAATCGCCAGTGTCGACAAGAAGGGCGACTCGATCACGCTTTCCGACGGTAAGACCTTCGTCCTGCCGGAAGGCATCGAAGCCGAGACGCTGAAGGTCGGCGAGAAGGTGGTGGTGACCTATTCGACCAAGGCCGGCAAGCTGGCGGCGTCGAGCATCCAGCCGGCTAAATAGGTGCCCTGACCCGGAGCAATTCCGGGAAAGATGCGTAGCGTCTTTCCGTGAGACCATGAACCGCTCCGGGCCGGAAATCCCGCCGGCGGCGATCTTGGCTGCTGCCGGTGGGGCCGGCTTTCTAGCCCTGATACATCCGGGCTAGGGGTAACGCGGTGATCAAGCGATCGAGCCGGGTGTTTTCCGATACGCAAGGCGAACCAGGGCCGGCGGGCCATGTGGCAGCACCGGTCTCGGCATCCGCCGACTACCAGAACCAGAGAGGATGGAAACCGTAGTCGGGCACCGAGCCTTTTCCGGACATGACGATCAGCACCAGGGCGATGGCCAGCAGGACGACGCTGGTCGTGATCCAGATCCATCGGCTCGGCCAGACGGGAGCACTGCGCGGTACGGTCAAAGCCACCTCTCGGAACACGACAGGCCTTGCTTGGAACAATTTCAGCCGCAGCGGTTCAAGTGCGACACTGCCGCGTCAATCATACCGGTGTTTTGCCGGGTTCTTACAAATCGGTAAGAGGGTGGAACCGTTCACGACCGGCCCGGGGACCGCATAGCCTCGGCCGCGCCGTTCAGCGATCGATCCGCGTCGACAGGATGATCGACGACGAGGTCCGCTCGACCCCGTCCATGGCGCCGATCTGGTCGAGCAGCGCGTCGAGGTCGCGGATCGACGGCGCGTCGACGATGACGATCATGTCGAAATTGCCGCTCACCGAGTGCAGCGTCCTGACCGGCGGCAGCGCCTGCAGAGCCCGCACCACCTTGTCGGCGAGCTTTGCCGTGACGGTGAGCAGCACATGCGCCCGGACAAGCCCCTGCTCATAGTCCGGCGACAGCCGGACGGTATAGCCGGTAATGATGCCGCGCTGTTCCAGCCGCTCGATCCGGCTCTGCACCGTCGTGCGCGACACGCCGAGCCGCCGCGCCAGTTCGGCCGTCGAGGCGCGTGCGTTGGCGCGCAGCAAGGAGAGCAGGGCCTGTTCGGCTTCACTGAGCATTTCAACGAATTCCTTCGGCAGATCGGCTAAAGATAGGTTTCACTCTGCTAGATTCCACGCTGCCTTTCGACAGGCAAGCTGCGATGATTCCGGCAAACGCAGATTGGCAGGGGTATTTGATCATGAACAACATCGTTATCGTCGGCGCCGGCAAGATCGGCTCGACTATCGCCGAGATGCTCGCCGCAACGGGCGACTACCACGTCACCCTCGTCGACCGCACGGCGGCGCAGCTCGCCTCGGCCGAAGTGCCTGAGGGCGTCGAGACGCTCGAACTCGATATCGTGGCACCCGGCGCGCTGGAGGCGGCGCTCGCCGGCAAATTTGCGGTGTTGAGCGCCGCCCCCTTCCACCTTACCACGCGCATCGCCGAGGCGGCGGCCAGTGCCGGCGTGCACTATCTCGATCTCACCGAGGATGTCGTCTCGACCAGGCGGGTCAAGGAGCTTGCCCGTTCCGCCAAGAGCGCCTTCATCCCGCAATGCGGGCTGGCGCCGGGCTTCATCTCGATCGTCGCCAACGATCTCGCCAGCCGCTTCGATACGCTGGAAAGCGTGCGCATGCGCGTCGGCGCCTTGCCGCAATACCCGTCCAACGCGCTGAACTACAATCTGACCTGGAGCACCGACGGCGTCATCAACGAATATTGCGAGCCCTGCGAGGCGATCGTCGAGGGCGAGCTGGTCGAGGTGCCGCCGCTGGAAGAGCGCGAGGAGTTCTCGCTCGACGGCGTCACCTACGAGGCATTCAACACCTCCGGCGGGCTCGGCACCCTGGCCGAGACGCTGAAAGGCAAGGTGCGCACGCTGAACTACCGCACCATCCGCTATCCCGGGCACGCCGCGATCATGAAGGCGCTGCTCAACGACCTTGGGCTCCGTCACCGCCGCGACGTGCTGAAGGACATTTTCGAGAGCGCCCTGCCGGCAACGCTGCAGGACGTGGTCATCGTCTTCGTCACCGTCTCCGGCCGCAAGAACGGCCGCCTGCTGCAGGAGACCTACGCCAACAAGATCTATTCCAGGCGCGTCGGCCAAACGGTGCGCAGCGCCATCCAGATCACCACGGCGTCCGGCATCTGCGCGGTGCTCGACATGCTGGCCGACGGCAGCCTGCCGGCGACCGGCTTCGTCAAGCAGGAAGAGATCGCGCTTGACGCCTTCCTCGCCAACCGCTTCGGCCGCGCCTACGCCCAGCACGAAATGGTGAGCCGGCTGGCGAGCTGAGGCTCCCACCCTCCCCCTTGTGGGGAGGGTCGGCTCGCGGTCGGAGCGAAGCGGAGATTGCGAGACGAGGTGGGGGTGCGCCCTACGAGACCCCCCACCCCGCTCCGCTTCACGGATCGACCCTCCCCACAAGGGGGAGGGTGAACTCTCAAATATGCAGCGCGTGTCCCAGCGCCTTCAGCGCGGCTTCCTGGAAGCCCTCGCCTTGCGTCGGGTGGGAATGGATCGTTCCGGCGATATCCTCGAGCCGCGCGCCCATCTCCAGCGCCAGCCCAAAGGCCGTCGACAGTTCCGAGACGCCCTGCCCGACCGCCTGAATGCCGAGCACCAGATGGTTGTCGGCGCGGGCGACGACGCGGACGAAGCCATCTTCGCCGAGCCTGGTCATCGCCCGTCCGTTTGCGGCAAACGGGAACACACCGATCTTGATCTCGCCTCGGGTCTTGGCCTCTTCAGGCGACAGCCCGGCCGTCACCAGCTCCGGATCGGTGAAGCAGACGGCGGGAATGGAACGCTTGTCCCAGCCGCGCTTGTGGCCGGCGACGATCTCGGCGACCATTTCGCCTTGCGCCATCGCCCGGTGCGCCAGCATCGGCTCGCCGGTGACGTCGCCGATGGCGAAGATGCCGCGCATCGAGGTGCGGCACTGGTCGTCGATGCGGATGAACCTGCCCGCTTTGTCGAGGTCGATCTGCTCGAGCCCCCAGCCTTCGGTCACCGGCTTGCGCCCCACCGTCACGAGGATCTTGTCCGCAGCGATCTTGGCATTCTTGCCGTCCGATGTCTCGACCAGCAGGGCGTCGCCCTTCGTTGACAGGCCCTTGGCCTTGGCGCCGGTCATCACCTCGATGCCAAGCGCGGAAAGCCGCTTGACCACCGGCCGGGTCAGTTCGGCGTCGTACTGCGCCAGCACGCGCGGCAGAGCCTCGACCACGGTCACCCTGGCGCCCATCTTGGCGAAGGCCATGCCGAGCTCCAGGCCGATATAGCCGCCACCGACGACCACGAGCCTCTTGGGCACCTCGCCCAGCGCCAACGCGTCCGTCGACGAAATGACGGGTCCGCCGAACGGCAGGAACGGCAATTCGACCGGCGCCGAGCCGGTGGCAATCACTATCATCTCGGCCCGGATCACCTGCATGCCCGTCTCGGTCTCCACCTCGACGGTCTTGCCGTCGCGGAACGTCGCCCAGCCATGCACGGTCTTGACCCCGGCCTTCTTCAGCAGGCCGGCAACGCCGCTGTTGAGCCGGCTGACGATACCGTCCTTCCAGGCAACGGTTCGGGCCAGGTCAAGCGCCGGTGCCGCAACCGAAATACCGAGCGGGCTGTCGCCGCCGGCCATGTGCGCCACCTTCTCGAATTCTTCCGCCGCATGGATCAGCGCCTTGGAAGGAATACAGCCAACATTGAGGCAGGTGCCACCCGGCTTGCCCGTCTCGACGATGACCGTATCGACGCCGAGCTGCCCGGCGCGGATGGCGCAGACATAGCCGCCGGGACCGGCGCCGATGACGAGCAGCTTGCAGGAGATTTCTTTCATGTTGGCACCTCGCTTGGTCGCGGTGCCTCGGGACCGCATCGCTCATGTTGGAGATTGGCGGAGGCGTTCGTACCTTCGTCATCCTGGGGCGGAGCAAGGAGCGTAGCGACGCGCGTAGACCCCGGGATCCATGCCGTCACGTTAAGGCGTTGCAACGGTCCGGAATTCTGTTCTGCTGCGCGCCCCGGCCCAGGTCGCGGCATGGATCCTCGGGTCAAGCCCGAGGATGACGAAGGTAAGGGGGCAGCGTCCGTATTCATAAACCTAATCCACGAAGATCAGCGCCGGCGTTTCCAGCAGCGTCTTGATGCGCTGGATGAAGACGGCCGCGTCCCAGCCGTCGATGACGCGATGGTCGAAGCTTGACGACAGGTTCATCATCTTGCGCGGGATGAACTGGGTGCCGTCCCACACCGGCCGCACCATCATCTTGTTGACGCCGATGATCGCCACCTCGGGATGGTTGATGACGGGCGTCGTCGCGACACCGCCCATGGCGCCGAGCGAGGTGATGGTTATGGTCGAGCCGGACAGCTCGTCGCGTGTCGCCGTGCCGGACTTCGCCGCCTCGGCCAGCCTGGCGACCTCGGCGCCGCATTCCCAGATGTCGCGCGCCTCGGCATGCTTGACCACCGGCACCACCAGTCCGGACGGCGTCTGCGCGGCGATGCCGATATGGATGCCGCCATGCTGATGGATGATACCGGCCTCGTCGTCGAACAGCGAATTGAGCTGGGGCTGATCCGCTATCGCCTTGACCATCGCCCGCATCAGGAAGGGGAGCAGCGTCAGCTTGGGCCTTTCCGCGCCCGCCTTGGCAGGGCGCTTCTCCTTGTTGAGCGCGGTGCGCAGCTCTTCCAGCGCGGTGACGTCGATCTCCTCGACATAGGTGATGTGCGGGATGCGCGATTTGGACAGCGTCATCTTCTCGGCGATCTTGCGCCGCAGACCGACCACCTTGATGTCCTCGACAGCATCGTTGCGGGCAAGGCCCGATGCCTTGGCCATTTGCGGCCCGCGCGCCAGGAACGCCTCGATGTCCTCATGGCCGATGCGTCCGGCCGGGCCGCTTCCCGCGACCTGCCTGAGATCGATGCCGGCCTCCTTCGCCCGCAGGCGAACGGCCGGCGATGCCAACGGCTTTTCGCCTTCAGGGCGTGGGGCGCCCACCGTCGCAGTACCCCCATCCCTAACCCCTCCCCACAAGGGGGAGGGGGATTCGGTCACAGCCGCTCCAACGTTATCGTTTCTTGGATTCGTGGATGACGGTGGCGCGCGCTTTGCTTCGACCTTGGGAGCCGAGGCGCGTTCCCCTCCCCCTTGTGGGGGTCCGGAGGACGGGCGAGACGCGTGGCTCGTCCCGGCACGGTTAGGGGTGGGGGTAGGTGTCGCCGTGACCTCCGGCGATTTCGCGCCTTCCGCCTTCACATTCCCCTCGCCCGCCACCTTCAGCCGCACGATGGGCGAGCCGATGGCCACCGTGTCGCCGATCTCGGCGCCCAGCCACAGGATTTCGCCATCGACGGGCGACGGAATCTCGACCGTCGCCTTGTCGGTCATGACGGCGGCGAGCATTGTGTCCTCGCGTACGATGTCGCCAACCTTGACATGCCATTCGACCAATTCGGCCTCGGCCACGCCCTCGCCGACATCGGGCAGCTTGATGATGTGTTCGCCCATCTCAGGCCTCCCGCTCTACGCTTCCATTGTTTCTAGGAGGGCACGGCCGACGCGGGCCGGTCCCGGAAAATAGTCCCATTCCTGCGCATGCGGATAGGGCGTGTCCCAGCCGGCGACACGCGCCACCGGCGCCTCGAGATGGTAGAAACAGTTTTCCTGAACCAGTGCCGAAAGCTCCGCGCCAAAGCCGGAGGTCAGCGTCGCCTCATGTACGACGACGCAGCGCCCGGTCTTCTTGACCGATGCGACGACCGTATCGAGGTCGAGCGGCAGCAGGGTCCTGAGATCGATGATCTCGGCATTGATGCCGGTCTCCTCGGCAGCGGCCTGTGCGACATAGACCATGGTGCCGTAGGCGAGCACGGTGACGGCGGAGCCCGCCCGGCGGATCGCGGCCTTGCCGAGCGGCACGGTGTAGTGACCGTCGGCGACCTCGCCGAGCTCATGCTTCGCCCAGGGCGTCACCGGCCGGTCGTGATGGCCGTCGAACGGACCGTTGTAGAGCCGTTTCGGCTCCAGGAAGATCACCGGATCGGGATCCTCGATCGCCGCGATCAGCAGCCCCTTGGCGTCATGCGGGTTGGACGGCACCACCGTCTTCAGGCCCGAGACGTGGGTGAACAGCGCTTCCGGACTTTGGCTGTGCGTCTGGCCGCCGAAGATGCCGCCACCGGTCGGCATGCGCACCACGATCGGGCAGGTGAAATCGCCGTTGGAGCGGTAGCGCAGCCGCGCTGCTTCCTGCGTCAGCTGGTCGTAGGCCGGATACATGTAGTCGGCAAACTGAATTTCCACGCAAGGTTTCAACCCGTAGGCGGCCATGCCGATGGCCGAGCCGACGATGCCGGATTCGTTGATCGGCGCGTCGAAACAGCGGCTCTTGCCGTATTTGGCCTGCAGGCCCTGCGTGCAGCGGAAGACGCCGCCGAAGAAGCCGACATCCTCGCCGAACACGACGACGCGCTCATCGCGTCCCATCGACACATCCATGGCGTCGCGGATCGCCTCGATCATGGTCCGTCTCGGCATGCTCAGACTCCCGCCTGCTGGCGCTGGCGCCTGAGATGCGGCGGCATCTCGGCATAGAGGCCTTCGAACATGTCGCGCGTCGATGGCTTGCCGCCGGCATGCAGCGTGCCATGGCTTTCGGCTTCCTTCTGCGCCGCGATCACCGTGTCGAGGATTTCGGCCTCCGCCTGCGCATGCCGCTCATCCGACCAGACACCAAGCTGGATGAGATGGTTCTTCAGCCGCACGATAGGGTCGCCGAGCGGCCAGGCGTCGGATTCGGTCTTTGGCCGGTAGGCGGACGGATCGTCCGAACTGGAATGCGCGCCGGCGCGGTAGGTGACATATTCGACCAGCGTCGGCCCGAGATTGCTGCGCGCGCGCTCGGCCGCCCATTTGGCCACCGCATGCACGGCGAGATAGTCGTTGCCGTCGACGCGCAGCGACGGGATGCCGAAACCGAGGCCGCGCGCGGCGAAAGTGCCGGAGCCGCCACGCGCAATGCCCTGGAAGGTCGAGATCGCCCATTGGTTGTTGACGACGTTCAGAATCACAGGCGCCTTGTAGGTGGAGGCGAAGACCAGGGCCGAATGGAAATCCGATTCCGCCGTCGAGCCGTCGCCGATCCAGGCGGCGGCGATCCTGGAATCGTTCGATATGGCCGAGGCCATCGCCCAGCCGACCGCCTGGATGTACTGCGTTGCCAGATTGCCCGAGACTGAGAAGAAACCGTGTTCCTTCGAAGAATACATGATCGGCAGCTGCCGCCCCTTCAGCGGATCGGCCTCGTTGGAATAGATCTGGTTCATCATGGTGACCATCGGATAGCCGTCGGCGATGAGCAGGCCGGCCTGCCGATAGGTCGGAAAATTCATGTCGCCCGGCGCCAGCGCCTTGCGGAATGCGCAGCTCACCGCCTCTTCACCGAGATGCTGCATGTAAAAGGAGGTCTTGCCCTGGCGCTGCGCCATCTGCATGCGGGCATCGAAGGTCCTCAGCGTCATCATGTGGCGCAGACCGGTCAGCAGTTCTTCGTCGGTGAGCAGCCCGGCCCATGGCCCGACGGCTTCGCCGTTGCGGTTCAACACCCGGATGATCGAGAAGGCCATGTCGCGGATGGTGCGCGGATCGACATCGATTTCCGGGCGCGGCACCGAGCCGGCCTTGGGGATGGGCACATTGGAAAAGTCAGGCATGCCGCCCGGCCGCACTTCCGGCTCCGGAACGTGAAACCGCAACATTCCAGCATCGGCCATGACCTTTGTCCTCCAATGTTGCCTGGCGCCGATATTTGCACATCCGCGCGGCCAGACCAGTGCGAATTCGCCGGGCAAGCCTTTCGCGCATCGGGCCGGCCATGCCGGCCGATCGAGCCTCCCGCGCACCAAGATGAAGATATGTCGGCGAAATTTCTTGTCGATGTTGCGCGGCGGCGCGCAATTTGGCGAATGGTTGCGGGTGGGTTGCCGCAAGAGGAGGTATTCTGGAGGGCCTGGCTCCGACCTCCCCTTTGTGGCGAGTTCGGACCGCAGGTTCGGTGGGGGACCGGCACCAGCCTCGCAAGACTACAAGACTAGTTGAAAACCGCCTCGTAAAGCCGCCCCGCCGCGTCGGCCGCGACCGGCACGATGAAGATGTCATGGGCACCGCCCTTGCCGGCAAGACTATAGGTCGCCTGCGGCAGCGCCACGTCGCGCGGCCGCCGAAACAGCAGCGAGAATCCGCCGCCGGGGCGCGGGCTGGCAGGGATGGCGCGGACATCGGTCAATTCCAGGGCAATCGTGGTGGTGAAGGCCGTGCCGACCGCTTGTTCGAAATCCGATTTCGTCATGCCATGCGCCTCGACTGCCTGGAGCGTTCAACGCCCAGTCCCCTGGTTCCCGGAATGGCGGCAATGTCGCCGCTTCGCCGCAAGCTGTCCATAGCCGCAAGGCGGGCTTTGCCGCACAACGCGGTGCAAACCCGGCGTAAATCCGCATCATCCGGCCATGCCTGCTTTTGTCGTGGCGAGGAACGCGGTAGAGCCTTTACTTTAATCCTGCGCACGATCTCTTGCCGACCGAAGATCGGCGCAGAAAAACAGATCCCGGCGGGATCGCGTATAAAGCGGGCCGGCGCAACCGGGTCGCGGCAGAAGAGGGGCCGAACGATGGCTGACAGCGGTGCGAGAACGGCAGCGGCGCCGGCGGATGCTTCAATGCCGCTGTTTTATTCGAGGCCCGAGGCGCTCAACCCGGCGCGGCACGGTTTTCTCGGCCTCACCGCGCGCAGCGACTTTTCCTTCGCGCGCTCGGCGCATGCCATTCCGGTGGTGGCGTCGGAAATGCCGGCGGCGATGCGCTCCTATCCGATCGTCTTCATCGGCACCGGCAAGGCGCCGGTGATCATCACCGGCGTGCGCCAGGGCGAGAACCTGTTCGTCGACGCCGACGGCCGGTGGACGGCACCGCACTATATCCCCGCCTATGTGCGCCGCTATCCTTTCATCCTTGCCGAGGACCCGACCGCATCAGGCCGGCTGACGCTGTGCGTCGACCGGGCAAGCGAGCGTGTCGTCGACCAGTCCGTCGCGCCACCGCGCGAAGACAAGATCGCGCCATTCTTCAACGGCGCCGAGCCGGCCGAGGCAACCAAGCAGGCGCTCGCCTTCTGCAATCAGTTCCAGATCGACTTCAGAGCCACCCGCGAGATGGTCGAGAAGATCGACGCGCACGGGCTGTTTTCGCCGCGCCAGAGCAAGGTGACGCTGGAAGGCGGTGAAGTGCTCAACCTCACCGATTTCCAGGTGATCGACGAGGAGGCCTTCAACAAATTGAGCGACCAGGCCTTTCTCGACCTGAGAAAATCAGGCGCGCTCGTCCTGGTCTATTGCCACCTTGCCTCGACCAACAGCTGGACATCGCTGGTCCACCAGGCGTCGCTGCGCAAGGCGGACGGCGGAAAGGGCGGCTGAGGGGCCTGCGAGACTGAATCGCGATCCTAACTCTTTGTTTCGACGCCATTGCGAACGGAAACCGCTTCAAACTTTCCTGGAATTGCCTGGCTCGGGCATTTCC
This sequence comes from Mesorhizobium sp. B2-4-14, assembly GCF_006442155.1. Lineage (NCBI taxonomy): Bacteria > Pseudomonadati > Pseudomonadota > Alphaproteobacteria > Hyphomicrobiales > Phyllobacteriaceae > Mesorhizobium > Mesorhizobium sp. B2-4-14. Next base: position 6,660 of record NZ_VFVA01000030.1, on the reverse strand, counting down.
AGTCGACCCGTGGTGGAACATTTTCAGCACTGTCCTGTTGCCTCCTTTTAAAATCCGGAAGGAATGCAGCTATGGTGATCAGCCAGGAAGAACGCATAGCGCATATCGCGAAGCGGGCCCGCGAGCTCTGGGAACGCGAAGGACTGATGCCCGATCGTGAGAAAGCTTGTTGGGACAAGGCAGTTGAAGAGTTCGAATCAGGCAAGTTGACCGCAGGGCGAAAACAGGCCGGTGCGGACGCCGCCAATCACACTACGGACCCCAAGCACTGAAGTCCGGCCTGTGGCCTTGCAACTCGGAGCATGGCGCCTCCGCCAACCTCAAGCCACCGCGTTAAGCGCGCCGGGCCCAAACCAATTCGCGCGACGAGCTTGAGTGCTGTCGTATGTCGTTGCCGAGGACACATTGTGGGCGAGGTGCATCGATCGATGCCGCGGCTCTGTCCTCGTGCAGGCCCTCTCTGATCTCCTCGGCGAGCTTGTCGCAGAAAGCGTCGAGATCGCCGGAGTTGCGACTTGTGACAAGGCCCTGATCGGCGACGACTTCAGTGTCTTCCCAAAGGCCGCCCGCATTGATCACGTCGGTCTTGATGGATTTATAGGACGTAAGCCGGCGTCCCCTGGCGATACCGGTTTCCGCCAGCAGCCAAGGCGCGTGGCAGATGGCGCCGACGACCTTCTTGGCCGCCCAGAACGCCTTGATGAACTCCAGCGCCTTCGTTTCGACCCGCAGGAGGTCGGGATTGATCACGCCGCCGGGCAGGACGATCGCGTCGTAGTCATCCGCGCGCGCCTGATCGAGGGTCTTGTCCACGGGAACCTCGCGGCCCCAGTCCCTTGTGGTCCCAACCTTTGATGTTGCCGCTTTCGAGCCACACGACATCGACCTCCGCGCCCGCTTCGCGCAGCTTCTTCAGCGGCACTTCCAATTCGGACTGTTCGAAACCATTGGTCGCAAGGACAGCGACGCGCTTGCCGGAAATATTCTGCATCATTGTCTCCATGGATTGGACGGGATGCAGGCCTAACGAGCCGGAGCCGCGAGCGTTCCGAGCTGTAATTTTATGTGACCGACAGAGCTGGGATCACCCTGAAGCACCGCCCAGAAAGCGAAAAAGCCGCGGCGAACCGCGGCTTTTCGTTGCTTGATTCCCTGGAGGAAACTGGAGCGGGTGAAGCGATTCGAACGCTCGACCCCAACCTTGGCAAGGTTGGTGTAAGCAATTTCCTTTGGTTTCTGCCGAATACTGCTCACATACATGTTGTGTAATTTCAATCGCTTATGATATATCTTGGTTGGTGTCGATTGCTGCACCTTTCTGGCGCGTGGCGACATAGTGGCGACTTGGTACGTGTGTCGCCACCGAAACTAGGAGAGAAGCAATGGCAACAGCAAAGATTACACGTCGCTACGTGGATGCGATCAAGCCGACCGAGAAGGCATTCGTCGTGTACGATGCGGACGTGAAGGGCTTCGGCATACGCGTTATGCCATCTGGTGTTGCGGCGTACATCGTAGAGTACCGTCCTGGCGAAGGTGGGCGAGGCGTGTCTAAGAAGCGCATGGCGCTTGGGCGAACGACCGAGTTGACGCCTGACGAAGCGCGGACGATGGCTCAAAGCAAGTTGGCATCCGTTCGTAAGGGCGATGATCCGCTCTTGGAACGCGAAACGAAGCGCCGGGAAATTAAAGTCCATCAACTCATCGATCTTTGGGAAAAGGCAAATCCGGCTGGGCGCAAGACGGGTAAGCCCATGGCCGAGCGGACGCGCGTGTACACACTTGCGCGGCTGCGTCACCATGTCGTGCCGTTGATCGGCAACAAGCGCGTGAGCGACGTGTCGGTGGACGACATAAACGACATGATCCGGCGTGTGACCAGCGGAGAGACGAAGCGGCAGGAGAAATCGAAAAACAAGCGAGGCCGAATAATCGTGAGCGGCGGCGACGGAGCAGCACGTAAAGTCGCGAGCGACCTGTCGATTGTTTATGGCTACGCGATTGAAAAGCGGATTGTGCAGACAAACCCAGTGGCCACGGCACGGAAGCCGAAGGCAGGCAAGCGTAACGATTACCTGCGCTCAGAACACATGGCGGCGATAGGAAAAGCGCTGGTGCAGCTTGAGGCAGACGGTGCAAATGCGAGTGGTATTGCGATCCTGCGCCTCATTCTCATAACCGGCGCACGACCGAATGAGATTGAAGCGCTTAAATGGACACAGGTCGATTTGTATGCGCGATGCCTTCGCCTGACAGACAGCAAGACCGGATACTCGATTAGGCCGCTATCGACGGCAGCGATGGCCATCTTGGGCAGGATAGAACGCGTCGAAGGCAGTGAGTACGTCTTCCCCGCCACACGCGGCGACGGCTACTTTACAGGCTCAAAGAAGCTGTGGAACGAAGCTCGCAGGGTTGCGAACCTACCGGATCGCGTTCGATACCACGCGCGTCACGCGGTCGCCACGCTGGCACTTTCTGCAGGACAGGACGTGGCCTCCGTGTCAGCGATCATGGGACACAAAGGCCCGCGTACGACGCTATCGACTTATGCGCATGTCGTTGACGACCGTGCCACGCGCGCAGCCGAACAAGTCTCGTCCCAAATCACCGCAGCAATGGAAGGCCGACAAAGCGCAGAAATAGTACCCATAGAAAATGCGAAGGCGGTTTAGGACAGAAACCATGAGCGCGCTGTTTGCCATTCCGGGCTTCTCATTGTCGCTAGCGCAAAGACGAAGCGCGATTGAGCGACAGGCGCAATGGGCCGCTAAAGGTGGACGAGGGCGCAAGAAGCCGGTCGTGGTATCTGCGTGGTCATACCTTACAAAGCGAAATCGCGGCCGACCCCCAAAGCCACGGGTTGTTGTGGCGACCGTGCGCGGAACACGCATTTCACGAGTACACGAATACGACAAGAGAATAATACTAGAGATAATACGCGAAGCACCGGCGCAGCCGCACATATCTTTGCGAAATCTAGTCCGCTCGAAGGTTGCGTGTACCGCGTTTCCGTCAGGTAAGATGGTTTGCGACGAGCATAACGTCATCAGAATTATGCGCAAAATACGTGCAAAAGTTCCGTTCCTCTTCTCGCTACATATGACCCAAGAAAGACAGCATTCTAAAACCCTCTGATTTTACACCTCTTAATATTCGGCGACATCGCCGACGCTATCGATCATGACTGCTTTTCATCGCTTCCCAGAATCTTCTGGCTATATCGAAGGAAAGCAAAATGACCATCGTCTCTGACACTCAGCAGCGCCGCTTTCGCCGTGATGCTGCGGCTGCCTACATCATGGCCACCTACGGTTTCCCGTGCAGCAAGGCTTGGCTGGCCAAATTGGCGAGTGTCGGCGGCGGTCCCGTCTTCCGTAAGGCCGGGCGGGTTCCGATCTATTCGCAATCAGACCTTGATGCCTGGGCCCAAGCGCGGCTGTCAGAGCCGTTCCGGGCGTCGGGTATTCCGGCGAGCGCGTTCACGGAAAGCTGAGGCTCGGCGGCGGTCCGTCTAGTCGGATGCCAACTCCCAAGCCCACGCTTCTACGATCGGAAAAGTCATGGCCAACAGAAAAGCTACATCCGGCAAATGCTCCCCCGCGCCTTCAAAGATTGATGATGCCCGACAGCCGTTCAATCCATACAGCTTCGACCACCGTGTTGCCGCGACCGTGTACGAGGAACGTGACGACCGAACAGACATGCCTCGTTGGCGTCGCATCTCATATGAAGACTACGAGATTATGTGTGACCTAATGGAGGGTACGCAGAGCCGGTCCGGCTACCGAATGCGTGAACCAACGTCCGTATGGAATGACATCCGCATTTTTCGGCAGATAGCCCCACTCGGAATGCCAGTTCCGCCAAGCTTTACTCTCGCTGACACGTACGGGGCGAATCAGGAAAGTGTGGGCGTTGCGACGGCAGCAAGCAGAAGACGAGACGACAACGAGATTGGCTCACACGGTAGGTTTCACGGCAGAATATTTCCGCCGACGACTGAAAGCCGTCAACCCGTCTACATCGATGTTGATTTGGGCAATTGGCAGTGGTCTATTTCCTCCGACCGAGACAAGTCACCAAAGCAGTTTCCCGATCTACTAGCGCGCCTGTTCCCGTGGCTCGACGCGCTCACCGCATTTGATTTTGCCGTGGCGTTGGCTGGTGCATCCGCGCACGAGGAATACGGTATTGCCCAAGAACTATGGCATGCGGCGATGGCGGCGCACGCTGGCGTACAATGCGCGACACCATCAACGGACAAAGCAAGCGCGTCAGAACAGGACGTGTGTAGCGTGCGCGGCTTCCAGAACTTGCTCGCGAGCCGCTTGGCCGGTTTGAAGGCGTTGTCATGAGCCTGGACCAATATATTCGCGTGATAGACCGCGAGGCCAAAGCAGAGGCCGGCGATGCCGATTGTCTTTTCAGCGACTACCTACCTCGCAAAGGCGTGGCACTGCTGTTCGGACGAAGCGGCGTAGGCAAATCGTTCTGGGCACTCTTGCTGGCTACGTGCCTCGCAACCGGGCGACATGCAGCGATTCCACCCCGTGTTGCAGGGAACGAACACCACGAGTTCGCAAAACCTGCGAAACTCGGTGCAACCATTTACATCGCAGGCGAAGGTGCGGAAGGTTTGCCGCACAGGATTAAAGCGTGTGAGCAAGCCTTACGTGCCGAGGCCTCGAGCGGTCCTGGTGTGGACGAAGGCGTGGTCTTGCCCATTCTTCCCATTGGTATTGCGCAGTTGCGGCTGAACGCTGCCGAACAAGTGTTTGGTATCTGGCAAAAGGCCAACGAGCAGATTCAACGCGGCGCGACACACGGGTTGCCGGTAAGGCTTATCGTCATTGATACACTCATTGCTTGTTTCAATGTGCGTGATGAAAACAGCAACAGCGAGATGCAGGGCGTTATTAGCGCGCTAAGGCGATATGCAGAAAGGTTCGACTGCTTGGTTTTGGCAATCGCTCATCCGGGAAAGGGACGTGGCGCACGTAGACAGGGTGTACGTGGCGCGAGCGCCTTGGCCAACGGTGCTGATGTTATCTTCTCGCTTGAGCGAAGCAGAAATGCACGTCGCCGAATAACCGTGGTCAAGATGCGCGACAGCGCCACAGAACGCCAAACCTTCGACTTCGAACTAGTGAGCATCGCGGCTAGCGCGGTAATGCGGCCAGTGGCAGGAGACGTCGTACGCGAAGGCGTTGCACCCGAAGACAAGTCATCGCTTTCGGAACTTTCGATGGAACTGCTGAGCGTGATTGAAAGAGCATGTGAGAGTTCATCTGTCACGCTTGAGAATTTCCTTGGCCAAAAGGTGAAGGCAGCAAATCTGGCTCAGATCGAACGAGCGTGGGTGGCGATAAATTCGGAACGTGCAAGAACTGAGGACGCGGAGCCGACGAAAGCCAATACGCTTCGAAAACGGGCAGAGCGTGGGCTACCCACTCTCATTGAGGCTGCGTTGATCGAGAAAACGACACGCGAAAGCAGCACATACTATCTGCCAACATTGGCATGGGACCACTAAGGCAGCGTGTTTGTTTGAGGATTGGCGCAATGCCTCGCCGCAGGCGCACGAGGCCGCACAGGTGCGTCTCGTAAACCGACATCAAAAAGGAGTGGCGTGAATTGGGCATGTCGTCTCATTGGCCATGGATACTTGCCCACGGCTCCCTCTTGATGGACCGGACGGACACGCGGGGGAAGTTCCTTACGTCACCCCCGCGTTGTGTCCATGTCCACGGGCTACGATAGGATGAAATTGCCGCCCTGCGGAATTCCTTTTCATCGCCTATCGCCAGATATGCCAGATCGAAAACACGGTCGCTCCGATCACGAGCAGACCCAGAATGTTGTGCAATCTGTACAACGGAATTGCCGTCGCCCCGTTGACCAACAAGCCGGACAGCGCAAAAGCGGCAACCAGTGAGCCAGTAGGCCAGTACCAGTGCGTGAACACATAGCCGACAACCGCCATCACAAGCACCGATGCGCTTGATGCGAGACCGACCAAACTCCCAAGTGCATTGGCCTGCACGTACGTTCTGCCATCAGGGCTTCTGGCGACAAGCGCGGTCGCCCTAGCCAGCAGAATGCCGACAATTATGACGGCAACGAGAATCGCAACAAACGATAAGCTCACGCCATTGGCAATTTCGAAATTTCGCAGAAAGCCTCGTTGTGCAGGAGAGATCGCAGCCATGTCCGGGGACACCGTCAGAGCGTCCTGATTGACTTCTGTCCAAAATCCCATGTCATCCCCCAAAGCCATGACCGGCCAGCACCAGCCCACACAAAATATGTAATAGGATACATGGCCGATCAAGTCGAACGCCGCTCCATCATTTCAGATGGAGATACAGAAGCTGGTTGGCCTCAATATTCGAAAGCACCGCCTGAATGCGGGCATCTCGCAAGAGGAATTTGCCGCGAGGATGAACGTCGATCAGGCGTACGTAAGCAGGCTTGAAGCTGGGCAGCGGAACCCAACCATCAAAACGATTGGCGAAGCGGCCAGTGCACTCTGCGTCGAGCCAGCCCAACTTTTCGAGCGACCAGGAAAATGAACACTTTGTGCAATTTTTTTTGGAATTTTTGGCGGATTAAAGGGCCAAGGCGAGATTTGAAGGCGAGATAAGTTTCGCCCCCTGC